>JANSYR010000006.1 GCA_024742285.1 bacterium | reverse complement strand
CTGAATCCTGCGCGGCCGGGCCTCGCGTTCGTAGAAGCCCTTCTTCTGAAAGCGCCAACCGGTTGGATCTGCATGGAAATCGCAGTCGGGGTTGGGGCAGTGGGGTGGGCGGCGAGGGAAGTGCGTAGACGACATGCATCCCGACATCGCACGATGCGTGCCGGGTGCAGACTACGGTCCACGTCCCATGGTGCGAAGGCTCGTCTCTCCGAACGGAGTTGCCGGTCCATGGGGCAGGTCTCGGCATGTCCCGTGGGACCGCGCAAGGCCGAGCCGGGTGCATTCGAGGAAGCGGGTCGGGCTCGCTTCCAGCGCCTCGGTTTCCGATGGCGGTGGAAACCCCATGACCGGGTGCCGGGAGGGGTTCAGCGAGGGTTCGGGGCGGCCGATGAGAGCCGAGACTCGCATTTGGAGGACATTCCATGTCCACTCGCATTCGACGAATCCTGGCCGTGATGGCGGCCACGCTGATGTTCCAGGTCGCCTTCGTGCAGACCGCGGCCGCGCAAACCGTTGCCCAGGGTGATGCCGCGAACGCTTCGCCGGTCGTCGACGTGATGCTGCTTCGCCCGGCGGGCTTCGTCAGCCTGATCGTGGGCAGTGGCCTCTTCCTCGTCACGGCGCCGATCGTGCTCGTCACGCGCCCTCACGAGATCTCGAAGCCCTTCAAGCAGCTCGTCGTCCGCCCCGCCAAGTACGTCTGGGTGGATCCGCTCGGCGGTCACTAGACCGCGCGAGATCGAATCGGAAGATTCGCGAGCCTTCGCTGATTCGCACGCCTCGGCGCGCCGCCTCGCAGCCCGCGCCGGGGCGTTCCTGCGTCTGGGGCCCAAGGGCCCGCGCGGGGGGCTGCGTCTGGGGCCCTGCTGCCCGCGCCGGGGCGGTCCTGGTGTGTCCCTACCCGACGGGTGTCGCTTGCATGGACCGCGGCGCCCGTGACGCCTAGAAGTGTCGGAGCGTCTGGCGCGCGACGATGATCGCGATCGACACGGCGCTGCTGTAGACCAGCCAGAGCAGTACCGTCTCGACCGAGTGCGAGAAGCGCGGCACCCCCCAGCGGTCCGCTACGGCCCAGCGTCGAAAGCGGAGCCCGCCGAAGACGTAGAGCGTGAGGCCCAGGCAGAGGCTGAGCGGGGTCCAGAGCGTCGTGGTCTCGATCGGCATGTCCTACGCAGATCGGCAGGCGGGGCAGGGGGCTCGATCCGGTGGAGACCCGGGGCCGGCTCGGGGATCCGCCGGACTCAGTCGTCCAAGAGGCCGTTGGCGGACGAGATCTCGTGCGCCAGGTTCTTCGGGGCAGGACGACCGCGCGGAACGTCGGTGGACTCCGTCCCCGCGTCCCGCGGCTCGGCCCGATCGGCGTCGGGCACCTCCGGGAAGAGCGCCCGCTCCGTGAGCTTGGCGACCCAGGCCCGAAAGACGCGGCGGTCCTCCGGTTCCGAGCCGAGACCTGCGCTCCGGACCATGAGGTGGCCGGCGAGGGCTTCACCGAGCGCGAAGCAACCGATCATCGCGACGACGCGTCGGGTTTCTTCCAGATCGGGCTCGGCCTCGCCGAGCGCCTTCGCGCGGCCGTCGCGAATCTTCTGGAGATGCCCCGCCACGCCGCGCAGCAGTCCGCCCGAGCCGTCCGGCCCCAGCACCGTGCGGCCGATCGAACCCCGGTTCGGCACGTTCCCCGACATCATCTGCCAGGCGAGCAGGCGTCCGTAGCCCTGCTGGCCGAGGGTCTCGGCCACCTTCTCGAAGAAGTCGATCGTCGGATCGCCGTCCCCCGGCGTCGCCAGGCGCGCCGCGAGATCCTGAGCGAGCGCGCCGAAGGCGTCTTCGCGGAGCGCCTCCATGAGCGCGTCGCGGCTTCCGAAGTGGTGCAGGATCGACGAGTGGGAGAGTCCGATCTCCTCGCCGATCTGCTTCAGTCGGACGTTGTCCGGACCGCCCTCCATCAACCGCTTCTTGGCGGCGTCGAGGATCTCCCTGCGGGCGACGTCCGCCGTACGCCGGCGGCGCCGAGGCGCGTCCGACGCCTTGTGGACATTCTTGTTCATCACCGTCCCGAAGCCCTGTTGACAGCATTGTCGGTAAGGTATTTTCGCAACGTATCGGACGAACGGAAAGAGTCCGTGTCGAAGCTGCCGCTCTTTTTCCGGCGAATGGAATGGATCGTCGACAGCGATCGACCCCGGCCTCGGAGACGAGCGCCCGATCGCGGTCCCCATCGTTCGATCCGTCGAGCGACCTCGCGTCCGCCCGGAGCCCGTTCTCGGGGGCTCAGGACGGCCAGCGTCGGTTCTGGAGCCAGCACATGCCGCCTCGCCGCAACCCAATCCTCTTTCGCGAAGCCTGGGACGCAATCCGGGCGCTGATCCGTGACCCCGATGACACGCCGCAGGTCTTCCGGATCATTCGTGCGCTCTCGGGCAACTCCCAGGAGCGTTCCTTCCAGCGCTTTCTCGCCTCGGAGCACGGCCCGACGATCCTCGCCGAGAACCGTGTCCTGCTCGAGACCCTGTCCGATCGGGCCTACCTCGAGTCCCTGCCCGAGGGCACGCTCGGCCGCGCCTACGCCGAGTTCACGGCTCGCGAGGAGATCACCGCCGACGGGCTCGTCGACGCGAGCGACTCCGTCGAACGTCCCGAAGAGGAGGAGATCGACGAGCGGCGGTTGCTCTTCGGCCAGCGCCTTCGCGACAGCCACGACCTCTGGCACGTGGTGACCGGCTACGGCCGCGACCTCTTCGGCGAAGCCGCGCTCCTCTCGTTCACCTATCGCCAGATCCGCAACCGCGGCATCGGCTTCATCGTCGTCGTCGCCTACCTGAAGGCCCGTGGTCCGATGGCCGGGGAACGCGTGTTGATCCGTGACGGCTTCCGACGCGCCGGCCGCGCCGCATGGCTGCCCGGTGCCGATTGGGAAGCGCTCCTCGAGCGCCCCCTCGACGAAGTCCGTCGAACCCTCGGTGTCGTGCCGATCGAACACTACGAAGGATTGCGTTCCGGAGGCGCCCCCGCCCTCGCTTGACACACTCGCCCATCGTGTCCCGCGCAAGTCGCGCAGGCCGCCAGGTCAGGGGCCCGAGGAACGTAGACGATCTCCGGCGTGTGCCTCGCACACGTCGGAGATCGTTTCTTCCGGATCGCCGGCTACGCCGGCGATCCGGAAAAAGCGCCGCCGCAGTCGGCGCTGGTCTCACTCTTTTTGCGACCGGGTGGCGCCTGGCAGACCGCGTAGCGCCCAGACCCTACGGCGACGCCGATCGCGATGGGGCGGATGCGCCTGGCGAATGCCGGTCGTGACGAACGGCTTCGCCTCGCGATCGTCCAACGAGCTCACCCGCCTCGCCTCCAGCAAGAGGCCGCCCGCGTAGCGGGCACGCCGCGCTGGAGTGCGCTGCCGACGACCTGCGCCCCTAGCAAGAGGCCGCGCGCGCAGCGCGCACGCCGGAGCCCGAACGAGCATGGCCCGCTCGAAAGGCCCGCCTCCGCAACGCGGCCCCCGAAGCCGCCCCCTCGCGACCAAGCACCCAGCACCCGCCGAGGCTTCTCCGACCTGGTCTAGCGAGGCCCCCGCGACGGGCACGAAGCCCGCATGAATGGGGCGGGCGACCGGGATCGAACCGGCGACTTCCAGAATCACAATCTGGCGCTCTAACCAACTGAGCTACGCCCGCCGTCGGAGAGGCGCGCAAATTACCGGGAGGGGGGTGGGGTGTCAAACACGGACACGTGACGGGCCGTGGGATTCGCCTCACCGGGAACCGGCGCCGCGCCGCGGTCGTCACAGAGGCCAGATTGCGCGCGGTTCCGCTGCCCCGCCCGGGTCGGGCGCGCGCCCCAGCGTGAGGAGATCCGCATGCGAACGCGCCCCGACTCCGGACCCCGCGGTCCGGTCCTCTTCGTCTCGTTCTCGGCCCTGATGACCGCCCTGCTCGGCGTCTTCTTCCTGGCCGCCTGCGCGACCGACGACGCCTCGGCTCCCGAGCCGAGGGTCGTCGCTCAGGAGCCCCCGCCGACGCCACCCGAGGTACCGGTCGCCGAGACGCCCCAGCCGGTCGCCGCGACGCCGGAGCCGGACGACCCCTTCGCCGGCGTCGAAGAGGTGGTCACCACGGGCTCCGGCGCGGCGATGCTCCTGTCCGAGGTCGAGGCCTCCGCCATCGCCTTCGATTCGGACGACCTCGCTGGGCTCGGCGCGTCCGATCTCCGCACGAATCGCCCCGGTGCCCAGAAGGGGGTCGCGCGACGTCGGATGGAGAAGCTCCGATACAGCGACTATGTCCCGAACCTCGAGATCGCGTCGCCGCCGCCGCCGATCGACTGGAATACCGAGCGCTACGACGAGAGCGCGGAGCAGGGCTTCCTCAAGCCCGGCGATGCGCCGCTCTCGACGTTCTCCGTCGACGTGGATACGGCCTCCTACGCGAACGTACGTCGCTTCCTCCGTGAGCAGACGCGTCCGCCGGTCGGTGCCGTCCGGATCGAGGAGCTGGTCAACTACTTCCGCTATCCGCGACGAGTGGCGACGTCGGAAGCGCCCTTCGCCGTCGACATGGAGATCTTCGAGGCACCGTGGCGCGACGAACACCGCGTGGTGCGGATCGCGGTGGAAGGCAAGGAGATGGCGCGCAAGGAGGTGCCGCCCCGCAACCTCGTCTTCCTGCTCGACGTCTCCGGCTCGATGCGCGGTGCCGACCGCCTCGGTCTGGTGAAGTACGGGATGGAGCGGCTCGTCGAGACGCTGCGTCCGATCGATCGGGTCTCGATCGTCGTCTATGCCGGCGCGAGCGGGTTGGTCCTGCCGCCGACGCCGGGAAACGAAGAGTCGAAGATCGTCGACGCCCTCGAACGTCTCGAGGCCGGCGGGTCCACGGCGGGCGCCGCCGGGCTCGTGCTCGCCTACCGAACCGCGCGCGAGCACTTCGACGACGAGGGCATCAATCGCGTCATCCTGGCGACCGACGGCGACTTCAACGTCGGCGTGTCGAACCGTTCCGAGCTCGTGAAGATGATCGAGCGGGAGCGGGAGAGTGGCGTCGAGCTCACGGTGCTCGGCGTTGGTCGGGGCAACCTCAACGACGCGACGATGGAACAGCTCGCGGACCACGGGAACGGCAACTACGCCTACATGGATTCGCGCCAGGAGGCTCGCAAGGTCCTGGTCGAGCAGGCCGATGCGACCCTGGTCACGATCGCGAAGGACGTGAAGATCCAGGTCGAGTTCAACCCGGAGAAGGTCCGTGCCTATCGGCTGATCGGCTACGAGAACCGTCGCCTCGCCGACCAGGACTTCAACGACGACACCAAGGACGCCGGCGAGATCGGCGCCGGTCATCACGTGACGGCGCTCTACGAGATCGTGCCCGTCGATGCGAAGGGCGGCGTCCAGGGGGCGACCGTCGATCCGCTTCGATACCAGACGGTTCCCGACCTGACCGAGGCGGCGGGGACGGGGGAGTGGCTCACGCTCAAGCTCCGCTACAAGGATCCCGGCGAAGACGAGAGCAAGCTCCTGACCGCTGCGCTCGCAGGCCAGCCGGGACGGGTGAAGTCCGCGAGCGAGAACGCTCGCTTCTCGACGGCGGTCGCCCTCTTCGGGATGTTGCTGCGAGACAGCGAGTTCAAGGGCGCGGGCAGCTATCGCCTGGTCGAGCGCCTCGCGGAGGGTGCCCTCGGCGACGACGAGCACGGAGAACGAAGCGAGTTCCTCGAGCTCGTCTCGTTGGCCCGCAAGCTCTAGCGCCTCGTCGACAGTAGAAGATGCCGCGTCCGCTCCGGCGGGCGCGGCGTCTTCGCGTCTTCGCGTCGGCGACCGGCTCCGGGTCCCGCCGTCGCGTGCGCGCCGACTTCGGTCCGGGTGTTAACCTCGCCCGATGCCTCCCGAAAGCAAAGGCACGTTCGGCGCTCTGCGCATCTCCGATTTTCGAACGCTCTTCGCCGGGACGGTTCTCTCGTTCACCGCCTTCTTCATGTCGACCCTCGTCCAGGGATACGTGGCGTTCGAGCTCGAGGGGCTGAACGTCGCGGTGGGAACCGCGGTCTTCGGGCAGGGCCTCGGGATGATGTTGATCGGGCCCCTCGGCGGCGCCTACGCCGACCGACTCCCGAAGCGACTCGTGATCGTGATCGGCCAGGGCGTCTCCGCCGTCTCCCTCGCCGTGCTCGCCGTCCGCTATCGCGAAGGCACGATCACGGTCGCGAACCTCGCCTTCAACTCCTTCGTGATGGGGAGCGCCTTCGCCTTCATCGGCCCCGCGCGCCAGGCCCTGGTCGTCGACCTCGTGCCGGCCTCCTTGCGCGGGAACGCGATGACCCTGACCAACGTCTCGAACACGACCTCGCGGCTGCTGGGCCCGGCGGTCGCGGGCTGGTTCCTGCGGGTCGAAGCGCTCGGTCCGGCGGCGGCCTACTGGACCATGGCGGGGCTCTATCTGGGGTCGGGGATGCTCCTCGCGCTCCTGCCTCGCTCGGTGGTCCGGGACAACGTGGGCGAGACCCACGTGCTCCAGGATCTCCGGGAAGGGCTCACCTACGCCTGGCGACACGTCCAGCTCCGGAATCTGCTGATCTTCTTCGTGAGCGTGATGCTCGTCGGCTTCCCGCACGTCGCGCTGATGAACGGCTGGCTCGAGACCGAGGTCGGGCGTCCGCGCGAGGACGTGGCGATCGTCGCGATCTTCTCGGCGATCGGCGCGTTCACCGCGAGCCTCTCGCTGGCGCGCTTTGCGGACGCCGACGTCGCGACCCGGATCTACTCCTGGATGGCGATCGGCTTCGGCGTCACCTTGATCCTCTTCGCGCTCGCGCCGAGCTACGAGAGCGGTCTCGCGGCGATCGTGCTGGTCGGCGCGACGAGCGGGGGCTTCCATGCGTTGAACGGCGCCGTGACTGCCCGCGTGACGGAGGTCGCGTTCATGGGCCGCGTCATGTCGCTCAACTTTCTCGCCTTCGCTGGCTTCAGCCTGGTCTCGCCGATCACCGGAGGACTCGGGGATCGCTTCGGGGTGAACAACGTGCTGCTGGCGATGGGCGTGATCGTGCTGGTCCTCTCGCTCGCGATGTCCGTCGTCGTGCGCGGTGACGCAAGACGAATCGCGAACGCCTGAGCAGTCCCGATCCGGTAGCGTCGGCAGAGGGTCGCGCGCGTTCTGGCGGAGGAACCGATGATCGACGGATCGCTCGAACGCGCAGCCGGAGTCCTCGACGACGTGGCGGCGCGCGTACGTGGGACGCTCGCCGGGCGCGAACAGACGCTGCGCCTCGATGCGGACCCCGAAGCGTGGCTCGCGATCGGCGCCGTCGAGCGCGAACGGGTCGCCGAGCTCGTCCGCCTGGCGTCCGTCCACGCCCCGCACGACAGCGAGATCCTCCTGGCCGCGGCGCGCCCGATCAGGCGGGTCGCCCTCGCGGGCGCGGGGCGACTGGTCCTGCGGTGGCAGACCGTGTTCGGCGCGCCGCGGGACGCGGACTCGGGCAACGTGATTCCCCTTCGATCCGCGCCGGGCACGCCCCAGGCGCTGCTCGCGTCGCGGCCGGTGCGTGCCCTCGTGGACGGCTTTGCCGAGGGCGGCTTCACCCTCGACTTCGAGGTGTTGGGCGAGGGCGCCGAGATCTGCGCGACGCTGTCCGGGGGCGGCGACTGACCGGCGGTCCGGCCATCTTTTTCGTCCCGGGCCGTACCCGAATCGCTCGTGACGGCGTACCACCTACCACGAAGCCGGGAAGGTTCGAGCCCGGCCACGACGTGACGTCGAGAGAGGACGATCGGGAGGACCGACCATGGCAGCGCCGACCGGAACCGAGCAAGAGCCGAACACGCAGGCGGAGCCCACCTCCGGCGGAAGCCCCCTCCTCGTCAAGGTCCTGATCGGCGTGGCGCTCCTCGCCCTCGTGATCTTCCTCGGCCGGAGCGCGGGCGCCTATGTCCCGCGCTTCGCGGAATGGGTCGGGGGCCTCGGCGCGCTCGGCCCGATCGTCTTCGTCTTCGGTTATGCGGCCGCGGTCATCGGCTTCGTGCCGGGCTCGGTCCTGACCCTGGCTTCCGGAGCGATCTTCGGTCTCGCCGAAGGCACGCTCTACGTCTTCGTCGCGGCCGTCCTCGGCTCGACGGGCGCCTTCCTGATCGCGCGCCATGGCGCCCGCGCCGCGGTCGAACGTCGAATCGAAGGCGACGCCCGCTTCGCCGCGATCGATCGCGCGGTCGGACGCGAGGGGCGCAAGATCGTGTTCCTGCTCCGCCTCTCGCCGGTCTTCCCCTTCAACCTGCTCAACTATGCCCTCGGACTCACGCAGGTCCGGCTCGCGGACTACGTGATCGCATCGCTCGGCATGCTGCCGGGGACGCTCCTCTACGTCTACACGGGCAAGCTGATCGGCGACGTCGCCGCGGTCGCTGGCGGCGTGCAGACCGAGGCGGGTACGGCGGATTGGGTCGTGCGCGGCGTCGGACTCGCCGCCACCGCCGTCGTCACCCTCTACATCACGCGCATCGCCCGCCGTGCCCTCGACGCAGCGACGGACGAAGACGCCTCGGCCTGATCGGGTCCCGTTTCCCGTCCCTCCCCGAGCCGAACTACGCACCCCGCACCCCGCACCAAGAACCGAAAGTGAGCCCGACCGATGGCAGAGCCGATCCAGGTCCTCCCCGCCGACGAGTGGAATACCCGCCTCGTCGAGAACGTCCATCCGCCGAAGTGGCAGAACCCCACGCCCGAAGGCCGGTACAACCTGGTCGTGCTGGGCGCCGGGACCGGCGGACTGATCACGGCGCTGATCGCGTCGAGCCTGGGCGCGAGGGTCGCGCTGATCGAGCGCCACCTGATGGGCGGCGACTGCCTGAACGTCGGCTGCGTGCCCTCGAAGGCCGTGATCCGCGGAGCGCAGGTCGTCCACGAGGCGCGCGAAGCGGCCCGGTTCGGCATGCCGGCGGGCGCGGAAGACCTCGGCGACTTCGAGGAGGTGATGCGGCGCATGCGCGAGATCCGGGCGCGGATCAGCGACGAGGACTCGGCCGAGCGCTACTCCGAGGAGTTCGGCATCGACGTCTACCTGGGCGAGGCGCGCTTCGTGGGCGAGGGCCGCGTCGAGGTCGGGGGCCAGGCCCTCGAGTACAAGAAGGCGGTGATCGCGACGGGCGCTCGCGCGGTCGCACCGCCGATCGAAGGGCTCGCCGAGGCGGGCTACCTCGACAACGAGACGGTCTTCTCGCTGACCGAGCGGCCGAAGCGGATCGCCGTGATCGGCGCCGGGCCGATCGGCTGCGAGCTCGCGCAATCCTTCCAGCGTCTCGGCTCCCAGGTCCACGTCCTGGAACGCATGGACCAGATCCTCACGCGTGAGGATCCGGACGCCGCGCGGATCGTGCAGGACGTGATGGCCCGCGAGGGCGTCGACCTGATCTTCGGCTGCGGGATCGAGCGCGTCGAACGGCGTGGCGACGAACGCGTGATCCACCTGACCTGCCCCGAGAAGGGCGCGCGGGAGCTCGTCGTCGACGAGATCCTGGTGGGGGCCGGCCGCGCTCCGAACGTCGAGGGCATGGGGCTCGAGACGGTGGGGGTCCGCTTCGACCCGAAGGTCGGTGTCGAGGTCGACGACACCCTGCGCACGAGCAACAAGCGCATCTGGGCCGTCGGTGACGTGTGCATGCAGTGGAAGTTCACGCACGCCGCCGACGCCGCCGCGAAGATCGCCGTCCAGAACGCGCTCTTCGCCGTCGGGCCCTTCGGCCGCAAGAAGCTCTCGGACCTGATGATGCCCTGGTCGACCTACACCGAGCCCGAGATCGCCCACGTCGGTCTCTACGAAAGGGACGCGGCGGAGCAGGGCATCGAGATCGACACCTATCAGGTCGGGATCGCCGAATCGAACCGTGCGGTCACCGATGGTCAGGAGGAGGGCCTCGTGAAGGTCCACGTCAAGAAGGGCACCGACACCATCGTCGGAGCCACGATCGTCGCGGCGCACGCCGGGGATCTCATCACGCAGCTCACGATGGCGATCCAGCACGGCATCGGCCTCGGCGCCTTCACCGGCGTGATCTACCCCTATCCGACCCAGGGCGAGGCGATCAAGCGCGCGGCAGGGGCCTACACGCGAACACGACTCACGCCGACCGTGAAGCGTCTCTTCGAGACCTTTCTCGCCTGGACGCGCTGAGGCTGGACGGGGCGCGGGGGCGCTAGCCAACGTCTCCGACTTTCGGGATCATGGGCGCCGGTCGAGTCCGACCCCAGCTCGGAGTGTCCGTTGCCCCGAAGTTCCCGTTCCCTGCGGCGATCCGCCGCCCGTCTCGCATCGATCGCGATCGCCTGCGTGGGCGCCGGCTGCGGGCCGGACCCGCGCGCGATCGTGTCCGAGGTCGTCTACGAGCCGCCGATGGAGCGCTCCGTCGTCGTAGAGACGGTGGTCGATCTCGACTTCGAGTCGACCTGGAACGCGCTGATCCGGAGACTCTCGGAGAGTCCCTATCGGGTGGCCGCCCTCGAGAAGGCGTCGCGCTTCGTGCGCGTCGATCTCGTGCGCTCGAGCGATCTGGCGGCGGCCTTCAACAAGCCGGCGCGCTTCGTCGATTGCGGGCGCACCACGCGGACCTTCGAGCCCGGCGACGGCGCTGACGTGCAACGCTTCGACTACGTCGTCGCCGAGTCGAGTCGATACATCGAGTCCGACGCGGTGGACGGCGGCTTCCGCGTGAGCGAGGTCGAGCGCCGCGTCGACCTCGAGGCGAGCGCGACGATCTTCCTCCAGCCCGAGGGCGCGCGGCGGACCCGGGTGACGGTCAAGAGCCGCTACCAGGTCGAGATCGAAATCAGCGGCCAGGCCACCTTCCATCCCATCGACACCGACGAGCCGGCCGGTGAGCCCCGCGCCTTCGGTCCCCGGACGGAGTCGATCCGCTTCACGACGTTCCAGCCGGGCAAGGACAAGCGAAGCGGCGGCCTCACGTGCCGCGCGACCGGCGACTTCGAGCACGCGCTCGTCGCCCTCGCGAATCCCGCTGCGGCGATCTGAAGCGGGGGGCGGTCGTTCGCCCCGTCGGCTAGCGAACGTCGTTGAGCGTCCAGTCGTAGTCGAGATGGCGGATCCGGGCTTCGCGTCCCGGGCCGCGTAGCCAGGTCGCGTCGTCCGTGGAGACGTGGCGCGCGATCGTGGCGAGCACGCCGCCACCGGCCTCGAAGTCCTCCTCGAACCAGTCGAAGATCGCCGAGACGCGAACGCTGCGTCCGGCGCGATCGATTGCGACCCCCTTTTCGGGACTGGCGAGCCAGCGCCGCATCGCGGCGTCGAGCTGCGCATCGAGGCGCTCGGCGCGGAAGGCGGTCCGCGCGAGGGGCGGACACGAGGTCGAGGCACAGACGATCGCCGCATGGATCCGCGGCTCGCCCATCTTGCGCAGGATCTCGTGCTCGATGTCACCCAGCGAGACTTCCCGGCCTTCGACGATCGCCACGTCTTGATCCCAGACGGGAAAGAGGAAGGAGCCGATGTCGCGAATGCTCTCGACGGGGTAGTGCTCGACGATCAGATCGATCGTGAACACGTTGTAGGCGTTGATCCAGAACGCGAGCTGCTCCTCCCGGCCGAGCCGGCTCGGCCGCTCCGCACGGAGCTGGGCGGAGAGCGTCTTCCACTCGGCGGAGCCTGCGATCGCGCGGTAGTCGACCCGGGTTCCCACGACGTCGTCGACTTCCCGGGTGTGTCGGTCGAGGAGGCGGTCGTAGAGGTCGAGGTCGACCTCGGCGCCCGCGGCGTTCGACAGGGGGGCGCTTACGGCGTTCAGAACGAGGAAGAGGCACACGAGGGACGGCCACGGGACGCGACGGATCATGATCGGGATTCCTTTCGTTCGCACGAGGGAGTCTACGTTGCGCGCGCGCCCCGGGTTTCGGCGGGTGCATCGAATGGTTTCGGCCTCGTTCGATTGGCGCGCCGAGGGGCCGCGGATAGACTCCGAGCGCCCGAAAACCGAAGGAGTGAACCTTGGTCCCCTGGAATCGCCGCTCGACCCGCACGCGCCCCGCGACGTCCCAGCCCGTCTGGCGCGTCGGTCTCGCCCTGGCCGGAATCGGTCTCGCGCTCGGCTGTGGCGACGACCCGGCGGCCTCGACGACCGCGTCTTCCGACGGCTCCCCCGCTCCCTCGGAGGCCGCGACGCCGAAGCCCCCGCCGCGCCCCGCGCCCGGCGAGACCGCCGTCGACACCCGCACGCCGGAGGAGCTGGTCGCGGCCGGTCGCTCGACCTACATGGCGAACTGCATCGCCTGCCACGCGATGGACCCGACGATCGACGGCGCCCTCGGTCCGGCCGTCGCCGGCTCCTCGGTCGAGCTCCTCGAGGCGCGGATCGTGCAGGGGGGCTATCCGGAGGGCTACGAGCCCAAGCGACCGAGCCGCGTGATGGTCCCGCTCCCGCACCTCGAGCCGCGGATCCCCGAGCTGGCCGCCTACCTGCAGGCGCTCTGATCCGGCGCCGTCGCCGCGACCGCGGTCCTGAAAACGAAACGCCCCGTCCGGTCGAGCCGGACGGGGCGTCGTCGTTCGATCCGAGGATCGCGCGCTAGCTGTTCAGCAGGTAGCCCACGACGACGAGCGCGAGCCAGAGGACGAGTCCGAAGTGGATCGTGCCCGAGACGCTCGTGAGCGGCTTCTGCGTCGCGTCGGTCCCGGCGAGGGCGTTGACCTCGACCGCGACGATCAGCCCGCCGCCGACCAGCCAGTAGGTCAGATCGTTCATGCCCGACAGGAAGCCCGGCAGGTTCGCCGCCGAGATCATGAAGAAGAGCATCGGGATGGAGAAGAGGGTGTTCGTGCGCGACGCCATTCCGGCGACCTTGGCGCGGGCGGCTGCTTCCGGGATCGGTTCCCCGCCGCCGGCGACCTGCTCCGCGTTGGCGATGACCACCTGCTGCGCCGGCCAGATCACGAACCAGACGTTGAACCACATGAACGTGCCCATGAGTCCGCCGGTGAGGATCTTCGTCATGTAGCCGTCGGTCAGCGGGATCCCGAGGTGACCCCAGCGGTAGGCGACGATCGTCCAGCCGGAGAGAAACGTGAACATCGCGCCCCAGCGGAACCACCACAGGGCGTTCGGGACGAGGCCGCGGGTCATCGCGCTCTTCGCGGTGCCACCGAGCTCCGAGCCGAAGAACGGGGTCTGGATGAAGTTGAAGTAGTAGAGGACGCCGATCCAGACGACACCTGCGAACACATGCATCCAGCGGAGGAGGACTTCGATCCCGCTTCCGGTCGTGATGAGATCCATGGGCGATTTCCCTTTCTCAGTTTCGGGGCGTCGGTTCGGCGGGCATCGGGGTCACCGGGGCAGGGTGCCCCACCCTCGATGCGTGCTCCGAACGGCACGGCCGCTGCGCGGCCGCCCCGAAGGCATTTCGTACGCGACTCATTCTATCCGGCCGTGGGGCGGAATCTAGGGGGATTTCGGGATCCTGCAGGCGAAAGCTGCCGATGGGGCCGGGGGATTCCGCAGGACCGAGAGTGGGGAAACGGTCCCGGCCTGCTCGGGGGCAGGCGAATCGCCACGATCGTCTATTCTCCCGCGCTCGTCGGGCCGATCCTGGCCGGGCGCACCCCCCGACAGCCCGGATGAATGCACACGGCGGCCTCCCGGCCCGCCGTCGAGGTGGGAACGTTGGATCGACGAAGGATCCTGGTCACGAGCGCGCTGCCCTACGTCAATGCGGGGATCCACCTCGGCTACATGGTCGAGGCGCTGCAGACGGATTTCTGGGTGCGCTTCCAGCGGCTGCGCGGCCACGACGTCCGCTATTTCTGCGCCGACGACACCCACGGCGCGGCCACCATGTTGCGGGCCGAGCGGGAAGGGCGGGCGCCCGAGGCGCTCCTCGACGAGATGAAGGCGGACCACGTCCGTGATCTCAACGCGTTCGGCGTAGTCCACGACCACTACAGCAGCACCCATACCCCGGCGAACGAGGCCCTGGTCGGCGAGATCTGGGCGGCGCTGCGGGCGGCCGACTGCGTCGAGGAGCGCGAGGTCACCCAGCTCTACGATCCCGAGGCCGGGATGTTCCTCGCGGATCGTTTCGTGCTCGGTGGTTGCCCGCGCTGTGGGGCCGCCGACCAGTATGGGGACAACTGCGCCGAATGCGGCGCGACCTACGAGCCGACGGAGCTGGTGAATCCGCGCAGCGCCATCAGCGGGGCCGTCCCCGAGGAGCGCTCCCATGCGCATCTCTTCGTGCGGCTCGAGCCCTTCCACGACTTCCTGGCCGAGTGGACCCAGACGCCGGGCCGCATGCCGCAGGAGACCGCCAACTGGCTGAAGGGCACGTTCCTGTCCGACGCGCTGCGGGACTGGGACATCTCGCGGCCGGCGCCGTATTTCGGATTCGAGATTCCGGATGCGCCGGGCAACTACTTCTACGTCTGGCTGGACGCGCCGATCGGCTACATCGCCACCACGAAGGAGTGGTGCGACGAGAACGGCGAGTCCCTCGACGACTGGTGGCGCAACCCCGACTGCGAGATCCACCACTTCATCGGCAAGGACATCGCCTACTTCCACACGCTCTTCTGGCCGGCGATGCTGAAGACCGCGGGCTTCCAGCTGCCCGAGTCGGTGCACGTCCACGGATTCCTGACCGTGAACGGGGAGAAGATGTCGAAGCGGACGGGGACGGCCGTCCTCGCGCGGACCTACCTCGATCACCTCTCGCCGGAGTACCTCCGCTACTACTACGCGAGCAAACTCTCGCCGAAGGTCGACGACATCGACCTGAATCTGGAGGAGTTCGTCCAGAAGGTGAACGCCGACCTCGTGGGGAAGGTCGTGAACCTCGCGAGCCGGACGGCGCGCTTCGTGAAGGGGGAGCCGCTTCCGGCGTATCCGGCGGCGCGCGACGGAGGTCTCTTCAAAGCGGGCGCGCGGGCCGGCGACGAGATCGCGGCGGCCTACGAGGCGAGGGACACGAACAAGGCCATGCGACTGATCATGGCCCTCGCGGATCGGGCGAACGAATTCGTCGAGGGGCAGGCGCCCTGGACCCTCAAGAAGGACGAGAGCAAGCGGTCCGAGCTCGTCGAGGTCTGCGCCATCGCGCTCAACCTCTTCCGTCAGATCACGGTCTATCTCGCGCCGGTCCTGCCGCGATTCGCCGACGAGTCGGCGAAGCTGCTCGGGATCGCGGCGGAGACGGTCTGGGCCGATGCGGCGACGCCGGTCGAAGGGAACGAAGTCGGCAAGTTCAAGCACCTTATGGAGCGCGCCGAGGGCGAGAAGGTCGAGGCGATGCTCGAGGCGAGTCGCGCGGGCTGGGAAGCCTCCGAGGCCGAGGCGGCGGTTGCCGCAGGCGGGGGCGAGGCCCTCGACGGCGAGCCCCTCGCGGGCGAGATCACGATCGACGACTTCGCGAAGGTCGACCTCCGCGTGGCGGAGATCGTCGAGGCGAAATCCGTTCCGAAGGCGAACAAGCTCCTCGAGCTGACCCTCTCTCTCGGGGGAGGCGAACGGCGCACCGTCTTCGCCGGGATCAAGAAGGCCTACGAGCCCGAGCAGCTCGTCGGTCGATTGACCGTCGTCGTCGCGAACCTCGCGCCTCGCAAGATGAAGTTCGGCGTGAGCGAGGGGATGGTGCTCGCCGCCGGTCCCGGGGACGGGGATCTCTTCATCCTATCGCCGGACGCGGGCGCGAAGCCGGGCCAGCGAATCCGCTAGGTCCCGGTTCTGGCGCCGTTCGTTCGCGCTTCCGGGCGCAGCGCGCGCTACGCTCGCGCCGCGCCCCGGGAGTCCGATCGATGGCCGAGTTCTTCGAAGTCCTGACCGACGAACACCAGCGCTTCATCGCGCGCCAGCACGTCTTCTTCGTGGCGACCGCGACCGCCGACGGTCGCATCAACCTCTCGCCCAAGGGCGGCCCGTCGGTCGTTCCGCTCGGACCGGATCGTCTGCTCTGGCAGAACCTGACCGGCAGCGGGAACGAGACCGCGGCCCACCTCCTCGAGCAGAATCGCATCACCCTGATGTGGACTTCCTTCGAGGGGCCGCCGCTGATCCTGCGCGTCTACGGCCGGGCGCGGGCGATCCATCCCGACGATCCGGAGTGGGACGACTGCGTCTCGAGGATCCCGGCCACGGTCGGCGCACGGCAGTATTTCGAGGTGGCCGTCGAGTCCGTCCAGACGAGCTGCGGCTACCAGACGCCGCTGATGGACTACCGCGAAGACCGGAAGGCCCTCGACAAGTGGGCCGAGAAGAAGGGCGAGGACGGGATCCGCACCTACTGGGCCGAATGGAACGCCGTGAGCATCGACGGCCTGCCGACCCGATAGGGCCGTGCGCGCGCCCCGTCCGGTGCGGGCGACCGCGACGACGCCTCACTCGTGATCCACGCCTTCGTCGGCGTGCCCGTCCGGCACCACCATCGGCTCCTTGCCGGCGCGGTCACGGAGCCAGTTGATGGCGCGGTGGACCACCGGGCGTCGGAAGACGCGACGCTCGAGGACGTATTTTCCGGGAAAGTCGAGCAGGGACACCCCGAGCAGGATCGTCAGGATGCCCTGTCCCGGCAGCACGAGCATGGCGATCCCCCCGAGCACGAAGGCCCCGCCGACCAGGTTCTTCAGGACGAGGAGGAGCGGTCGCAGGACCGGGTGCGCGTCGCGCAAGAGGGCCGGCTCGCGCTTCTCCGCGACGAAGTAGTCGGCGGGCAATCGCGCGAGTAGCCAGGGGACGGCGATCAGGCTGCCGAGGAACGTGACGATCGACAAGCCCGCGAGAAGGGCGGCGGCCTGCATCATGGAATCGCTGGATTCTCCGAGTTCCCGCCTCGTGTCGGGACGATCTCGCGCGCCGCCGGCGTCGTGCCCGCTCGGGCGCCTAGCGCCGCAACCCGAGGCTCAGGATCCGTTGGATCAGATTCTCGTAGGAGATGCCGGCCTTCGCGGCTGCGTGGGCCAGCTCCTCGTAGTTGGCGAGCTCCGGGTTGGGATTCGCCTCGAGGAAGTAGAGCTTGCCGTCCTCCGAGAGGCGGTAGTCGATCCGCGCGTAGCCCTCGAGAGAAAGCATGCGATAGATGCGCTTGCTGACGCGTTCGAGGCTCGACGCGACGCCGTCCGGGAGCTTCTTCGCCCCCTGGATCCGTACGCCGTGCTTCTTCTGGTAATGGATGTTGTGCTTCAGACTCTCGGTCGCGATCAGGTCCTCGCCGGGCTCGAGCTCGTCGACGATCAGCTCGCGCGGGGGGAGGGCGATCAGCCGCTCGTTCCCGAGGACGCCGACGTAGATCTCGCGACCCGGGATGAACTGCTCGACGATCGCATCGGTGCCGATGCGGTCGTGCATGAAGGCGACGCGGGTCTCGAGGGCTTCCTGGTCGCGCACGATCGAGGCCTTCGAGATCCCCATCGAAGCCTCCTCGACCAGGGATTTCACGATCAGCGGGAACTCCATCCGCTTCGGTCGACGCACGCTCCGGTTCCGGCGCACGGTGAAGAAGCGGGGCACCGTGATCCGGTGGTACATGGCGACCTTCTTCGAGAGCGCCTTGTCCCGGGCGAGGACGAGACCCCGGGGATTGTTGCCGGTGTAGGGCACCCGCAGGAGCTCGAGGAAGGCGACGACGTGCTGATCGTAGATCGCTTCCCCCTGGAACTCGTCGAGGAGGTTGAAGACGATGTCCGGCTCCCAGTCTTCGACTGCGTGACGAATCGGGAGAACGGCGTCGCGAACGCCGAGGGGACGGGCCTCGTGGCCGAGCTTCGCGAGCGCGTCGAGGATGTCGCTCTCGGTCTTGATGCGGTGGAACTCGGACTCGCTCAGCGTGGAGACGTCCTCGGGCGGGACCAGGTCCTCGTGCATGAGCGCGAGGACGCGGAGCTTCTTGCGCCGCGTCTTGCGTCGCCGTTCGGGGCCCTTGTACGCGGCCTTCGAGCCCGGTTTGGAGCCGGCGTTCTTTGCGGCGCGTTTCTTGTCGTCCGTCATAGCGCGTGCCAGTCCCTTCCGCGGTAGAGGAACTCGACGCTGCGTGCGGCGAGCAGGATCGAGAAGTCGACGATCAGCTGGCGCTTCGGACCGACGGCCCGGAGCTTGAGCTCCCGCGATCGCGCGATCATCTCGCCGAGGACGACGTCGAGGGAGAGCTCGTGCTTGCCCGTCGAGCGAGCGACCATCCGGCGGATCTCGGTCCGGTGGCTGCGGAGGAAGGCCGCGGCCGAGGGCGACCGCGCGCTGCTCTCCTCGATCGGCGTGAACAGCCGGAACAGGTCCTGATCGTAGGCGCGACTGGCGAGGGCGCTGTAGCGCTGTCGCTTGGCGCGGTAGTGGTCTCCGAGCGTCGTCTTGATCCGGTGGACCGGATCGGGCTTCGCCGTCGAGCGGACCGGCGGCTTCTCGCCGGCGAGCTCGTGCATCAGCTGGTCGACGTAGCGGAGCTTTCGGAGCGCCGGCCAGCCCTGGTACTTGCGGCGCCAGCGGGATCCCGGCGTCAGCCAGACCGCGAAGGTCTCGGCGAAGTCCTCGTCCGGGTGACTCTGGGCGTACCAGTTCGGCAGGTGGACGACGTAGCGTCGGCTGCCCGGGTTGGGGCGGTAGTAGTCGGGGTAGGGCTGCGTGGTCGAGCCGAAGAACTCGCGCCAGCGCTTTCGCCGGTGGAGTCGAAAGGCGTGCTGGATGGCGTGGCCCGCTTCGTGGCGAAGGAGTCGCAGGCACTCGGCGTGGGTGCCTCCTTCGACCTCGAGGATCTGGGAGCGCTCGAGACGCTTGAGGCGCGGGTGGGCCAGATAGAAAGGAATGGCGATCCCGGGGACGCCGTCCGGGGAGAACCACTCCTCCGAGAGCCAGCAGTGGGGCTTCAGTCGGAGGTTGCGCGCCTCGAGCTCCCGATAGAGCCGTTCGATCGGCGCCTCGAGTCCGCTGCCCTCGAGCTCGAGGCCGAGGTCGCAGATCCGCCACTCGAGGAGCTCTTGGTTCGTACACTTCTCCCAGGCGGCGGCGCGCGGCATCCCCCGAGTCTATCCCAGTCGGGCGCTCGGGGAGGGGCGCCCGCGCCATCGAAAATCCAGCCTCACGCCCGCCCCGCGCGCGGTAGGCTATGCCCATCACCCGTCGCCCGTCCACGACCCACAGGAGAACGGCTGCCTTGAAGATCTCGATCGGATGTCCCCCCGGCCCTCAGACCGTCGAGCTGGCGAAGCGCGCCGAGGCGCTCGGCTACGACCGGATCTGGCTCTACGACTCCGCCGCCATCTACGAGGACATCTGGATCCACCTCGCGCGGATCGGGGAGGCCACCGAGCGGATCGGCCTCGGGACCGCGGTGCTGGTTCCCAACTTGAGGCACCCGATGACGACCGCCTCGGCGATCGCGACGGTCGACCGGCTCGCGCCGGGGCGCCTCGCCTGTGCCGTCGGGACCGGCTACACGGCACGCCTCGTCCTCGGGCAGGGCGCGCTCTCCTGGAAGACCACGCGCACGTGGATCGAGCAGGTGAAGGGGCTCCTCGCCGGTGAGGTCGTCGAGATCGACGGCCGCCCCTGCCAGATGATCCACCGCCCCGAGCTCGCCAAGGCCCGGCCGATCGACGTGCCGATCCTGATCTCCGCCTTCGGCCCGAAGGGCCAGGCGATCACGCAGGAGATCGCGGACGGCTGGATGGGCATGTCGCCGCCGCCCTTCGAGACCGACTGGTCGGTGCACATGGTGAATGGAACCGTTCTCGCCCCCGGCGAGTCGCCGTCGGCACCGCGCGTGATCGACGAGGCAGGGCCGTGGCTCGTCGGCGCCTACCACATGGGATGGGAGACGAATCCGACGGGCCTGCCGGACATGCCCGGGGGTGCGGACTGGCTCGCACAGATCGAGAGCGAGCGCGCCGAGGCCGAGCGCCACCTCGCCGTCCACAGCGGCCACTGCACCCACCTGAACGAGGCCGACCGGAAGGCCGTCGCCGCCTACGGCGACGCCGTGCCGTGGTGGGGCTGGGTCGGCGAGGCGGAAGCCGTTCGCAAGCGCGCGGAAGAGAGCGCCGCCGCGGGCACGACCGAGATCCTGTATACGCCGGCCGGCGACGACCTGATCGGCCAGGCCGAGACCTTCTTCCGCGCCGTCGAGTCCGTGAAGGGCTAGACCGCGTCGCTTCGTACCCAGGAGAGACCACCATGCTGACGAAATTCGACGACTACCCGATCCACCAGACCCCCGAGCCTCTCGCGATCGTCGCGACGACCGACCGGCACGCCTACGACCGCTACTGGTTCAACGGCTATCAGGACGACGGCGAGTTCTATTTCGGAATCGGCGCCGCGGTCTATCCGAACCTCGGGATCGTCGATTGCGGTCTCTCGATCGTCCACGACGGCGAGCAGAACTCGTTCCACGGCTCGCGGCGCGCGGGCAAGGAGCGGAGCGAGATCGAGGTCGGTCCCTTCAAGATCGACATCATCGAGCCGATGATGAGTCTCCGTGTGACCCTCGACGACAACGAGAGCGGCGTCAGCGCGGACCTGCTCTGGATCCCCCGGACCGCCAGCTTCGCCGAGGAATTCCAGCGCTCGAAGCGCACGCCCGGCGGCGGCGCTCGCCACATGGAGGCGACCCGCTTCAACCAGTTCGGCAACTGGCAGGGCGAGATCCGCTACAAGGGCAAGACCGTCACGATCGACCCGAAGCGCGTCTTCGGCACGAAGGACCGCTCCTGGGGGATCCGACCCGTCGGTGATCCCGCTCCGCCCGGGGCGCCGCCGACGGAAGCGCCGGCGATCAACTTCCTCTGGTTCCCGATCCACTGGGACGACCGCTGCACCCACGCCGGCATGTTCGAGAACGAGCACGGCGTAACCTGGCACTGGGATGGGATGATCATGCCGACCTATGCCTCGCCGGATCAGATCCCCGGCGTCGAGGACCCCGCAATGGAGCCGCTGGCCGGCGTCGACCACCGGATCCACGAGTTCTTCCCCGGAACCCGTCGGGCCCGCCGCGCGCAGGTCTCCCTCAAGCACCTCGACGGCAAGACGACGGAGATCGAGCTCGAGAGCCTCCTCGTGTACCGGATGAAGGGGATCGGGTACACCCATCCCGAGTGGGGCCACGGCCGTTGGAAGGGCGAGCTCGCCGTGGGCGGCAGCTCGTGGACGATCGAAGAGTGCGACAACATGGAAGTGTCGAACCAGCACATCCAGTCCGTCATGCGGGCGACCTGCGGCGATCAGCAGGGCGTCGGCGTGATGGAGCAGATCCACATGGGGCCGTCGAAGCGGTACGGCTTCAAGGAGTTCCTCGACCCGGCGACCTGAGTCGCCCGGCCGAACGGGAGAGCCAGATGGCCGAGATCTCGATGCGACGTGTTCATGGTTTCGAGGATCCCACCGACGTGCGGTCGCGGATCGAGGGGCTCGCCGAGAAGGTCGCGGAACGACTCGGCGGAACCTGGCGATGGGAAGGGGACGATGCGGTCTGCGAGGCCCGGGGCGCCAAGGCGCGCGTCGGGTACGACCAGGAGGCGATCTCCATCGACGTTTCGCTGCCGCTCATGTTGCGACCGCTCAAGGGCAAGCTCGAAGGCAAGATCGAGGAGTACTACGAGCGGTACTTTTGTGAGAGCTGAGGGCTCTGTGACCGCTGAGGGCTCTGTGAGCGCTGAAGGCTCGGCGGCGCCCGAGGCGCTCCCCACGTGGTCCGTCGGGATCGTGAACCACGGCAGCTTCGACGATCTCGGCGCTTGCCTCGACGCGATCGCGGCGCAGTCTCATCCGCCCCGCGACGTCGCCGTCTGGGACACGGGCGAGGATGCCGACGCGATCGCGCGGGTCGCGAGGGACCACCCGGCGGTCCACTTCGATGGCGGCTCGAACGAAGGGTACGCCGGCGGCGGGAACCGGGTCGTTCGGATCCTGCGCGACCGATCCCTTGCGAGTCCTCCGGACTTCGTCCTCCTGTTGAACCCGGACGTCGCCCTCGACGAGGACTTCGCGGCGACGCTGCTCGCCGCCGTGGCCGCGCAGCCAACCGTCGCGATCGCGACGGGCAAGCTCCTGCGACCCGACCGGCGCACCCTCGACAGCGCCGGCATCGTGTTCCCGCGACATCGTCGCCCCCGGGATCGCGGGAGCGAGTCCCTCGACGACGGTCGCTTCGACTGCGCGGAGGACGTGGATGCCGCGAGCGGCGCAGCGCTCCTCGTGCGCACCGAGGCGATCGAGCGGCTCGCGATCGACGGGGAGCTCTTCGACGAGATGTTCTTCGCCTACCACGAGGATACGGATCTCGGGTGGAGGGCGCGGCGGCTCGGGTACCGGGTGCGGTACGTGCCGGCGGCCGTCGCCGTCCACGCGCGGGGTTGGAAGAAAGCCGGGCGGAATCGTGTGCCCGTCGCGATTCGAAGACACTCGTTCAAGAACCACTACCTGCAGCTCGTGAAGAACGAGCCGCGACGCGACTTCATCCGGAATGCTCCGTCGATCCTCGGATGGGAGATCCTCCGCTTCGGTTTCACGGTGCTCCGGGACCCACGACTGCTACCGGCCTACGTCGATGCTGCGCGGGCCCTGCCCGACGCTCTCCGAAAGCGGAAGGTGATCGCCGCTCGTGCTTGCGAAGCGATCGGGCGTAGCTGAATCTTCCGCCGTCGCCGCGGCCGTGATGGACGGTGCGCGCCGCAGGGAGTGAGCGATGCCGATGAAGGTGGAGATCCGATCGACGGAGATCTCCGACGTACTCGAAGTCCGGACCGGCCGCGTCGCCGACGATCGCGGGTTCTTCGCCGAGACCCATTCGGCCGAGATGTGGCGCCAGGCCGGGCTCGAAGAGGTCTTCGTCCAGGACAACCTCTCGAAGTCCTGCCGCGGCACCTTGCGTGGAATGCATTTCCAGATCGCCCCGCGCGCGATGGGCAAGCTCGTGCGCTGCGTCCAGGGCGCCATCTTCGACGTCGCCGTCGACCTCCGCGCCGGCTCGGAATCCTACGGTCGATGGGTCGGGCGAGAGCTCACGGGGGACGGGGACGTCTCGCTCTGGGTGCCCGTCGGTTTCGCGCACGGCTTCCTGGCGCTCGAGGACGAGACCCTGGTCCACTACAAGTGCACCGACATGCATGCGCCTGAGACCGAGCGCGCGCTCCACTACGCGGATCCGGACGTCGGGATCGAATGGCCGATCGAGCCGACGATCGTGACGCAGAAGGACGCGGAGGCGCCGGGGCTCTCCGACGTCGAGGCGAAGTTCTAACGGCCGATACCGGGATCCGCCGGCGTCAGTCGGCGTAGATCTCGGGGAAGAGCTGGCGCTCGACCGCTTCGATGACCGCGTGGATGATCTGGATGTGCACCTCCTGGATCCGGTCGGCGGTGGTCGCGCGGGGCACCACGATGGGGATCTCCACCTCGCTCGCCAGCTTCCCGCCGCCGCGGCCGAGGAGGCCGACCGTGCGGAGCCCACGCCGGCGCGCGGTCTGGACCGCGGCGACGACGTTCGGGGACAGGCCGCTCGTCGAGATCGCGACGAGGAGGTCTCCCTCGCGCCCGTGCGCTTCGACCTGGCGAGCGAAGACCTGGTCGAAGCCGTAGTCGTTCGCGATGCACGTGATCGTCGCGGCGTCCGAGAGCGAGATCGCCGAGACGGGACGCCGGTCGTCGCGGAAGCGACCGGTCCACTCGCTCGCGAAGTGGACGGCATCGCTCATGCTTCCGCCGTTTCCGCAGGAGAGGAGCCTGCCCTGGGCGCGGACGGTCGTGACGACGGCGTCGGCGAAGGCGCCGATCGCGTCCAGCTGGCGCGGGTCGGCCAGGAGGGCGTCGAGGGTCGATCGCGCGTCGAGGAGGGCGCCTTCGATGATCGGCCGAGACGACATGGCCCCAGTGTCCGCTATCCCGGCGAGCCGGCGCAAGGCTTCTCGCCGGGATCGGGGCGGGGCGTGCGTAGTTCGAGAGGGAACGACGAGCCGCTTGGGCTCGGCCCCGTTCAGACGCGGGAGGTGCGCCGGACCGAAGCGAGCCCCGCGAGCCCGAGGCCCATCAGGAGCGTGGTGCCGGGCTCCGGGATCGGGTTCAGGCCTTCTTCGATCTTGAACTCGCTGAAGCGCACGCTGCCGGTCGGCGCGTTCGAGTAGAGGCGGATCTTCAGGCCGGCCGTGTTCGCGTCGGGATTCAGGACCGTGCCGAGCGCGATGATGCGACCGCCCTCGAGGGTCCCGAAGAGGGGCTCCGAGCGGATGAAGTCGCCGGCGGCGTCGAAGTAGATGGCGCGGGCGGCGATCGGCGCGCTCACGTCACTCGCATCGAGGATGTAGGTCGCGTTACGGATGTCCTCGGGCGTCGCCGCGAGCAGCGACTGCGTCAGGATCCGGCCGCGCTGCCGCGGGGAGATCTCGGCGGCGGAAAGGACGATCGAGTCCAGGTCCTGGAGCGCATCGGAACCGTCTTCGAGCAGCCAGTCCGATTCGAAGTCGACGAAATCGGAGACGAAGTCGACGGCCATCGCGCTGGAGGGCAGGGCGAGGCCGATCAGGAGAGAAAGAAGAGCGATGATTCCGTTGGTACGCACGCGGGGGTCCTCTCGGGGGGCGCCCGAACGCGGTGGTCGCGCCCGTCCACACACCCGGCAATGGCCCGGCTCGCACGGCGTTGCTCACGCCATGTGGCCGTTCAGTGCGGAGTGGTGGTGGCGGGGCGGATATGTCGAGAAAACCCGCACCTCCTGGCAAAAATCGCCCCGGAACCCACGCAGAGGGCCGCGTGCCAGCCCTCTTGCCGGTCAGTTGCGCGTCAGGATCCTGCTCGCTGCGGCCGCCAGGTCGTCGAAGACGGGGGTCTCGTCCCTCGGATCGAGTGCGTCTTCCGTCGCGCGCCCGTGGCCCGTGCGCACCAGGAACGCGGGGCAGCCGAAGCGGCCCGCGGCCGCGAGATCCGTTGCACGATCTCCGATCAACACGCAGGTGGATGGGGCGTGGCCCAGGGCTCGCGCGGCGGATTCGAGCAGTCCCGGGCGCGGCTTGCGGCAGGCGCAGTCGTCGCCCGGAAGATGGGGGCAGACCTCGATCCGATCGATTCGTCCGCCTTCTCGTTCGACGCCGCCTCGGAGCACCCGATGGATCTGCTCGAGATCCGACGGGTCGATGAATCCCCGTCCGACGCCCGACTGATTCGAGACGACCGCGATCGCATGTCCCGCCCGGGACAGGCGCGCGATCGCTTCGAGGCTCCCGGCCAGGGGATTGAACTCGCTCACGTCCTTCACGAACGCGTCGGATTCGGCGTTCACGACGCCGTCGCGATCGAGCAGGATCAGCAGTCTTCCGGCCAAGGCCTTTCCTCGCATGCGCCGGCGCACGCGGATCGCGATCCGTGGCGCACGGCGCAGACACTACCGGATGGACCGCGGCGGGTTGGCGCGGGGAGGCGCGATGGCAGATCACGGGACGACTGCGGCATCCTCGAGCGCTCCAGTCGCTCCAGGTCGCCTGCCCAGCGCGGGTCGGGAGCGGGCGGCGGTCGATGATCGGGGGAGCCAGCGATTGGGGAGCGCGGGAATCGTTCGCGGACGACGGGAAGACGTGCGTGCGCTCGTTGCGCTCGGGTTGCTGGCGTTGCTCGGACTCGACCTGTTGACGGACGCACCCGTGACCGCCGCCTACGAGCACGCGGATCAGACCGAGTCCTTCCTCTACGACGTTTCGGGAGGCGCGAGGATCTTCGGGCTGGCGGCAGCGGCGCTGCTGGTCTGGCAAGGGCGCGCGGCGCTCGTGCGCCTGGGCGACGTGTCGGCGGGCGAGCGTGCGCGGTGGGCGATTCCGCTGCTCCTGGCGGCGCTCTTCGTGCGCGGATGGGCGGCGCACACCTCCTCGGTCCCTCTCCAGTTTCCGGCGCTCGCCTTCGCGTTGCTCGGTGGCGCCGCCTGCCTGACCGGTCGCCTCGGCGTGCGCGGGATGGCGCCCGCGGCCTGCCTGCTCGTCGTGGCGATGCCGCTTCCCACCGCGATCGTGAACGCCGTGATGCATGGGCTGCAGGGGGTGACGGCCGAGAGCGTGTCGGTCCTGCTCGGATGGATCGGGGAGCCTCATCTCCTGGCCGGGGAACAGATCCATGCCCGCGCGCACATCTTCTACGTGATCGAGGGCTGCGCGGGCCTTCGCGCCCAGCAGATCCTCCTGTCGAGCACGTTGCTCTACTGCGGTCTCTTGTTCCGGAGTCGCACGCAGCTCGCGGTGCTGCTCATGGCGACGCCCTTCGTCGCCTTCGCGGTCAATCAGCTTCGGATCCTGACGATCGTGCTGAGTCCGCAGGCGGATCTTTCCGCCGACCACGACGCGCAGGGCATCGCGATGCTCGTCCTCGGGATCGTATGCATCGCCCTCGTGGACGCGGGCGTGCAGCGCGTCGAGGAAGCCCGCGATTCGAGCTCCGGGACCTCCACCCGGGTGGCGCGTGAGCAAGCGGCTTCGACGGCGTCGCTCGGCCCACCCGTCCTCGTGTCGATCACCGCCGCCGCGGCGCTCTACGCCGCTCTCGGCGCGTTCGTGCCGGCCTGGGAGGCCCCGGAAGCCGAGACGCCTCGGCTCCGCGACTTCCCGAAGCGCCTCGAGGACTGGCGGGCGGCTCGTGCCCTCGGGTTCGATCGGGAGTTCTTCGGATCCGTGCAGCCATCGAGTCGCCTCCATCGGCGGTATCGGGACGGCGATCGGGAGTTCGAGGTGCTGATCCTGGAAGACGATCATCGCGCCTCCGGCCAGGGCATCCTGTCGCCGAAGACCATCACGGCGCGACCCGGCTACGACATCCGTTCGCTCGGGCAGACGGTGCTCTCAGCGACGGGAAGAACGGTCGATCGCTACGAGCTCACCGGGATCCGGGACGCGTTCCAGACGCTTCACTGGCGAGTCGGTGCGCGGTCCCTCGCCGAGGAGGTCGGGCGTTCCGCCTTCGCGCTCGACCAGAGCGTCTTGCATCGCGCCGAACGGACTTTTTCGGTTCGTGTCGCGGTGAAAGTCGGCGCGGAGGTGCTCGGACCGGAACGGGCGGCGCAGCGCGTCGTCGAGGTCGCGGAAGGGGTCGAGCGGGCGATGGTCCAACAGGGGCTGGTCCGCTCGGATCGACCCTGAGCGGGGATCGGAACCCTTCCGAATCGACTGGATCGAGGGGGTCCGGCCCCGGTTTGGCTCGGGGACGACGGATCGGCCGCGATTCCGCGCGGATGGCGCGCGTTCGGGGTGCCTGCGACGAAGGGTTCGAAGGCGGAACGATTCATCGGGTGGTCGGAGTGCCGGATTCGCGCCCGTAGCGCATCCAGCCGCTCGGGAATGCGGTCCATCGGAATTCTGAATCCGGATCAGGCCCACGCCACTGAGGCTTGGTCAGACGGGTCCAATGCGTATATTATCGGCTTCGTGGTCGCGGGCGCACCGCAGTCGATGTCGGTGCAATTCCCGACCGCGTCCGAGCGAATCCGAAACGGAACGGATAGACAAATCGCATCGAGCAGGCGTCGAATCTCGCTCTTGAACACTGGCACGTCCGTCGTCGTGAACTCATCACGTTTGTCACGACCCGGATCGCCTGGGGGAACCAACAGACAATGATCGTTCGAATTCTCCTCAACGTGGCCCTGATCGTGGGCCTCGGTGGCCTCTTCGCTGGCCCCGCTCTCGCGGGTGGCGTTGCGGGCCCGGACCCCGATTGCGTGTGGGGCGTCGTCCGTGACATCGGCGGTTCCGCCAAGTTCTTCTTCGACGAAGAGGCGGACGGCTCGTCGGACGCGTCCTTCGTGTTCGGCCAGTTCGGCTCCGACTTCCTCGTCGGTGACTGGGACGGCGACGGGATCGACACCATCGCGATCCGCGAGACCCGCGCGACCGATCGCGGCAAGTTCTTCTTCGACAACGACGGCGACCCGTCGCCGGAGAACTCCTTCGTCCTCGGCGAGGACACCGCCGAGCCGATCTCGGGTGACTGGGACGGTGACGGAACCGATGAGGTCGGGATTCGCCGCAACATCGGTGGCCGCGGCAAGTTCTTCCTCGACAACGATGGTGCGGTCGGCCACGAGACTTCGTTCGTCTTCGGCGCCTTCACCGAGATCGCCGTCGTCGGTGACTGGGACGGCAGCGACACCGACAACATCGGCATCGTCCGCGTCGTCGGCGCGGACAACCGCCTCCGCTGGTTCATGGCGAACGACGCCGGTGGCTCCACCGGCTTCGTCGACTTCGGCTTCGACGGCGACATCCCGATCGTCGGCGACTGGGACGACGATGGGGACGACGACATCGGCGTGATCGACGAGCAGCCCAGCGGCACGTTCCGCTTCCGCCTCGACTCCGACATGGACGGCACCGCGGACTTCAACTTCGCCTTCGGCAACTCGGCGAACGACGCGCCGCTCGTCTGCGAGTTCAGCGACGCGAACACCGAGGTCGGTATCGCGCGCGTCCAGGCGGCCCAGACCCGGCTCCTCTTCCAGACGAGCCCGGCCCTGGATGGCGTCGTCGGCCAGAGCCAGCCCTTCGGCGATGACACGGACACGCCCTTCGTCGGCCGGTTCAACGGCCTGAGCGCCGTCGGCGAGTAGGACGCCGGTCTTCCGGACCGCAGAACGAGCCGATCGCGACGATGCGCGCGAGGCTCGTTCGAGAGAACCAAGAGGGGGTCGCTCCGATGGAGCGGCCCCCTCGGTCCGTTCGGGACGCTGCTTCGTCCCGCCGCTCCGCCCCACCCAGGTCTACATGATGGATCCCGAGCGAAGGAAGCAGAGCGCACGCGAGGCCCTTCGGTGGCGACGGGGGCTCGCACTCGTTCTGGTCGCGCTCGTCTTCGGCTGTGCGGAGCAGGACGAGCTCGAGGTCCTCGGCTTCCCGCAACCGCCCGCGCGCGGCGTGGTCGATGCCTGGCTTCCCCTCGTCGAGTCCGGCGCGCCGCTGGCGGAGACGCGCGTCGGGGGTGAGATCGTCGTCGGGCGGACGCCGTCAGGACGGGAGACGCTTCGAATCAAGAACGTCCCGGCCGAGACGCCGTCGACCGGCCGCCCCGGTGTCTTCCTCGCGATCGAGGGGGACCTCGAAGCGCTGATGAACGACGGTCCGGTCACGGTCCACGTCGCTGCGCGCTCCACGACCGCCGTCCGTGGTCACACCTTCGCGGTCGCCTACTCGACCAACTCCGCCGGCAACAGCGGGTGGCGGGAGTTCGAGCTGAGCGACCGCTTCCAGCACTTCCAGTTCGAGTTCACCGTCCGCGAACAGACGACTTTCTCCGGAGACTACGTCGGCCTCCTGCCCGACGTCTCCGGCGGTGGCGCAGAGATCGAGGTCCTGGCGGTCGCTCTCGACAAGGCGGGCGTGGTGATCGAGCCGCCGCCCGAGCTCGCCTCGCCGGGCGCGTCGGCGGCGATCACGTCGGGACCGGTGAACCGCGTGCTCACCGCCTTCCACGACGTCGAAGTGGTGCACCTGCGGTTGCCGCGGGTCCATTCCAAGCGCGGCGGAATCGCGCAGCTCGGCGACGGCATCGTCTACGCAGCGCAGAAGGGCAGGGTCTTCTTCCTGCCGAGCCTCGATCCCGATGGCGCTTCCGCGGCCTACGAGGTCGCGGTCGTCCCCTTCGATCACGAGAACCCCGTCCTCGACAAGTTCATCGAGGCACACGTGAGCGTGCTGGGCGTCGCCGTGCGGCGTCCCTCCGAAGGCGTCGCCTCCGGCGCGTACGGCTTCTACGTCAGTCACATCGGAGTCGACCCGCCCGGACGTTGCGTCTTCGTCGAGCTGTCGACGACCGGACTTCGCATGGACGAGAACGGCACGCTCCGCCAGGACGGGGGGTGGACGTCGCTCTACCGTTCGTCGCCCTGCATCCCGATCGACGATCTCCGCCCCGGCTCGCTCCTCCAGGGCGGCGGACGCCTCGCCCTCGACGGCGGCCGGCTCTTCCTGACGGTCGGCGACTTCGCGATGGACGTGGGCGGCGGCCCGGCCGTCGGCCAGCTTCCCGAGTACGGAAACGGCAAGCTCGTCCGGATCGACCTCGAGAGCGGTGAAGTCGTCTTCCACACGACCGGCCATCGCAACGCCCAGGGCCTCGGCTTCGACGGGGAAGGGCGCTTGTGGTCGACGGAGCACGGGCCCGAGGGCGGAGACGAGATCAACCTGATCCAGGAAGGCCTGAACTACGGCTTCCCCGAAGTCACGCTCGGCTCGACCTACGGCGGGCTGACCTGGCCCCGCTCGGCTCGACCGAACCACCACGACGGGTTCGAGCCGCCGCGCTTCGCATTCCTTCCCTCGCCCGGGATCTCCCAGATCCGGCGCCTCGAGAGCGGACGCGAGTTCCCGGCCTGGCAGGGCGACTTCTTCGTCGGATCCCTGAAGGCGCGGACCCTCTATCGGGTTCACGAGGAGAAGGGGCGCCTCGTCTACGCCGAACCGATCCTGCTCGGGGCGCGTCTGCGCGACGTGATCGAGTTCTCCGACGGCCGCCCGGTGATCCTGACCGATGGGCACGAGCTCCTCGTTCTCCAGAACGTGGACGGTGCCCCATCCTCCGCCGACGGAATCGAACCCGCCGCGCCCTTCTCGGGGGAAGCGCTGGACGAGGCCATCGCGAGCGCGCTGGCGGTCGGGGACAGGGATCGAGGTCGCTCGACCTTCGAGGGGGGCTGCGCCGAGTGTCATTCCCTCGAACCGGGTGCGGTGGTGGTCGGGCCCTCTCTCGGCTGCGTCCTCGGGCGCGCGATCGGGTCCGCCCCCGGATTCCGGTACTCCGAGGCTCTGCGCGAAATGCGAGGCTCGCGCTGGGATGCGGTGTCCCTCGTCGCCTTCCTCTCGGGTCCGTCCGGGTTCGCGCCCGGAACGACCATGGCGGGCGTGGTCTTCGATACGCCCGCGCAGGTGAACGATCTCGTCGCCTTTCTGGGTTCGACCCGCGGAAGCGCCTCGTGCCCGGAATGATCCGGCCGACGGGCTGGTCGCCCTCGGCACCGGTCGCGGGCAGGAAGGGCTAGGCTCTCGCGCGCAGCGCTTCGGTGGGGTCCATGGACGGCGCCGAGGACCAGGGGGGATCGATGAGCGACAAGATCGCCGAAGCTGGAATCACGGACGAGGAGAAGGCACGCCTGCAGCAGGAGGCCGACTCGCTCGCGCCCTGGCAGTATCGCTACGAGATCGCGCCGGGCGTCTTCACGCCGAACTCGGACGAGCACCACGAGTGGAACGCATTGCGGCGCCGCATGATCTTCGGCGCCCTCGCGGCGGCCCTCGGGCGCGACGGATTCGCCGGCCGTACGTTTCTCGACGGCGGATGCAACGCGGGGCTCTGGTCTTTCGAGCTCCATCGCGCGGGCGCGCGGAGCATCGACGCTTTCGATGCGCGCGCGGAGAACGTGGCGAAATGCGAGTTCATCCGGGAGGTGCGGGGCATTCCGGAGGAAGAGCTTCGCTTCCAGCAGGCCAACCTCTACGACATGGAGAAGCAGTTCGGCCCCCACGACGTCGTGCTCGCGCTCGGCTTCATGTACCACCTGAGCGACCCGATCGAGATCGCGCGTCAGCTCGCGACGATCACCCGCGACGTCTGCGTCGTCGACAGCAACGTGAACACGCAGCCCGGCAGCGTCTGCGTCTACCGGAGCGAGGATCCCGACCTTCATCACAACGCGGTGGAGACTTCGGTCATGGTTCCCAACCGGCGCGCGCTGATCGAGATGCTCCAGGCAGGTGGCTTCGGGATCGTGACGCAGGTCGAACCGCCCGCGTGGGCACCGGTCATGTATCGCGAAGGGCGCCGGGTCCTGCTGCTCGCCTTCAAGGGCGACGGGCCGGACGCGGACTGCGAGACGTTCTGAGCGGCCTGCTCCGGCCCCGTGCTGGTCGCGCGGCGGCTCCGGGGGGCGCATCGAAGGGCGGGGTGGCTCCTCTGCGGGTGCGGAGGGTGGCCCCCGGCTGAGTGAGGAATCGGGTTGGAAGAGCGCATTCTCCAGCCGCCCGGCGTCGCGCCTCGGCGCCTCGTCGACGTCCTCTTCGCGATGGCGATCTGGCGCAACCTCGGGCTCGTCCGAAGCCTGACGGCTCGGGAGCTCGAGGTCCGCTACCGCGGCTCCTGGCTCGGTTTCTGCTGGCCCGTCCTGCAGCCGCTGCTTCTGCTCGCGGTCTATACCTTCGTGTTCTCGTTCGTCTTCGGCGCGAGCTGGCCCGGCATCTACGACAGTGACATCGCCGGGTACGCCGTCATCGTGTTCACGGGACTCGTGACCTTCAACATCTTCGCCGAGTCCGTGCGCGCTTGTCCGAAGCTCATTCTCGCCCATCGGAACTTCGTCCAGCGCGTCGTGTTCCCCCTCGAGGTCCTGCCCGTCGTCCAGATCGCGGCCGCCTGCGTCCACGCGGCTGCGGGCCTCGGCGTGCTCCTGGTCTTCCTGGTCGCATCGGGCGTTTCGATCGGATGGACCGCGCTCTGGCTCCCCGTCGTCTGGGCGTTCTTCGCCGTCTTCTCGTTGGGGGTCTGCTATGCGGTCGCGGCGATCTCGGTCTCCGTGCGTGACCTCGAGCCCCTGGTGGGGATCGGTATGACCGGTCTCTTCTTCGCGAGCGGGATCTTCTATCCCCTCGAACGCCTTCCGGACGACGTCGAAGCGTGGATCCGGCTCGTGCCGACCGCCGCGGCGGTGGACGTCTCACGGAGTGTTCTGCTCCTCGGTGTCGCTCCCTCTCCCGAAGCGCTGCTCGGGCCTGGGGCGGTCTCCTTCGTCGTCTTCCTGCTGGGCTACGCGATCTTCCTGCGCTCGCGCGAGGGCTTCGCCGATGCCCTCTGACGAGGCGAAGCCCACGGAAGGCGCGGGCCTCGCCCATGGCGCAGCGGGAAGTCGCGAGTGGGTCATCGAGGCGTCCGGGATCTCGAAGCGATTCCGGATGCGCGGGAAGCGCTCCGAGATCTGGGCACTCAGGGACGTTTCCTTCGAGGTCGCCGCAGGCGAAGCGGTCGGGATCGTGGGTCGCAACGGCGCGGGCAAGAGCACGCTGCTCGAGATCATCGCCGGGACCCGCACGCCGACCGAGGGGCGGGGCGTCGTGCGCGGACGCGTCGCCGCACTCCTCCAGCTCGGCGCCGGCTTCCACCCGGACTTCACGGGGCGCGAGAACGTCTTCCTCTCGGGCTCGATCCAGGGCTTCGGTCGTGCCGAGGTCGAGTCTCGTTTCGACGAGATCGCAGCCTTCGCCGACATCGGCCACTTCCTCGAGGAGCCCGTCAAGACCTACTCGAGCGGGATGTATGCCCGGCTCGCCTTCGCGGTCGCGACGGCCTTCCAGCCGGACATCCTGATCGTCGACGAGATCCTCGCGGTCGGCGACGCACCCTTCCAGCAGAAGTGCGTGACCCGGATCGAGCGCATGCGCTCGCAGGGCGCGACCCTGCTCTTCGTCAGTCATTCGGTCGATCGCGTGAATGCCCTCTGCGATCGTTCACTGCTGCTCGAGGCCGGCCGGGTCCAATTCTTCGGAGAGACCGCGAAGGCGACGGACCTCTACCTGCAGTCGGTTCGAACGGACGCGCCCGCCGAGTCGGCGCCTCGCGAGCATCCGGGAGCGAAGGAAGAGCCGGCGTCGCGGAGCGCGAACATCGACCGCCAGACCCGCGGACTCGATCGCTACGGCAGCCAGGAGGTCCGGCTCCGCGTCGTCGAGATCCGTGATGCGAATGGGCGACCCGCTGAGGCGTTCGACTACCTCGACGAGATCGTCGTCTTCGTCCGCTACGAGTCCTCGATCGAGAGCGTCGACCTGAACGTGTCCTTCCTCGTCAGGGACGAGACGGGCGTGAACCTCTGCGGGACGATGACGTGGGACGAAGGTGTGGAGCTCTCTCCGGCTTCTCCAGGGGACGTGGGCGAGGTTTCGTTTCGCTTCGTGAACAGACTCCGGCCGGGACGATTCGGCGTCTCCGTCGCCGTCACGCGAATCAACCGAGAGGACCATCGACGCCCGATTCTCTATGATCAGATCGACGGCGTAGCCACCTTCTTGAGCCATCCCGCAGAGGATCGGCCCATCCACTACAAGTTCGACGCGCAGATCGGCGTCGAAGCGGGTGCGCCGTCGACCGGGAGAGACGCGCGCGCATGAGCAGACCGCCGAAGAACTATCGGTGGTGGCAGGACCACGGCGACGGCTGGCGAGACGAGGTCGCCGCCCGCAAGGCCTACATGCCGATCTACCACCTCCAGGAGATCTTCCTGGAGGAGTATTTCTCGCGTCTGGCGCCCGCGAAGGTGCTCGAGTTCGGCTGTGGCTTCGGCCGGCACCTCGAATACCTGCGGCGAATCCCGAAGCTCGACGTGTACGGCTTCGACCAGAGCGAATCGATGCTCGAGGGGATGCGATGGGCGCGCCGCTCGTGGCGCGAGAAGCACGTCAAGGTCGGACGTCCCCTCAACAAGCTGCCCTACGCCGATGGCGAGTTCGACGTCGTCTTCACCGTGTCGGTCCTGATCCACATCCGCCCGCGTGATCTCGAGAAGATCCTGCGCGAGCTCTGGCGGGTGAGCGGTGGCCACGTCGTCCACATCGAGAACAACGACACGGACGAGACCTACGTGACGTCGGAAGCGCACGACGGCTGCTGGGCGCACGACTTGAAGGCCGCCTATGCCGCCGCCGTTCCCGAGGCACGCCTCGAGATCGCCCCCTCGCTCTTCGAGATCGAGGACGTGTACCGCGCGATCGGACCCGAAGTCGAGGCTCCGTCCTTCATGACGCCCGCGCGCGCGAAGCGCTTCCTCGCCCTCGATCGGACCCTCACCGGCGAGCTCGTGCGCCGCGAACGGGATCGCGCGAAGAGCGAGGGCCGGACACGCACGCTCGAGGACCGTGTCGCGGACCTGGGCACGCGGGCGAACGATCTCGTCGCGCGGGCCCGGAGCGCGGAGGGAGATCGGGAAGTCCAGCGGGAGCGCGCGGTCGCGGCGGAGACGGAGCTCGAGCGGCAGCGGGAGCGCGCCCTGGCGGCGGAGGCCGACCTCGAGCGACTGCGGGAGCGCGCCCGAAGCGCGGAGCAGGACCGTGAGGCCCAGCGCGAGCGGGCCCTCGAGGCCGAAGGGCGGCTCGAGGAGTCGACCGCCCGGTTCGCGGGTCTCGAGGAGGACCTCGCGACGGCACGCGGTGCCCTGGACGAACAGCGCGAGCGCGCGCGGATCGCCGAGACGACTTCCGCTTCGCTCCGCGAGCGCGCGAAGCAGGCAGAGGCGAGTCGGACGTCGGCCCTCGATCGAGCGCGGCGAGCGGAGGAATCCAACTCGGCGCTGGTCGATCGAGCGCGGCGCGCGGAGGAAGCCAACGCGGCGCTGCTCGATCGTGCGAAGGAAGCCGAGGAGGCGAACGCGTCCCTCCTCGATCGGGCGCGGAACGCCGAAGGACGGGTCGAGCCGCTGCTTGCGCGAGCCACGCTCGCAGAGGGGCGTGCGGAGGAGTTGACGGACGAGCTCCGAAGCGTCCGGACGACCGTCGAAGAGACGATCGAGCGTGCGCGTCGAGCCGAGGAGCGCGGGGCGGAGCTTCGAACGCGCGCGACCGAATCGGAAGCCCGGACCCGCGAGATGGCGGAACGGCTTCGCGAGGCCGGGGAGGGGACTCGCCGCGCGGTCGAGGTCCAGGACGCGCTGCGTGCGGATCTGGAGCGCGTTCGGGTCGTCGCCGAGGAGCGGATCGAGCGGATCCGGGAGCTCGAGGCGCGCGCAGAATCGATCCTCGAGCGTTCGCGAACGGCCGAGGGACGGATCGGCGAGCTGCAGGATCGGGCCCGCCGGGCCGAGGGGCGGGCCACCGAGGCCGTCGAGCGCGCGGAGGCCGCCGAGGGACAGGTCGTCGAGGCTGCCGAGCGGCTCGCGACCGAACGAGGTCGGGTCGCGTCTCTCGACGAGGCGCTCGAGCGCGCACGGACGCGCTCGGAGGAGGAGGTCGCCGCCCTGAAGGAACGGATCTCGGGGCTGAACGAGCGGCTCGACGGGGCGAGGTCCAGGCGCGCCGAGCTCGAACGGGAACGGCGCGACCTTCGGGAGCGCGAGGAATCCGCGATCGCGCGGGTCGACGAGGTGAACGAGGCCCTCGCGATCGAGACTGCGCGAGGGGACGAGCTCGCCGAAGCCCTGATGCGGACCCAGTCGGCGCAGGAGCGGGTGATCGAACAGGAACGGGACGCCCAGAGTCGCCTGATCGCGTTGCGGCGGCGGGCGGAGCGGGCCGAGGCGACGATCATCGAGCTCCGGGATCGAGCGGTCGATGCCGAGGCGCGCGTCGGCGAGAATCGACTCCGGGCCGAGCGCGGCGAAGAGAAGGCGGATCGGGAGCGTCGCCGCGCGCGGAGCGCCGAGGATCGCGTCGACGAGATCGAGGGCGAAATCCAGGCGATCCGCCGGGAATGCGGACTCGAGCGGCAGCGTGCCAACGAGGCCCTCGGTAGAATCGACGAAGCGCGTCGTCTCCAGCAGCGGGCGGAGCAGGAACTCGAAGCATTGCGTGCCGGCCTGGGCACGCTGTTCGATGGTGACTAGAAGAGATCCGGCCATTCACCCGGGCCGGTGCTGCAGCGAAGCGACGTGGGGGCGCAGGGCAGATGGGAACGAGTAACTGGCACAACATCCCCTGGTGCGTCCAGGCGATCATGCAGATCCAGCCGAAGCGCGTCGTCGACATCGGCGTCGGTTTCGGTCGTTGGGGGATGATCCTTCGCGAGTTCGGCGAAGTCTGGTTCAACCGCGTCCTGCCCGAGCAGTGGGAGATCGACATCGAGGGCATCGAGGCCTTCGAGGGCAGCATCGTCGACTACCACCGGCAGTTCTACAACCGTATCCACGTGGGGGACGCGCTCGAAGTCCTTCCCGGGCTCGACGGGAACTGGACCCTCGCGATCCTCGGGGACGTCCTCGAGCATTTCTACAAGTCCGACGGCGAGAGGCTGCTCTCGGATCTGGTCGAGCGCTCCGACTACGTGATGGTGAACCTGCCCCTGGGCGAGGACTGGCCCCAGGAGGACATGTACGACAATCCCTACGAAGAGCACAAGGCGGTCTGGGAGCTCACCGACTTCGACCCCGCGCTGGTCGTCGCCCAACAGTGCTTCCTCGACTTCGAGGAGCGGCCCTTCGCGAGCGTCGTGCTCTCGCGGGAAGACCCACGCAATCTTCGACTCGGGCTCTTCGGCGGTGACGGGCAGGGCCCCGTCGGTGGAGCGTCGACGTCCCGCGCGAGCTTCGTTCCGGCCGCGCTCGATCTCGGCGACAAGGATCTCCTGGCGCACGTGCGCGAGCGCGTGCAGGCGCTCGAGTCGATTCGTGCTTCCGGTGCCTGGCGAGCGGTGAATCAGGCTCGCAACAATGCGCTGGTCTGGCAGCTCGGGAAGCGACTTCGCCGCGCGCCCGGGGAGGCGATCTCGATCCGGAACGTCGATGGGAGTCCGCTGCGCGTGAACCGCGTGACGAGCGACGACACCTCGGTGCTCTGGGACTTCCTTCGCACGCGTGGAGGCTGGGAGGCCGAGTCGGACAAGGACGCCGCGTTCGGCGAAGCCCTGCTGTCGACGACGCCCGGAGACTCGATCCATTTCTTCGACTACGGCGCGTCGATCGAGATCGGACTGCTCGGCGGGACCGACGCCGGGCGCTGTCGCATCAGCGTGGGCAAGGAAGACTACGACCTCGATCTCTCGCGAAACCGATCGACGCCCCTGGTCTTCGACGCCTCTTCGGGAATCCTCCTCGACGAAGACGTGCCGGTCCCGCTGATGACCGGGACCGACGGCGCGACGGAGAGCGCGTTCACGACGGAGGACGCGGCGCTGAGCGAGATGATCCAGGCGGATCCGGATCGATGCCTCGCGGTCTATCCACCCGGGTGGACGGGGATCGGCAACTCGACGCAAGCCCTCTTCAGGGTCCACGCGCCGCTCTCCGAACGACTGACGACGGCCGCGCGAGACCGGTTTCTCGCGGTGATCGAGGATTCGGGCTGCGAGTCGCTCGTTCTCTCGGGTGGGGCGCTCGACCACCTGCATCTCGCGCGAGAGATCCGCGATCGCAGTCCGAACACGCGGATTCGCGTTCTCTGGCACGGCAGCTATCTCCAGGCGCGCGAAGACTACGCCTGGCGTGGGCTCCGTCTCATGACCGAGATGGCACGCCGCGGGCACGTCCACGCGCTCGGATTCGTGAAGGAGGGGATGGCGGAGCTGATGACCCAGCAGGGGATCAACGCCGGCTTCGTCCTCAACTACGTCGAGGACGTCCCGGACGGTCCCTCGGAGCATGCCGAGGGCGGTCCGCACTTCGGGATGTGGATCTCGAACGAGGGCTGGCGAAAGGTGCCCTACGCGATGGCGGCGGGCGTCGCGCGCGTGCCCGGCGGCAACCTCCACTACAACGGAGAGCGGCGGCGGCTGCTGGAGTTCTCCCGGCTGATCGGGCTCAAGGTCCAGCCGCACGGAGACGGACTCTTCGGCCCCGACGAGCTACGCAAGTGGATGCGGCTGATGCACGTGAACCTCTACGTGACGCTGTCCGAGTGCTGCCCCATGCTCCCGCTCGAGAGCCTCTCCGTCGGCACGCCCTGCCTGGTCGGAGCGAACAGCCACCTGTTCCGAGACGACCGATACCTCTACGATCGTCTGGTCGTTCCCTTCGCCGACTCGAGTGAATCGATCTACGAGAAGCTCCTCCAGGCGATGGAGGAACGCGACGAGATCGTCGAGGCGTACCGCGCCTACGCGCCGGGCTACGTCGCCCGCGCCCGGAAGAGCGTCGAGGCCTTCCTCGCTCTCTAGAGAGCGAGCCGAGCGGAGAGAAGCGTGTCGTCGGAATCCCGTGCCAACGAACGGAAGGAAGTCGCGTCGGAGGATCTTCGGCGCGACAACGTCTTCGTGGTCGGTTGTCAGCGTTCCGGCACGAGCGTGGTCTGGGCCGCCTTGACGGCCCATCCCGACCTGGCGCCGCTTCGCGGGTACGACCCGGAAACGGGCTACGACCCGAAGGAGCTCTACTACTTCCGGAACCTCTTCGGCGCGCGGTCCTCGTTCGGAAGTCCGATGTACGGCTGGGACGTCGACGATCGCTACCTCGCGCGGATGGTCGAGGCCACGATCCGCCACTGTGTCGAGGAGCACGGATCGCGAACCGGGCGCTTCGTGAACGCGCATCCGGGCGACGGGCTCTACCTCGCGGAGATGATCGAAGCGATGCCCGAAGCGCGTTTCGTCTACGTCCTTCGCCACGCCGAGGAGGTGGTCTGGAGTGCGGTCCACGCGCCGTGGGCGGACCCGGCCCGGACCCGCGACCCCGAGAATCTCCGTCAGGTGGCGCATCACTGGTGCCAGCATGCTTCCGTCGCTCAGCGGGTCGCGGACGGGGAGTTCGGTGATGCGGTCCTGCTGGCGCGGCACGAGGACCTGCTCGAGGCGCCCGAGGAGTGGGCCGAGCGCCTGGCCGCGCACGCGGGGGTCGAGTACGTGCCGGAGATGGGCGCGCAGCTGGGCGGGCCGACCTTCAACAGCTCGTTCCGGAACCAGGTGAGCCCTGCCGCGCTCGCGGTGGACTCCCGGCGGGCGATCTCTCGAGCGAGCTATTTCCGTCGGATCGTCTACCGGGAGTGTGGCGCCGCCATGGAGGCGCTCGGGTACCGGGATCTCGGCAACCCGCCCCTGGTGCCCCGTCGAGGCTGGCGCTCCGTGTTCGCCGTCGGGAACTAGGCCGGCGTGGCTCGCATTCTCTTCGCCACCTACGAGTTCCATCCGACCACCTGGGGAGGGTGTGGCGTCCTCCTGAGACACGCGACGGATCTGCTCCTCCAGCAGGGGCATGAAGTCGTCCTCCTGCTCGACGTGCCGAAGGTCTACTTCGATCGTTTCGAGAAGGACGACCTCCCGACGCTCAGCGTTCCCGAGCGATGTCGCGCCCATCACGCCGACGCCCTGTGCGAAGACGCGCCGTCGCTCCTGGCCGAGGTCGAGAACCCCTTCCTCGCGAAGAGTCTGCGCTTCGCCCATGCGGTGAGGCGCCTGGCGGAGCTCGATCCGGTCGACTTCGTCGAGTTCTTCGAGTACTGCGGCGTCGGCTATCACGCGCTGGTCGAGAAGCGTTTCGGGCTCCAGCCCCGGATGCCGGTGCTGGGCATGCGGGTCCACAACAGCGTGGAGTTGATCGATCTCCACGAAGGAACGCACGGCATCGATCGGGATCGATCGATCCTCTACGGCCTCGAGCGCGCGGGGCTGGCGCTCTCCGAGGCGACGCTCCTGCCGTCGCAGAGCTATGCCGACGCCTACTATCTCGACCGGTACGAGCTCGACCCGACGGCGATCCGGATCTCGGAACCGCCGACGGCTCGCTTTCCGGCGCGCCCCATCCTCGCGCCGGGCGACGTCCGTGAGGTCCAGTTCTTCGGTCGGATCTTCGAGTTCAAGGGCGTGGAACGGCTCGTGCGCGCCGCGCTCCTCCTGCTCGAGCGGCAGCCCGACCTCGACGTCGACTTCGTCTTCATCGGAAACGACGGCCGGGACGGTCCCGGCGGCGCCAGCTACACGGAATACCTGCTCGGCACGATCCCCGAGCGCTTCCGGAATCGTTTCGAGTTCACGGGACACCTCCCGCACGACCAGGTGGCGGAGCGTTTCGGAAGGGCGCGCGTCACCGTCTTCCCGAATCGCTTCGAGTCGTTCTGCTACGCCGCGCACGAAGCTCACGAGGCGGGTGTCCCGCTCCTCATGGCCGACATCCCCGCGTTCCGGAACTACTTCGAGGAAGGGGTCCACGCCTGGTACTTCGACGGGTCGAGCACGGATCTCGCCGACCAGATCGGGACACTCCTCGAGAACCCGGAGCGCCTGGCGGGGCTCGAGAAGGGCACACCGCTCGCGACTGCGCCCCTCGGAGACTTCTACGAGCGGCCTCGAGCGCTCCGCCCGATCGCGCGGGAAACCGAGGTGCGTCTTTACGTCACGACGATCGTCGAGGTGCCGCTCGCGGCGACCGAGCCCCAGATCGAGGCCACCGTCGGCGCCGTCCGCGCGCAGATGGAGGAGGGCGACCGGCTCCTGCTGGCCTATCACGACGAGGACCCACGAGCGCCGGAAGCGGCGAGCGGCGTCCGCTGGCTCGGAGCGACCCGACGTGTCGCGTCCGCGAACGGCGAGCCGGCGGCTCTGGCGAGCGTGAGGACACAGGACGCGCTCTGGCTTCTCGTTGCCGGCGATCATCCGGACGACGACTTCCTCGCGCTCTGTCGGGGCGCCCTCGAACGCAACCCGAGCATGGGCTTTGCCGGCACCTGGTTCCGCGACTTCGAAGGGCGGCTCGTGATCTCGGCGCTCGACCTCGTCCCCGAGCGCTACCCCTTCGACTTCGGTGCGCGCAGGAGTCGAGCGCTGATCCGAACGCGTCCCGAGACGCTCCTCGTCGAGCTCTTCGATTCCCAGGCCGGCCACTACGGGGAAGTCGGCGTCCTCTGGCGTGCCCAGGTCGACTACGGACGCGGCTCCCTGCTCGCCCAGGCCCGACTCACGGCGAGCAGTGCCGAAGAGGAGATCCGCGAGCCCGGGCAGCTGGCCTTCCTCGTTCAGGCCGCGGCGCCCGGCGCGATCCGGGAGAGGCTCTCGCTGCTCGCGCTCTCGGAGGACGGAGAGCGCCCCGCAGCGGTTCCTGCACCGGCGCTCGACGAGGCGCGGGCGCGGAGGATCGCCAGCGATCACCTGAACGGTACGACGTTGCTGCGCATGGCGTGGACCAAGCTCCGCCGAAAGCTCCTGGGGCGCGCGGTCTCGCGGTCGGGAAGATGATCGGCCGCGCGCGCGCAGGCCTGGCTCGTTGGGGCGCTCGAGCTCGGCGCGGACGGGTCGACTGGACGACGGCCGGGATCGACGGCTGCGAGGACGGCACGGTCGCGATCGCGCCGGGCGACTATCTCGGTGTCTCGGCCGCGACGCGGCGCCTGTTTCCGGCGACCGTCGACGTCGATGGGGCCGCGCTCGTCCTCGCTTCCGATCGCCGCGGGCTCGTCGCTGCGATCCTCGATTCCGCCGCCGAGCGGATCGTCTTCTCCGGCTGGGTCGACGGCTACGCGGCGGTCGCGCGCGCGCTCGCAGCGCGCGCGCCGGAACGTTTTCTCGGCGTGCTCTGGCACGGCTCGCCGATGCAGCTCGCCGACGCCGACGAGCGGAGGCACTACGCGGAGGTCATGGCCCTCGCGGCGGAAGGCGTGATCGATCGGATCGGGTTCTTCAAGTCCGGGGAGGGCGGAGCGCAAGCGAGCAGAGGCCTGCCTGCCGTGGACGTCTTCAACCCGCCGCCGACCGGCTCGCCGGAGCGAAGCCCCCGCCCTGGTGATGGGAAGGAGGCGACGCTTCGCCTGGGACTCTTCGTCGCAGGTCCCTCCTGGCGGAAGAACCCCTACGCGATGCTCGCCGCGGTGGCCCGCCTCGAAGAGGCCCGGCTGACGGGCGTACTCGACGCGCCGGCGCAGGCCCACGCGCGAGGGCTCGGGATCGCGCTGGCCCACGTCCGGGCCCATCCCTTCGACGCGCCGGCGCTCGTCGGCCTTCTCCGCGCCCAGGACTGCAATCTCTACGTGACGCTCTCGGAGTGTTCACCGCTCCTGCCGCTCGAGAGTCTCCATCTCGGCGTGCCCTGCCTGATCGGCGCATCCAGTCACCTCTTCGTAGGGACGCCGGTCGTCTCGACGCCCGCGGTGGACGAAGCGGCGCAGCTCCTCGAGACACGTCTCGTGGTGCCGCGCGCCGACGATCCCCGCGCGATCGAGGCCGCGATTCGACGGGCGGTCTCGGATCGGGACGCGATCCTCGACGCGTACGCGGTCTGGGCGCCTGCCTACGCGGAGGTCGCACGGGCTTCGATCGATCGCTTCCTCGCCGACGGATCGGGGCACCGAGCATGAGCCTCACCCGAATCGCCTTCGTGACGGACGAGTGGGGGGGCGAAACGCGCGGCGGGATCGGCGAGGCCGTGCGAGCGGAAGTCGAGCGGGATCCTGCGCGCGCGCTGGTGGTCCTCGATGCGTCGGCCTCCGTCGTGACGCGCGTTCGGAAGAGCGTTCCTGCGGAAGCGCGGGTCGAGCACGTGGCGGCGCGGGGGCAGGGCATGCTTCCCCGGCGCGTCTTCCGATCCCGCGCGCACTGGCGCTCCCATCGCATCTGGCTCGCGCTGTGTTCGATCGTCGAGTCGGAGGCGGTCGAGTCGATCGAGTTTCCGGACTTCGATGGTCCCGGCTTCGTCTCGATCAAGGCGCGCCGGCTCGGACTCGGCCCCCCGCTTCCGCCAGTCACGGTCCGCCTGCACGGAACGGTCGCGCGGGTCTCCGCGGCGGACGATCGGGCCATGCTCTCCCTGGAAGACAAGCAGCGACTCGCGATCGAACGCTATGCGCTCCGCCACGCCGATCGAATCGTCGCGCCGTCGGCGGCGGTCCTCGACGAGTACGCCGACGCGCAGCCGCTCGCGCCGAATCGCGCGATCTCGCCGCCCTCGTTCGAAAGACCGGGAATCGCGTGGTCGCCTCCGCCGATCGCCGAGGGGCGGCCGCTTCGGATCGGGTTCCTCGGCAAGCTGCAGCCGCTGAAGGGGCCGGAGACCTTGCTTCGAGCCGCTTCGAGCGTGTTCGAGGCGCGGGGCGGGGACGCCCTCGAGCTGCATCTGGTCGGCGCGGACGAGCCCGGTCGTTTTCGGGCGAGTCACGCGGAGGAGCTGCGTCGTCTGGTCGCTCCGGAGCACGCGGGCCGGGTCCACTTCCATGGGGCGTTGCCGCGCGAAGCGGCGTTGCGTCGGATGGCCGATTGCCATGCGGCGGTCGTACCGAGTCGAACGGAGACCTTCGGCCTCGCCGCGAGGGAGCTCGCCTCGATCGGGCTCCCGCTCGCCGTGACGGATCTGGGGGCGTTCCGCGATCTCGGAGACGGAGCGTCCGGGGGATCGATCGACCGTTTTCCGGTCGACGCCGTCGATGCGCTCGCCCAGATCCTGGACCGATGGTGCCGCGCGCTCGACGCCGGCGAGTGGCCAGCCGCGCCGCGGGGCGGGGGAGGGGACCCCGTTCGTGCAGTCGATCCCCCGCGCGCTCCCGCGACGCCCGAGCGCGAACCCCCTCGCGCCGAACCGGCGCTCGTGTCGATCGTGATTCCCTTCTACGAGATGCAGGCCTACCTCGAGGCGTGCCTCGATTCGATCGTCGCGGATCCCCATCCCCGCAAGGAGATCCTCCTCGTCGACGACGGTTCACCGTCCCCGGAAGCGCGCGACCTGCTCGATTCGATCGCGTCCACCTTCGACGCGTGCGAGCTGCGAGTCGTGCGCAAGGCCAACGGCGGGCTCGCGAGCGCGCGCAACGCCGGCGTCGCCGAAGCGCGCGGGGAGTTCGTGCTTCCGCTCGACCCCGACGACCTGATCGTGCCCGGCTACCTCGGTACCGCCGTCGCCGCGCTCGACGCGCACGAAGAGCTCTGCTGGGTGAACGGCATCTCGGCGGCCTTCGCCGACGGGGACGATCCGGCCCTCGCCAGCGATTGGGTCGTGCCCTACGACCCGACGCCCGGGATGCTCTTCTACGAGAACGGATGCGGAACCGCAGCCGCCGTCTTTCGGCGTGAGACCCTCGAGGCGTTCCCCTACCGGGAGGAGCTGCCCGCCTACGAAGACTGGGATCTCCAGCTCCGACTCGCGGTCGCGGGGCATGCGGGGGAAGGGTTGCCGGCGGTCTTCCACCGCTACCGCCAGCGCCCCGCCGGACTCGCCGCCGCCGCACACGTGCGGCACGCAGACCTCGTGGCGCGCATCGTCGCGCCCCACCTCGAGACGCTTCCGCCGGAGCTGCGGAGCGCGTTCGAGGTCTATCTGGCGAGCGCTTCCGACCTGCGCGGCCTCGGGGCGGCGCGCGCCGGTCCTTCGGGGCGGGCGTACGCGTGGGCCGCGGACCTGTATCGGCATCACGTGAAGGACGCCCTCGGCAACTGGGTCGGCGAGGTCTCTCGTGATCGATGGGTGCACGCCCTGCGGCGTCGCTGGCTCGAGGCCTCCGCGCGGCGCCGATCGGGGCGCTAGTCTCGCACGGCGGCTCGGTGGACCCGGGTCGAAACGAGGAGGTGACATGAGCGAATCCGTACCCATGGCCAAGCTCGAGATCCGGAAAGGACCCGACGCCGAGGTCGCCGCCGGCGGCCTTCGCTTCGTCGCCTGTCGTCGCGAGGTCGGTGACATCGACGGCGGGATCACGCTCTACGTCTGGGGTCGGGAAGCCGACGCCGCCGACGAAGTCGAGGTCCTGCGCATGGATCTCTTCCGCGAGCGGCCCCACTACCACGCGCCCGCGGAGCGGAAGGAAGAGACCCGGATCGAGGCCGGCGATGCCGTCGACTGGGGCATCGACGCGCTGACGACCCGCGCGCCCGCGCTCGCCGAAGAGGCCGGCTACGCCGGGCTCGGCTCGGCCCTCGATGGCGCGGCCTTGCGAGACTCGGGGCCGCTGCTCCGGGACCTCTTCGCCGGCCTCGAGGAGCCGAACGAGGTCTCGTACTTCGAGATTCCGCAGTCCGTGCTCGATGGGCTGGCCGGCGGCTAGTCCGGAAAGCCTTGATTCGACAGGGGATTCTCGGCCGGCGGGGCGATTCGCCACGAAACGTGGTGCTTCGGGGTTGACGGGGCCGTTCCTGAATGGCATTTAAATGCCACTTGGCGGCTGCTCGCCAAGAGGACCTCGAATGCCGACCGACTCCCCCCTCTCTACCGACGCCGAGGCGTCCTCGCCGCCGGGCCGCGGCGATCGACGCGTCCAGGAGTTTCGCGCGCGTGTCCTGACGACCGCGGAGGAGCTCTTCACGGAGCGCGGGATCGAGGCGACGAAGATCGACGACATCTGCGAGGCGGCGGACGTCGCGAAACGGACCCTCTGCAACCACTTCCCGACCAAGGCCGACATCGTCCAGGCGCTCTCCCGCGAAGCGGTCTCCAGGATGGTCGCGAGCATCGACGAAGCGCGCGTCGCGGGGGCGACGACCCGGGAGCGGATCACCCTCCTCTTCGACGGATTCTTCTCGGGCGATTTCGAGATCGGCCCGGTCCACCGCGAGTTCGTCGGCGCCTTCTTCGGCGCCGCCCACGGCACCCCGGACGCGAGCGAAGGGGAGATCCGCGTCTCGGACGCGATCCAGGCCCTGCTCGCCGAGGGCGGGCCGGATCAGCTCCCGCCCGGCGCCTCGATCGAGACCTTCGCGGAGGTCGTGCTCGGCTCGATCTACGCGACGACCCTCGAGTGGGTCCATCGCGACGACTACGACGTCGAAGCGCGGACGTCGGAAGTCGGCCGCTTCCTGGCGAGCCTGCTTCCGCGCCGTTGAATTCCCGCGTCGGGAGACGCGGGCCCCCTGAGTACGCAGACGTACTCGAACAGGAGACGACATCGAGATGAAGGATTTCAAGGACAAGGTCGCGGTCGTGACCGGCGGCGCCGGCGGGATCGGCAAGGCCCTCGTCAAGGCGTTCGTCGGTGTCGGCATGAAGGTCGTGATCGGTGACGTCGAAGAGCCGGTCCTGAAGGCGACCTGCGAAGAGCTCGGGGACGCGGTCAGCGGCGTCGTGACCGACGTCTCGGATCCGGCCTCGGTCCAGGCCCTCGCCGACTACACGTTCGAGAAGCACGGCGCGTGCCACATCCTCTTCAACAACGCCGGGGTCTCGGCCCCGAACCTGGACGTCTGGGAGACCGAGCCCTCGGACTTCACGTGGGTCCACGGCGTGAACGTCGCGGGCGTCGCCCATGGCATCCAGGCCTTCGTACCGCGCATGATCGCGTCCGGTGAAGAGGGTTACGTGCTGAACACGTCCTCGGGTGACGGCGGGATCTCGCCGCTCGCGCAGCAGGTCGTCTATGCCTCGAGCAAGGCCGCCGTCTCGACGATGACCGAGTGCCTCGCGGCGCAGCTCATCGGCCGCGGGACGAACCTCCGCGCGGCGATCTTCTACCCCTCCGGCGGGATGCTCGACACGGGCATTTGGACGACCAAGCGGAACCGACCCGCGGAGCTCGCGCGCGAGAACGAGGTCGACGCGTCCCAGGAGACGACCTTCGACGCCTTCATGGAGGGCGCGAAGGCGGCGGGCTTCGAGATGCCCGTCCAGGATCTCGACGAGCTCGCGCAGTTCTGCCTCGAGGGCATCCGCAACGAAGACTTCGTGATCATGATCGGTCGAGAGACGATGGAGGCCACGCTCGTCGAGCGGGCGAAGAAGCTCGCCGCCGGAGAGTGCCCGATCGAGCTCGAGCACATGGGGCTTTCCTAGGCCCGAAGCGCGACGAGCGGATCGCCCGTCCCGCTTCTGTTTTCCTGATATCCGAAACGAGTCGCGACCCGAAATTCGAGGAGTCCACGCCATGAGCGCAGACACGAACGATCCCGTCCTGATCATCAGCTCGGACTGCCACGCCGGTACGCTGCCGTCCGGTTACAACGAGCACATGGATCCCCGGTACCACGACGCCGCCAATGCCTGGTGGGTCCAGTACACCCGCGAGATGATGAATCGCGTCGGGACCTTCTTCGACCAGGAGGCGGTCGAGGCCTACAGCGAGGGCGCGGGCGAGCAGGGCGGCAATCGCATGAAGGCGATGTCGGACCCGAACGTCGCTCCGAGCGACCAGGACCTGCTCGACATGCTCTCCGACCCGGCCAATCCCTTCGCGCCGAGGCCGGGGGAGTGGGACGCGACGGTCCGAATGAAGGAGCTCGACGACGACGGCGTCGCAGGAGAGATCATCTTCCCGCAGATGGCGCCCTTCGGCGCGGGGCTCATGCAGTATCGCCACGACGTGAGCCCCGAGCAGAACCTCGAAGGCTGCCGCTCCTACAACCGCTGGCTGGCCGACTTCTGCAGCACCCACCCGGAACGGATGGCCGGCGTGGCCCTCATCAACGTCGACGACATCGACGTGACGGTGCAGGAGATCCGCGACGCGAAGGCGATGGGACTCTGGGGCGGCGTGCTTCTGCCCTCGAGCACGGGGACGCACCCCTTCTACCACCATCCCCGCTACGAGCCGATCTGGGCCGTCTGCGAAGAGCTCGACATGCCGCTCCAGACCCACTCGGGCTGGGCGCCCGACTACGGCGACGTCGAGTGCGCGACGGCGATGTTCATCAGCGAGGTGGACATGTGGGCGCAGCGACCCTTCACCGCGCTCATGTGGTCGGGGGCCTTCGAGCGACACCCTGATCTCAAGTACATCCTGACGGAGGTCGGGGTCGGCTGGATCGTCGAGAAGCTCCGGGTCCTCGAGTTCAAGGCGGCGGACCCGATCTTCAAGCACTTCACGAAGGACCTCTCGAAGAGCCCGACCGGCTACTACGAGCAGAACTGCTTCGTGGGCGCGTCCTTCCTCCGCCCGCACGAGGCGAAGTTCAAGGACGAGGTCGGCGTGGACAAGCTGATGTGGGGCACGGACTACCCGCACCTGGAAGGGACCTGGCCGTCCACCATGAAAGAGCTCCAGGAGACCTTCGGGACGTACCCGGAGCAGGAGATCCGGGACATCCTCGGCCTCAACGCGGCTCGGATCTACGGCTTCGACGAGGACAAGCTCCAGCCGATCGCGAACGAAATCGGCCCGACCATCGCGCAGATCCGCGGCCAGGGCTGACGCCCCGCCGCCCACGGCGCACGTCCTACGCGCCTACCAAGCGCCTCCTCCGCAGCCGCCCGACGCATCCAGGAGACGACCATGACGGATCGCTATCTCGTGATCTCTTCCGATGGCCACGCCGGACCTCGGCCGGAGGTCTATCGCGACTACCTCGACCCGCAGTACCGGGACGAATTCGACCGCCAGAACGAAGCGCGCATGAAGGCGCTCGAGCTCGCCGGCGAGCGCCTCGAGATGCGCCAGGAGAGCCAGCAGTGGGCCTCCGACAAGGCCCACGGCCTGGCGGGCGCGTGGGACGGCGACCGGCGCAACGAGGTCCTGGACGCAGACGGCGTCGCGGCGGAGATCCTCTTCGTCGACGGCCTGACGGAGGAGAACTCGCCGCCCTTCGGCGGCGACCTGGGGCTGATGCCGGTCGGCGTCGACCCGGAGCACCAGTGGGCCGGCTGCCGCGCGCACAACCGCTGGATGTCCGGGTTCTGCTCGGAGAGTCCGGAGCGGCGCTACGGCCTCGCGCTGATCACGCCCTTCTGGGGTGTCGACCAGGCGGTCGCCGAGATCGAGTGGGCGAAGGAGAACGGCCTTCGCGGAATCATGTTGCCCCACATGTTCACGGGCCAGGATCCCTACCACCACCCGAAGTACGACCCGATCTGGCGCGCCTGCGCCGAGCGCGCGATGGTGATCCACTTCCATTCGGGCGCCGCGCCGATGCACGAGTACTACGGGCTCGACATCTTCCGCGCCCGGGATCCGGAGCAGCTCTCGGAGCCGCCGGTCGAGCTGCCCGGGGCGCTCGGCATCTACGTGACCGAGGTCGCGTGGTGGCTCACGCGTCCGCTCGTCTACATGATCTGGGGCGGTGTCTTCGAACGCTTCCCCACGCTCAAGACCGCCGTCACCGAGGGCTCGACGATCTGGGTGCCGGAGCTGCTCCACCTGATGGATCAGCGCTACGGCGACCACCACTTCTCGGCCAAGCTCGGCACGGGATACAAGAAGCACCTTTCGATGAAGCCCTCGGAGTACTTCCGGCGGAACATCAAGGTCGGCAGCTCGGCCATGTCGCGCCGGGAGGCGGAGCTCCGCCACGAGATCGGTCTCGGGACGATCATGTGGGGGTCGGACTACCCCCATCCGGAAGGGACCTGGCCCGCGACGCAGAAGATGATGGTCGAGGTGCTCGGCGGGCTCCCGGAGGAGGAGATCGCCGCGATCCTCGGAGGCAACGCCGCCGAGTTCTACGGCTTCGATGTGGCGGCGCTCCAGCCCCTCGTCGACCGGATCGGCCCCGAGAAGAGCCAGTTCCAGCTGGAGCAGCCGGCCTAGGCCGCACTACACTTCCTTGCGTCGACGCGCCGCGGCGACCCAAGAACAGGAGGACGCCATGTCCATTCCGAACGACGCCTTCAAGATCAACCCCGGCGAAGTGCTCGGTTGGCCCAATCTCCGGATCAAGTATCCGACCGACCCGGCGAAGCTCGCCGAGCTGCTTCCGCCGGGGCTCGAGCCCTCGGACACCTCGAACGTGCACCTCAACATCTATCTGATTCCGGTGCCGGACGAGCCGGAGTTCGGCGTCGTGATCGACGTCGACGCGGACTACCGGGGACAGAAGGGCCGGTACTGCCTCGGGTACGGGATCGACCAGGAGAGCGCGATCTACATCTCGAAGGACATGAACGGGCAGCCCAAGTTCCCCTGCGAGATCGAGTACTACCGGATCGGCGAAGCGGTCAAGGCGCGCTGCACACACCAGGGATACACGTTCCTCGAGTACAAGGGACGGACCGCGGGCGCCCTCGAGATGCCGGAGGAGGAGCACGACTTCCAGTGGTGGATCAAGTGCTCCCGCGCGGTCGGCGGCGCCGAGAAGGCCTACGACATCGAACCCTTCGTCGTCTCCGTCGAGTCGAGGACCCAGCCGGTCTACCGCGAGAAGGTCGAAGGCGAGCTGCTCCTGCGGGAGAGCCCGTGGGACCCGATCGCCGAGCGGCTCCCGATCCTGGGTGAGGTCGAGGCCTATCTCGCGATCGGCAAGCCGATCCAGCGCGAGATCTCGCGCCAGGGCGCGCTCGACCCGGATGCGTTCTGGCCCTTCGTCGACACGATCGGCAGCTCGCGCTGGCCCGGCAAGATGGGCGGGCCGATCCGCGAGATCGACTGGAGCAGCTATCCGGAGGAGTACCGCTCCTGAGCGGAGGAGTACCGCTTCTTCCGAAGCGTACGGGGGAAGCGCCGGCGGCGCGTCGACTTCGGTCGTCGCGCCGCTCGTGTTTCGACCGTCCGCCTGAGCCTTCGCGTCGCGCGGCCGGCGCGTGTACTCCGCGTCCAATGCGGGGGGGCGTGGCGTTCGACTAGAGTCGAACGCCGATGGAAGACTTCGACGCCCGACTCGCCGCGGCGCTCACGCGCGGACTCTCCGACTTCGCCGCGCTCGTGTCCGTTCGTCGACTCTCCGGCGGAGCGAGTCAGGAGACCTATCGCGTCGAGATCGAGGCGACCGGCGGGCCGCGGACCCTGGCGTTCCGCCGCGCGGCCGGTGGTGGTTCGAAGGAGCGCACGGGCGCGAACCCGGGACCCGGTCTCGCGGGCGAGGCGCGGCTCATGCAGGTCGCCCGGCAGGTGGGGGTGCCGGAGCCTGCGGTCGTACTGGTGCTCGAGGAGGACGACGGCCTCGGCGAGGGCTTCCTCATGGAGTGGCTCGAGGGCGAGACCCTCGGCGGAAAGATCCTGAAGGATCCGGCGCTCGAGGCCGTCCGTCCGACGCTGGCCTTCGAGTGCGGTCGGATCCTGGCGCGGATCCACGGTGTCGATCCCGTCGCCGCCGGGCTGTCTTCGTTCCTCGAAGAGCAGTCGACCCGGGCCTACGTGGAGCAGCTCTGGGCGGGCTATCGCGCCTACGACACCCCGCAGCCGATGATCGACTACACGGCGCGTTGGCTGCTCGACCATCTCCCCGAGCCGATCTACGACACGCCGCGCCTCGTCCACAACGATTTCCGGAACGGCAACCTGATGATCACGCCGGACGGGATCATGGCCGTGCTCGACTGGGAGGTCGCCTATCTCGGCGACCCCGTACGCGACCTCGGCTGGATCTGCACCAACTCCTGGCGCTTCGGTCGCCACGACCAGCCCGTGGGTGGCTTCGGCTCGCGCGAGTCGCTCCTCGAGGGCTACGAAACCGAATCGGGGATCCGGATCACGCCGGATCACCTTCGCTGGTGGGAGGTCTTCGGTTCGTTCTGGTGGGCGGTCGGGACGCTGCAGATGGCGGCGATGTATCGGGGCGGCGTGGACGCGAGCGTCGAACGACCGGGGATCGCGCGACGCAGCTCCGAGTGTCAGGTCGACTGCGCGAACCTGATCATCCCCGGTCCCGTCGAGCTCGTCGCGGAGGGACCGGCGGCGAGCTCGCTCGACATGCCGCGGACCGACGAGCTGCTGGAGAGCGTGCGCGACTTCCTGAGGAACGACCTGCGCGGGCGACTGAAGGGGCGGGATGCGTTCCTGTCGCTCGTGGCCTCGAACTCCCTCGACATCGTGCTTCGCGAGCTCACCCGCGGACCCGCCCACGTCGCCGCCGAGCAGGCGCGTCTCGTCGCGCTGCTCGGAGCCGAGGCCGCCGAGCCGATCGACGCGCTTCGGCGACGCCTCGCCGAGGGGCTGCGCGACGGCTCCGTCGCGCTCGATCGTCCCGGTCTCGCGGATCACCTCCGCGTGACCGTCGTGAACCAGCTCGCCATCGACCAACCCCGCTACTCGGGACTCGCCGCCGCGCTCGCGGCGAACGAGGACTGAACCCCGCACGCCGGAGGGCACGATTTTGGATTTCGAGATTCCGCAGGACCTGCAGGACTACCTCGACGAGCTCGACCGCTTCATCGAGGCCGAGATCCGGCCGCTCGAGGAGGAAAACGACAACGTCCGCTTCTTCGACCATCGGCGAGAGGACGCGCGCACAAACTGGGAAGAGGGCGGGCGACCGACCGAGGAATGGGAGGCGCTCCTGAGAGAGGCGAAGCGGCGCGCGGACGCGGCCGGTCATTATCGCTACGCCTTCCCCGAGGAGTACGGCGGCCGGGACGGCACCAACCTCGGGATGGCCGTGATCCGCGAGCACCTCGCGCGGAAGGGGCTGGGGCTCCACAACGACCTCCAGAACGAGCACTCGATCGTCGGGAACAGCGTCGGCCTCCTGCTGCTCCTGCACTACGGAAGCGAGGAGCAGAAGGCGAACTGGCTCGAGGACGCTGCGGCCGGGCGGCGCGGCTTCACGTTCGGCATCACCGAGAGCGCTCACGGCTCCGACGCGACGCACATGGAGACGAGCGGCGTCCGCGATGGCGACGACTGGATCCTGAACGGCGAGAAGAGCTGGAACACCGGCATCCACAACGCCGCCCACGCGATGGTGATGGCGCGGACCGACGGCGGGCCCGGCGACGGCCACGGGATCACCGCGTTCCTCGTGCCGACGGATAGCGAGGGCTTCAAGGTCGAGGAGCTCCTCTGGACCTTCAACATGCCGACGGACCACGGCCGCTTCACGATGCAGGACGTCCGGGTTCCGCACTCGTCGATCTTCGGGGAAGAGGGGCGGGGCCTGCAGGTCGTCCAGCACTTCTTCAACGAGAACCGGATCCGTCAGGCGGCGTCGTCTCTCGGCGCCGCCCAGTTCTGCATCGACGAGTCGATCGAGTATGCGAAGACCCGCGCGCCCTTCGGCAAGCCCCTCGCCACGAACCAGGGCATCCAGTTCCCGCTCGTCGAGCTCCAGACCCAGTGCGAGATGCTCCGGGCGCTGATCCACAAGACGGCCTGGCAGATGGACCAGTACGGGGCCTTCTCGGTCTCGGACAAGGTCTCGATGTGCAACTACTGGTCGAATCGGCTCTGCTGCGAGGCGGCGGACCGCGCCATGCAGGTCCACGGCGGTCTCGGCTACTCGCGCCACAAGCCCTTCGAGCACATCTACCGACACCACCGCCGCTACCGGATCACCGAGGGCGCGGAGGAGATCCAGATGCGGCGCGTCGCGGGCTACCTCTTCGGCTTCATGAAGCAGAGGGCGCCGAAGGGCGTGCAGGAAGACTGAGCGGGCGCGCAGACCCGCCCGCGCGGGTCAGGGCGCCATTGTGCCCGGTTCGTCGAACCCGTAGGGTCGATAGATCCCGACGATGAAGTTCTCGTGCATGCCGTAGCCGACGTCGCCGTTGCTGGCTTCGAAGCGGCAGAGGGTCTCGTTCAGGCCGAAGACTTCGGCGCGCTTCGCCGGGGTCGAGACGTCGTACTTGACGCCCTCGACCTTCTCCTTGCCCTGGTAGACGCCGTGGCCCCAGCCGTCGGTGTTGATGTAGCCCGAGCCCATGCCGAGGTTGACCGTCCGGAGCGGGACGTTCTCGACGGTCAGGTCGCTGTTCGCGTAGCCGATCGTCGCGCCGGCGACCTCCCGCGTGCCCGAGTGGTACCGCATCTTGTGGTTCGGGGAGCCGAGGATCTCGTTGGGCTTGTCGATTCCGTAGTTCCAGACCTTGATCCCTTCCTCCATCTGGCGCTCGCCGTCGGGGCCCTCCTCGATGAAGGTCTTGATCATGTAGTCGTCGAACTGCATCGGCATCCAGTTGTGGAAGAAGCCGTGGGCGCGCTCCTCGGTCACGCGGATGCCCGGCGGCTCGGGCTCGCCCACGCCGCGTACGCCCCAGGAGCGGTCCCGCGCGCCCTTCCATTTCGTGGGCTCGACCGTGTAGTGCTGGCCGTCGATCTCGAGGGAGCCCGTGTAGCAGCCGGTCTGGGCGAAGCGCGCGTTCTCCATGACCGTGCGGTTGAAGCTCTTCTTGATCGACTTGGGCTCCTCGAGCGGAGGCTGCGCGCCGTCCCAGGTCACGTCGAAGGCGAGGCCCCACTCGTTGTCGTCGCACTGGATCCGGAGCTTCTTGAGTCCCTCGAGGACCTCGAACTTGAAGGGGCCGCAGGACGTGTCCATCCGGTCGCTGCCGAGCTCGCGGGACGCGCGAACCGTGTACTGGGTGTCGCCGTGGGAGATCGAGGCGAAGGCGTCGGTCACCCCGAGGTTCGGATACTGGCCGAGGCCGAAGACCATGAAGAGCTCGTCGCTCGACGCGTGGAGATTGAAGTAGTAGCGGTCGAAGAAGTTGCGGTCGCTCGTGAAGACGTGGTCGAAGGTGTCGGTGGTCTGGTGGGCGAGGTAGTCGTCCATGGGGCTGATCGGCATGCTGGATCCTCTGCGCGGGTGTGCGATTCGGGGCGCGCGGGCTCGCGACGTGTCCCGTCGAACGACCGACTCTAATACAGCCGCGGACCGCGGGCAGACCCTCCCTCCTGCTAATCTCGGCGGCGTGTCGGATCCGCTGGACGCTCACGCCTACGACCCCCCGCAGTCCTCTCTGCTCCCCGACGAGGCTCGCACGACCGCGGACGACGCGAGCCGCTCGTCGCGGTTCGTCGCCGCGTCCATCGACGCCGTTCTCCAGATGGCCATCTACTTCCCGCTCATGTCGTTGCTCGGCCGGCTCGAGCTCTCCGAGGCGTCCGCCGTTCCGCCGGAGACGGCCGGAGAGGTGTTCGGGGCGCTGTTCACCTTGCCCGCCCTGGTCGATGTCTTCATCGACAACGCCCTCTCTCTTGCGCTCTTCGTGACGCTCCATGGCTATCTGCTCGCCGATCGGGGTCAGACGATCGGGAAACGCATGCTCGGGATTCGTATCGTGGGTGTCGACGGGCGGCTGGTCTCCTTCACCCGCGTGTTCTGGATCCGAGAGGCCTCGCTCTATGCGGTCGCGGTCGTGCCCGTCGTCGGATCCTTCGTCGTGCTCTTCGAGCTGCTGCTGATCTTCGGCTCGGCTCGCCGCTGCGGACACGACCATCTGGCCGGCACGAGAGTCGTCGTCGCCGACTGATCGAGCGGGACTGGCTACCTCGGGGTGCATCCGCCATCGTTGTCGGCCCGGACGAACCGGACGGAGAAGACATGAGCGACGAATCCCGCGTGCTGACCGACCTCGACGAAGAGGGCGTGCTGCTGATCACGATGAATCGGCCCGAGAAGAAGAACGCCTTCGACGAGGATCAGTGGGACGCCTTCTGTCAGGCGCTGCGGGACGCGGAAGCCGACCCGAAGGTGGCGGTCGTGGTCCTGACCGGGGCCGGTGGGAACTTCTCTTCGGGGGCCGATCTCGGGGGCTTCGGCGGGGGCGAGCGCCCGCCGCGGGAGGACGGCTTCGCGAGCGGCTTCTTCGCCGCGGAGGCGACGGTGCTGGCCTTCGGCAAGCCGCTGATCGCGGCGGTCCCCGGAGTGGCCGTGGGGGGAGGCTGCACGATCGCGATCGCCTCGGACATCGTCTACGTCGGCGAGAGTCTGCGGGCGCGGCTCCCCTTCGCGAACCTCGGCCTCGTGCCCGAGATCGCGAGTAGCTACACGCTCCAGAGCTCGATCGGCCGACAGCGCGCGAACGAGCTGATGTTCACCGCGGAGTGGATCGATGCGGCGAAGGCCGTCGAACTCGGGATGGCGGCGCGGGCCTACCCGGACGACGCGCTCCTGGCGGCGGCCCTCGAGAAGGCCCGCGAGATCGCGCAGTGGCCGATCTCGGCGCTGGTCGCGATCAAGAAGATCATGAACCAGGCCCACCGGGCCGGAATCGCCGCAGCCCTCGACATCGAGCACGACGAGATGTCGAAGGCCCAGGGCTCGCCGGAGAACATCGAGGCGATCAAGGCCTTCATCGAGAAGCGTCCCGCCGACTTCAAACAGTTCCGGAAGTAGGGGCACGCGGGTCGGTCGGGTACGCTGCGGGCATCGATCGGGAGGATCTGCACGTGGATGGCTACGAGGACCATGATGCCCTCGCCCTCGCGGCGCTCGTCGCGAGCGGGGACGTGACGCCCCACGAGCTGCTCGACGCAGCGATCGCGCGGGTCGATGCCCGCGACGAAGTCCTGGGCGCGGTGGTCGCCCGATTCGAGGACGACGCGCGCCGGGCGATCGACGACGGTCTTCCCGACGGGCCCTTCCGCGGCGTGCCCTTCCTCCTCAAGGACCTCGCGCTGGCGATCCCCGGGTCGCCCCTGACCCACGGCAGCGCCCTCTACGAGGGATACGTCCCGACCGTCGAGAGCGAGCTCGTCGCGCGCTACCGCCGCGCGGGCCTCGTCACGTTCGGACGGACCCATTCCCCGGAGTTCGGGTTGACCACGTCCACCGAGTCGCGCCTCTTCGGGCAGACCCGCAATCCCTGGAAGACGACCCACACCTCCGGTGGCTCGTCCGGCGGCGCATCCTCGGCGGTCGCCGCCGGCTACCTGCCTCTCGCGAACGCCAGCGATGGAGGCGGCTCGATCCGGATCCCGGCTTCGTGCTGCGGCCTCTTCGGGATGAAGCCGGCCCGCGGGCGCACGCCGATGGGACCGCAGCTGGGTGAGAACTGGTCGGGGATGAGCACGATCCACGCGGTCTCCCGCTCGGTCCGCGACAGCGCGGCGCTCCTCGACGCGACGTCGGGGGCCGATCCGGGTGCGCCCTATGCCGCGCCGCCGCCGGCCCGTCCGTTCCTCGAGGAGGTCGGGGCGGATCCCGGTCGGCTGCGGATCGCGGTCCAGCGTCTCGGCTTCAACGGTGTGGCACCGCACGAGGACTGCGAGGCTGCACTCGACGAGGCGATCGCACTCTGTCGCGTGCTCGGGCACGAAGTCGAAGAGGCGCCCTTCGAGAACCTGCCGGAAGGGCTCGCCCTGGCCGGCGTCACGATCATCAGCGCGAGCACCCGGGCCTCCCTCGAGGAGCGTGCCGCGGATCTCGGTCGTCCCCTCGAGCAGGGCGACGTCGAGCTCGGCACCTGGGCGATGGTGGAGCTCGCCGGCTCGAGGACGGCCACGGACTACGTGAATGCGGTCCGGACGATGCACGCCGCAGGTCGCGCGCTCGCCGAACACATGACGCGCTTCGACGTCGTGCTCTCGCCGACGATGGCGATCCCGCCGGCGCCGCTCGGGGTGCTCTCGCTCTCGAATCCCGACCGGGAGGCGCAGACGCGGACGCTGCTCCAGACCACGGGCTACACCCAGCTGGCGAACCTGACGGGCAATCCGGCGATGTCGGTCCCGCTCCACTGGAATGAAGAGGGACTGCCGATCGGGCTGCAGTTCATGGGGCGAACCGACGACGAGGCGACGCTCTTCCGACTGGCGGGACAGCTCGAGCGGGAGCGCCCCTTCTTCGATCGTCGTCCCCCGCTCGACTGAAGCGGCGAGGCGGTCACGGGCGACCGGACCTCGCTACGATCTCGTCTCGCGAGTTCACGAAGAAGACGACGAGGAGAGGACCGGACATGGCCGAAGCAGCAACGATCGACCTCGGCGGCGACCGCGCCGAGGACTCTCCCGAAGCGGTCCGCGCCAGGCGCAAGCGCGACGTCGCCCTCGGCTACCGCATCCTCGCGGCCCAGCGCTGGGGCGACACCGGCGACGGTCACATCAGCGCGCGCGATCCCGAGCGGACGGACCATTTCTGGGTCCTGCGCTGGGGCGTGTCCTTCCATCAGGCGACCGTCGCCGATCTCGTGCTGATCGGCCCCGACGGCAAGATCGTCGAAGGCGAGGGCGCTGGCGGGATCAACGTCGCCGCCTACTACATCCACGGGCCGATTCTGGCCGCGCGCCCCGAGGCGGTCAGCGCCACCCACGTCCACACGGGCTGGGGGACGCCCTTCGCCGCAGAGCGGCGTCCGCTCCTGCCGATCACCCAGGAGTCCTGCATCTTCTTCGAGGACCACGCGCTCTTCGACGACGAAGAGGTCCAGATCCAGGACACCGACGGCGGGCGCCGGATCGCCGAGGCGCTCGGCCAGAACCGGTCCGTCATCCTGGCGAACCACGGCCTGCTCACGGTCGGACAGAGCGTCGCCGAGGCGGTCGGCAGCTTCGTCCTGATGGAGCGGGTGGCCGAGGCCCACATGAAGGCCCGGGACGCGAAGCCGATCTCGGCGGCGGCCGCGCGCTACGCGAAGGCCGACCTGATCCAGTACGGCGCCGGGGTGCCCGCCTTCCATTCGCTGGTGAGCCGTCATCTCGGGGACCCGAGCGTCGTCGAGACCTGAGCCCGCCTTCGCCGCCGCGCCGAGGCCTGATCCCGCCTTGCGCCGCCGCGCCGCGCCGAACCGCCGGCGGCCGACCGGGAGCGGGGGGCGGTGACGCTTTGTTACGCCCCCGCATTTCCCCTCCCGACAGATGGGGGGTGCGATGGACGAGGGATCGGCGTCGGACGAGATCGAAGGACTGCTCAGGCAGGAGGCCTCGCGGGACGCTCCGCAGCCGCCCTCCGACCTCGCCGCGCGAACGATTCGTAGAGTCCGAAACTGGATTCTCGTAGGAGATCTGCTTCGTCTGGTCACCCTCGAGGGGCTCTGGAGATCGGCGAATGGTCACGATGGCGGTGCGTCCGGGCGGCGGGAGCGGCAAGATTCGTGATCGCGAATCGCTCGCGCGCCCCCGCGCGGGGCGTGCGACGATCGTCGAGCGAACGCGAACGGCGAGCTTCGTGGGACGGGAGAGCAGGGCGGCGATTGTGAGCGAGGACGACCTGCAGGGGCAGGAGGGAGACCCCGATCGCGAGCTCGTGGAGCAGGCCCAGGCGGAGCTGCCCTACGGCACTTCGGCCTACAACGAGCTGGTGCGCAAACACTCGGGTCGAGTCTACGCGCGTTCGTACGGGATCCTCCGCTCGACCGCCGACGCCGAGGAGGCCGTCCAGGACGTCTTCCTCGCGGTCTTCCGCAACCTGCCTCGGTTCCGCTTCGAGCGCCCCTTCGTCCACTGGCTGAACACCGTCACCCTGAACGCCTGTCGGATGGTGCTCCGCAAGCGCGCCAGCGAGCAGCGCAAGCGCAAGGCGGCCGAGGAGCAGGCGCCGCCGCCGGAGCGACCCGAGGCGCCGGACGTCGCGCTCCGCAAGCTCGTCCTCGAGCTCCTCGACGCGCTCGATCCGGGCACCCGCGTGCCGCTCCTCCTACGCTACGTGGAGGGGTACAGCTACCCGGAGCTGGCCCGGGAGCTCGACCTGTCCGAGTCGGCGGTCAAGATGCGCGTCTCGCGCGGCACGAAGAAGCTGAAGGCGCTCTACGAAGCGCGCGTCGGCGGCGAGGCGGCCGCCTTCGGTCGCAAGCGCAGGGGAGGGGCGTAGCGATGTCGAACGACGACCGCCGTGAGCCCTTCGACTTCGATTCCGACGAGGACTTCGTCCGCGATCTGCTCGGAAGTCTCGAAGGCGACCGACCCGCACCGCCCGAGACCCTCGACGACCAGACCATCCGCAAGGTCCAGGCCGAGCTCACGAGCCGCGACCTGATCGACCTCACGACCTTCGTCTTCCTCATGCGCTTCTGCGCGCCCCTCCTCGACCTGCTGGCGGCCTTCTTCGGCCACGATCCGCTCTCGCCGCCGCAGTCGATGGGCGCGCCGCGAACGCGAACCCACGATCGGAGTGACCCCGATGAATGAACAGTTTTCCGAGATCCAGACCCTGCTCGTCGACATGCTGAACGGCGTGGCGGCCTCGGCGATCGAGTTCCTGCCCAAGGCGGTCGGCGCGTTCGCCGTCTTCATGCTCGGCTGGCTGATCGCAAAGCTCGTCCGTGCGGTTCTCGTGCGTTCCATCCAGGTCTCCCTCGATGCCCTGCTCGAGCGCTCCGGCTTGATGGAGGCCCTCGAGCGGGCCTCGATCAGCGCCCAGCCCTCCCAGATCGTCGGTGGCCTCGCCTACTGGCTGATCCTGATCCTCTTCGTCATGGGCGCCGCCGAGATCGTCGGCCTCCACGCGGTCACCTCCGCGATCACCCGGATCCTCGGCTACATCCCGAGCGTGATCTCCGCCGCGCTGGTCCTCGCCGCCGGCGTCTTCCTCGCGCGCTTCATCGGAAACGTCGTGACCTCCGCCGCGAGCGCCGCGGGCCTGTCCTACGCGAAGGGTCTCGGGGCCGTCGCCCAGACGAGCATCGTCGTGATGGTCGTCGTCGTGACCCTCGAGCAGCTCGGGGTCGATACCCAGATCCTGATCACGGTGATCACCGTGACCGTCGCCGCGATCACCGCCGGCATGGGCCTCTCCTTCGCCCTCGGCTCCCGGGACATCGTGACCGCCATCCTGGCGGGCCACTATCTCCGGCAGACCCTGCCCGAAGGCGAGGCGGTCGAGGTCGACGGGCGCCGGGGCGTCGTCGACCAGATCGGGCCGATCGCGACGACGTTCCGGGACGGGGAGTCGAAGTGGTCGATCCCGAATCGCCGCCTGATGGACGAGGTCATCGGGCAGTAGGCGGCGTCCCCCGCCCCCGAAGCGCAGCCCGCGCGCTGGACTGCGCGCCGTCGCCCCGTCTCGCTATCGTCGCCGCCGACGGCCCCTCGTCGGGGCCGGAGCGGAGGCGTGGATGCAGAAGGCGATCGACTGCTGGATCAACGTCGACATGGGCGACCAGGCCGACGTCGACTACCTGAAGCGGGTCAAAGAGGACTACCTCAAGGGCGGAGACGACTTCTTCCGGAGCTTCGAGCCGGGCGAGCTGATCCCCGAGATGGATCGGCTCGGGATCGAGCGGGCGATCGTGACGCTGAACGTGGCGAAGCCGTCCGAGCGCGTCCTGCGCTTCGTCGAGAAGGCGCCGGAGCGTTTCTCGCTCGGACTCTCGGTCGACCCCGGTCAGATGCCGATCATGAAGGGGCTCTGGGAGATGGAGGCCCTGGCCCGCAACCACCCGACGGTCTGCGCGAAGGTCGTGCCCTTCTCCTCCGACGTCCCGCCCTCCGACGAGCGCTACTACCCGCTCTACACGAAATGCGTGGAGCTCGATCTGCCGCTCACGATCAACACCGGGCTCCCCGGTCCCCCGGTCGCCGGCGAGTGCCAGAACCCGATCCACCTCGACCGGGTCTGTGTCCGCTTCCCGGAGCTCAAGATCTGCATGGCCCACGGCGCCGATCCCTGGTGGGGGATCGCGACGCGGCTCATGATCAAGTACCGGAACCTCCACCTGATGACGTCGGCGTACTCGCCGAAGCATTTCCCGCCCGAACTCATCCACTTCATGAACACGCGCGGCAAGGACAAGGTCCTCTTCGCCTCCGACCACCCGGCCCTCGACTGGGAGCGATGCGTGAACGAGGCGCGGGCGCTCGACCTGCGCGAGGGCGTGCTCGAGAAGTTCATGTACGGGAACGCGAATCGCTTCTTCTGGGGCGAGCGCAACCCGCGCTACGGGGAGCTCGCGCCGGTCGCATGAAGGATCGAATCGAGGCGGCGCTGGGGGCCTGGGGGCGTTGGGTCGTCGCGCATCCGTGGACCGTGATCTTCGCCGTGCTCGTCCTGACCGGGGCGCTCGGGACGCAGATCCAGCACTTCTATCTCGAGACCTCGAACGACGCCTTCTTCCACAAGGACGATCCGATCGTCCTCCAGAACGACGCCTTCAAGGAGGTCTTCGGTCGGGACGCGGCGATGGCCGTGGCGCTCGAGCCTGCGGGCTCCGTCTTCGATCCGGCCTTCCTCGAGGTCGTGCGGGACACGCATCTCGCGATCGAGGACGAGGTGCCGCATCTCGTCGAGGTGACCAGTCTCTGGAACGTGCGCGAGACGCTCGGGAACGAGGAAGGACTCGACGTCCGGGACTTCCTCGAGGACTGGCCCGAGACGCCGGAAGCCCTCGCGGCCCTCGAGGAACGCGCCCGATCGAACGCGCTCTACCGGAACTTCGTGCTCTCCGAGGACGGGCGCGCGACGATGATCGTGATCGAGACCGAGGCCTACTCGCAGCTCGGCGAGATCGACGCGCTCGAAGGCTTCGACGACGTGAGCGAAGAGACCGCCGCGGCCTCCCGCCAGCTGATCACGGGGGAGGAGGACGCCGAGATCCTGTCCGCGATCGAGGCGGTCCTCGCGAAGACGGTCCCGGAAGGGGTGGAGGTGCACGTGGCCGGGATGGCGGCGTTCACGACGGTCCTCTCCCGGACGCTGATGCCGGACATGGCGCAGGCGACCGTCCTGTCGATCGTCGTGGCGGCCGTTTTCCTGGCGATGCTCTTCCGGAGCGTGCTCGGGGTCGTGCTGCCGCTGCTGACGGTCGGCCTCTCGGTCTTCTCGACGATGTCGCTGATGGGCGCGGTCGGCATTCCGATCATGGCGCCGACCCAGATCATCCCGTCCTTCCTGCTCGCGGTCGGGATCGGCGGTGCGGTGCACCTGGTCGCGATCTACTACCAGGGGATCCGCGCCGGAATGGATCGCCACGAGGCGGTCCCACACGCGCTGGCGCATTCCGGACTCCCGATCCTGATGACGTCCCTCACGACCGCGGGCGGCCTGCTCTCGTTCATCCCCGCGGCCCTCGCGCCGATCTCGCATTTCGGGATCATCAGCCCGATCGGCGTGCTGCTCTCGCTCGCCTACGTGCTGGTGCTGCTCCCGGCGTTGCTCGCCATTTCGCCTGTCCGGCGCGTGACCGAGGCCGCAGCGGGAACCGAAACAGTCTCCCAACGCCTGCTCCTCTCGGTCGGTCGCTTCTCGACCCGGCGATCTGGTCTCGTCCTCGCGGTCTGGGCGGCGATCCTGTTGGCGGCCGGCGTCGGGATCCCGCGCATCCACGTCGGGCACGACATGATCGAGTGGTTTCCCGAGGACTCGGGCCTCTTTCAGGCGGTCGACTACACGAACGATCATTTCGGCGGGGCGGTGACCTACGAGGTCCTCGTGTCGACGGGCGCCGACGACGGGCTCCACGAGCCCGCTGTCCTGCGAAAGCTCGAAGAAGTCTCCGATCACATGCTCTCGGTGGAGGCCGCGACGCTCCGCGCGGGCAAGGTCGTCTCGATCGTGGACATCGTGAAGGAGACCCATCGGGCGCTGAACGAGAACCGCCCGGAGTTCTATGCGATCCCGGACGATCGGGAGCTCGTCTCCCAGGAGCTGCTCCTCTTCGAGAACTCGGGCAGCGACGACGTCGAGGACCTGGTGACGAGTGACTTCGAGACCGCGCGTCTGACCGCGCGCGTGCGCTTCGACGACGGCGCGTTCGTGAAGCCCTACCTCGACGCGGTCGAACCCGGGATCGCCGCGATCCTCGGCGAAGGGCTCGACTACGAGATCACCGGGGAGTTTCGTCTCGTCGGCAACACCATCGCGGCGGCGCTCACGACGATGCTGCGCAGCTACTCGACTGCGCTCGTCGTGATCACGCTCCTCATGATCCTGTTGATCGGTCGGGTGCGGCTGGGACTGCTCACGATGATCCCGAACCTCGCGCCGGTCATCTTGTCTCTGGGCCTGATGGGCTGGTTCGGGTTTCCGCTCGACATGCTCAGCCTGATGACCGCCTCGATCGTGATCGGGCTCGCCGTCGACGACACGATCCACTTCATGCACAACTTCCGGCGGGAGTTCGAGGCCGGCGAAGCGGTCGAGCCCGCCGTCGACCACACCCTCCAGAGCACCGGTCAGGCGCTCCTCTTCACCTCGTGCGTCCTGTCCTGCAGCTTCCTCGTGTACACCCAGTCCTACATGCTCAACATGTACGCCTTCGGCGTCGTCATCTCCTCGGCGATCGCCGTCGCCTTCCTGGCGGACGTGACGCTCGCTCCAGCGCTCGTTGCGCGCTTCGCGGGACGCCTCGCAGGGCGGTCGGACGACCGCTGAATTGGCTGGATCGGGGGTGTGAGGCGCGCGCGCGGGCGCTCTATGCTCCGTAGGACACGATTCCGCAGAGAAGGAGCCGCGCATCCATGGCCACCCCGAATCCGACCTACGACATCGTCATCCGCAACGGCATGATCGTCGACGGTGCCCGCAACCCCCGGTACAAGGGCGACGTCGGCATCAAGGACGGCAGGGTCGCCCGCATGGGACGGATCCCGGCCGGGCAGGGCGCGCGGGAGCTCGACGCGGAGGGGCTCGTCGTCGCCCCCGGCTTCATCGACCTCCACACCCACTACGACGCGCAGGTCTTCTGGGACCCCTACCTGACGACGAGCGGCTGGAACGGCGTGACGAGCGTGGTCGTCGGCAACTGCGGCTTCGGCTTCGCGCCGTGCAAGAAGGAGCTGCAGCACCGGGCGATGGAGTCGATGACGAAGGTCGAGGCGATCCCGATGGCGACGATGGAAGCGTCGATTCCCTGGGACTGGGAGAGCTACCCGGAGATGCTCGACTCGATCGACCGCGTCCCGAAGGCGGTGAACCTGCTGCCCTACGTGGGCGTGAACCCGCTGCTCATCTGGGTCATGGGCCTCGAGGACGCGAAGGCCGGCCGCAAGCCCACCGAGGCGGAGACGGAAGAGTTGAAGCGACTGCTTCACGAAGCGATGGACGCCGGCGCCTGCGGCTGGTCGTCGCAGACCCTCGGTACACCCGGAGATCCGAAGGCGCCGACCGCCGGCGGGGCCGCCCAGTCGGACTTCGACGGGACGCCGATGCCCTCGGACGTGATGTGGCCCGAGACCCAGCTGGCGCTGGCGGAGGTGCTCGGCGAGCGGGGCGAAGGCTTCATCGAGCTCTCCGGCGCGACGATGCCGCGGGAGCACTGGGAGAAGCTCGCCGAGGTGTCCGGCGCGCCGATCATCTACCAGGCGCTGCCCGCGTCGAACGTGATGATCGAGATGCACGAAAACCTCTTCGCGTGGTTCGATTCCTGCGGTGAAAAGGGGCTGCGGATCTACGGGCAGGGCATCACCCAGAACCCGCCGCTGCTCTTCACCTTCGACTACTGGGATCTGTGGGGACCCGTCTGGGAGGAGGTCGCCGGGCCCGAGGTCTCGAACGACGTGATCCTGAAGAACCTCGCCGACGAGTCGGTCCGCGAGCGGCTGCGCGCCGAGCCCCTCAAGTACCAGTTCATCGGCGGCGTCGACGAGGCGCGGGTCGTCTCGGTCGCGAAGAGCGAGAACGAGCAGTGGGTCGGCAAGAGCGTCCAGGAGATCGCCGACGCGCGCGGCGTCCACCCGGTCGACGCGCTCTGTGACCTCGTCGTCTCCGACGACCTGAAGACGAGCTTCCAGGCACCGCAGTTCGACATCGGTCTCGAGGGAATCAAGCAGCTCCTCGACAATCCGTGGGTCATCCCGGGCCTCTCCGACGGCGGCGCGCACCTCAAATACCTGGCGGCGGGGAGCTACGCGACCGAGCTGATCTCCCGGTACGTGCGCGAGCACGGCTTCCTCTCCCTCGAAGAGGCGCACTGGCGTCTCTCGGCGCTGCCCGCCTTCTGTGCGGGCTTCCAGGACCGGGGCGTGCTGCGCGAAGGCGCGGCCGCAGACATCGTCGTCTACGACTTCGAGAAGCTCGACTACGAGTTCCCGAACTTCCGCCACGACCTGCCGGGAGACGAGTACCGCGTCGCGTCCGCCGGAACCGGCTACCGCTACGTGCTCGTGAACGGTGAGGTCACGATCGAGGACGACAAGGAGACCCAGACCTACTCTGGGAAGCTCCTACGCGGCGGCGAAGGCGGCGGCGAAGGCGGCGGCGAAGGCGGCGGTCGCGGGAGCGCGGCCCAGGCATAGACGATCCGGCCGAGGTCAAGGCGGCGCGGGCGTCGTCGTCGCCGTGGGCGTCGCGCGATGCCCGGGCCGGAGAGCGTCCGTCGTCCTCCGGCCCAGGCGGGTCGGGTCCACCCTTCTCCCGGAGAAAGGATCGGGATGGAACCAACCGGTCACGGCGTGGTCGCGGCGCGGGAGCGCCGCCGAAAACCCCACGCATCATCGGTGAGCTGCCGTCCGCGGTCTGTATACCGGTTGACATCGATTCCCGAAGGCGACCGCTCCCTTGCCGAAACTGTTTTGATTTCGGGGTCTTGGGGCATCGGAGGCATTTCGGTGGAGCCACCTTTCGCCGGTGACGTCCCGGGGCGAAGCTCTCTGCCGGAGGTCCCGCTTGCCCACGTTTCTCGTCGTGTTCCTGGCCATGCTGATCGCGCCCCCGCTGCTCCTCTGGGGCGCCCACCAGATCACCCTCGATCGGGATCGCACCCACACGAAGGAGACGGCCGCGCTGCCGTTCCTCGAGGAAGAAGGGCGGACGGCGAGCCGGGTCGACGGCGGGTCGCTCGTCCGGATCCCCGCGCGCGGGATGGAGTTCCGTGCGCGCGTGGCGGGGCTCGACGGGGACGGCCCGGCGCTCGTGCTGCTCCACGGCTTCCCCGAGACCTCGATCATGTGGCAGCCGCTCCTGCGTCGCGCCGCGGAGGCCGGCTTCCGCGTCGTGGCCTTCGATCAGCGCGGCTACAGCCCGGGGGCGCGTCCCGGCGCGATCTCGGACTACGCCGTGCCCGTGCTCGTCGACGACGTCATGGCGGTGGCGGACGCCGTCGGCTTCGACCGCTTCCATCTGGTGGGCCACGACTGGGGCTCGATCGTCGGGTGGGCGGCGACGGGGACCCGTCCGGACCGCGTGCTCTCGTGGGCCTCGCTCTCGATCCCGCATCCAGGGGCGATTCCGGAGCCCGACGTGGCGCCCTCGGTCCCGACCTACATCAAGGTCTTCCGCGTGCCCGGGCTCGCCGAGACGTTGCTGGGGGCAGCGGGCCGTCGGATGCTCCATCGCGTAGCCTGGCAGACGATGACCGATGAGCATCATGACGAGTACGACGCCGTGTTCTCCGAGCCCGGCGCGCTGACCGCCGCGCTGAACTGGTATCGTGCGCTCGCGCCGGAAGGGCCGCCGGGCGGCGACCTGCCGCCCGTCTCGCAGCCCGTCCTCTACGTCTACGGAAAACGGGACATCGCGGCCTTCGTGAACGAGCGCGTCCAGGCGCGTCTGCGCGACTACGTCGAAGGCCCCTTCGAGCACGTCGCCCTCGACGCCGGCCACTGGCTCATCCAGGACGAGGAGGCCGTCATCGTCGATGCCGTGATGGCCCACCTGGCTCGCGTGCGCTGATCGGGGAACGAAGAGACCGATGAGCAGCCCGACCCCGGACGTCCCTTCCGCCGCCTATCGCCGCTACCTCTTCGCGGTCATCGTCGGTGTGATGATGCTGAACACGGTGGATCGCCACGTCGTCGCGATCCTCGTCGACCCGATCAAGGCCGATCTCGGGCTCTCCGACAGCCAGATGGGTTGGATCCTCGGTCCGAGCTTCACCCTCGTCTACACGCTGGCGGTCCTCCCCCTCGCGCGGTGGGCGGATCGCGGCGTGCGGCGCAACATCATCGCTCTCGGCCTCACGGTCTGGAGCCTCTTCACGATGGCCACCGGCTGGGTCCAGGGCTACGTGCAGCTCTTCGCGATGCGGATGGGCGTGGGGATCGGCGAGGCCAGCGCCAGCCCGGCGATCCAATCCCTCATCGCCGACACGGTTCCGCCGGAGCATCGGGGCCAGGGACTCTCGTTCATCTCCGTCGGCGCGGTGCTCGGGCTCGCCGTCGGGATGGCCGGCGGCGGATGGGCGAGCGAGCTCTGGGGATGGCGGACCGCCTTCGTGATCGCGGGCGCACCGGGCGTCCTGATGGCGATCGTCTTCCGGCTGACGATCCGGGAGCCCGCGCGCGGCCAGAGCGAGGGCCGTACGGCCCGGAGCGAAGCGCGCAGCTCGCTGCTCGACGACGGGCGCTATCTCTGGTCGCTCCCGGCGATGCGCTGGCTGATCGTCGCCCACGCCTTCGCGCTCCTCTACACGTCCGGGAAGGGCGCGTGGGAGCCGTCCTTCATCATCCGGACCTTCGACATGGGGACGGGCGCGGCAGGGACCTGGTACTTCCTCACGACGCCGATCCCGTCCATGTTCGGGCTCTGGCTCGGCGGCTGGCTCTGCGATCGTTGGTCCGCCCGAGATGAACGCGCCTACCTCTGGGTGCCGATCCTCTCCTTCCTGAGCTCGCTTCCCTTCATGGTGCTCTTCCTGCTCTGGCCAGAGGACCATCGGATCGATCTCGGCGGCGGACTGCCGCTCTTCCCGGTCGCGTTCGTCTGGAGCGTGGCGAGCTCGATCCTCGGCGCGATGCACAGCGCGCCCTTCCTCTCCCTCGTGCAGGGACTCGCGAAGGTGCGCATGCGGGCCTCCGCCGCCGCGCTCTTCTCGCTCACGGGGACCGGCGTGGGCAGCGCGATCGGTCCACTCGTCGTCGGCTATCTGAGCCAGTCCTTCGCGGTGGCCTACGGCGACGACTCGCTGCGCTGGGGGCTCGTCTGGCTCTCGTTCGGATTCGTGCTGGCCGCGGGGACCTGCGTCTTCGCGGCCCGGACGGTTCGCGAGGATCTTTCCCGCGCCCGGGCCGAGCGCGCCGTCGAGGCGGCCGCGCCCGACGGCGATTGAGGCGGGATGCCGCGCGAGAACGGCCTCGCGGACCCGCGATCCGCCTGACATACTTGGCGACCCCGAGACGGAAGGTCTCGGCAGAAGAGAGGATCCCATGGAGCTCGGCCCGCGCGGCATCTGGGTCTCGCTCGAAGCCCTCGACTCGAAGGGACGAGCCGAGGCTGCGAAGAAGATCGAACGCCTCGGCTACACCGCACTCTGGCACCCGATGGCGATGCAACGCGATCTGATGGTCGTCGCTTCGCAGCTCCTCGCCGAGACGCAGGACCTGGTCGTCGCGACCGGGATCATCCCCATCTTCGAGCGGGCTCCTGCGGTGATGGCGGCGGGCCACTTCGCGTTGAACGAGCAGTCCGGCGGGCGCTTCCTGCTGGGGCTCGGCGTGTCCCACGCGCCGATCGTCGAAGGGATGCACGGCCTGACCTACGGCCCGCCGCTCACGTCGATGCGGAACTATCTCGACGCGATGGACCGGGGGCCGGACATGAGCGTCCTGCTCGGGCCGGAGGCGGCGCCCTCCGACGCGCCGCCGGTCCAGACCGGGCCCCCGCGCGTCCTCGCTGCCCTCGGTCCGAAGATGCTCGCGCTCTCCCGGGATCGCGCTCAGGGCGCGCATCCCTACTTCATGCCTCCGGCCCATACCGCGGAGGCGCGCGAGATCCTCGGGTCCGAGCCGCTGCTCGTCCCCGAGGTGAAGGTCGTCCTCGAGTCCGATCCGACGAAGGCGCGGAACGCCGCGCGCGCGGCGGGCGCGACCAACATCGCCCTCGAGAACTACCGCAAGACCTGGCGGAAATACGGGCTCGAAGACGCCGACTTCGAAGACGGCGGCTCCGATCGTCTGATCGACGAGACCGTTGCCTGGGGAACCGAGACGCAGATCGAGGATTTCCTGCAGCGTCACCTGGACGCGGGGGCGACCCAGATCTGCATCCACTTCGTGGATCCAGAGGGCCGGTACGGTGAGGTTCCCTGGCGCGCGATCGAAGCGCTCGCTCCGAGTCGGTGATCGGAGCGACGCTTGAGCGAAGCGAATTCGGAGGGGGTGCCGCAGGGACGACTGCGGCAGGGAATCGAAGACGGTCTCGGGCGATGGGCCCACCTCGTCGAGCGATTCCGCTGGCCGATCGTCGCCGCCGTCCTCGTGCTCACGGCGGGGCTCGCGTCGCTCATCCCGCAGATGGAGGTCAAGATGGCCTCCGAGGATTTCCTCTTCGAGGACGACCCGGTCCGCGCGGTCTACGACGCGTTCCGACACGACTTCGGTCAGGATCAGGTCACCATCGTCGCGATCTCGCCGCCTGAGATCTTCGACCTCGGCTTCCTCGAGAAGCTCGAAGCCTTCCACCGGGACCTCGAGGACGAGCTTCCCTATCTCGAGGAAGTGACGAGCCTCGTGAACGTCCGCTCGACCTACGGCCGCGGCGACGAGCTCGTCGTCGAGGATCTGCTCGACGAGATGCCGACCAACGCCGAGGAGCTCGCGGCGTTCGAGGAGCGCGTGCTGAACACGCCCTTCTACGTGAAGACGGGGATCCTCTCGAGCGATCGGAAGATGACGGGGGTCCGGGTCGAGGTCGCGGTCTATGGCGACGGCTCTCCGGGTGAGGCCGCCGGCGAGGACGATCTCGATCTGGGGGGCTTCGAGGAGACGGCAGGCGACACGGCTTCGACGAAGCGGGCCTTCCTCTCGGGCACGGAGAACGCCGCCGTGATCGAGGCGCTCCACTCGGTCGCGGCCCGGCATGCGAGTCCGGATTTCCCGATCCTGACCGCGGGCGGGACCATGCTCACCTACGAGCTGACCAAGCAGCTCGGCGTCGACGTGCCCCGCTTCTTCGGCGGTGGCCTGGTGATGATCGCAGTCGTCCTCTTCGCGCTCTTCCGCCGAATCGCGCCGATCTTCCTCTGCGTGGGCGTGGTCGTCCCCGCGACGATGGCCACCTTCGGCCTCGCCAGCTATTTCCATCTCCCCTTCAGCGCGCCGGCGCAGCTGATTCCCTCGTTCCTGCTCGCGATCGGGGTCTCGTACTCGGTTCACCTCCTGACGATCTTCCTGACCGACCTCGGAGAGGGAAGGGAGCGCGTCGCGAGTCTCGAGCATGCCCTCCGGCACACGGGCCTGCCCATCCTGATGACGGGACTGACGACCTCGGCGGGGCTGCTCTCGTTCCTGGTCGCGCCGATGAAGCCGATCGCGGAGATGGGGATGATCTCGGTGATCGGTGTGATAGTGATGCTCTTCTACTCGCTGGTCTTCCTTCCGGCGATGATGGTCCTGCTCCCGATGAAGGGCCGGGCGAGGCGGGAAGGAACCGCCGCGGATCGGGTCCTGGCGAGTCTAGCGGCGGTCTCCGCGCGTCATCCCTGGCCGATCGTCGGCGCGACCTTGCTCCTGCTGGTCGCTGCGGTCGCGGGATCGACCCGGCTCTACGCGAGCTCCGATCCCACGAGCTGGTTCCCCGCCGACCATCCCTATCGCGTGGCCTCCGAGCTCGTGAACGATCGCTTCGGGGGCACCTCCGCGATCGAGGTCGTGGTCGATACGGGCCGTGAGGACGGGCTCAAGGAGCCCGCGGTCCTCGCGCGCCTCGAGGAGGTCGACGCGCTCGTCGCGGAATATCGATCGTCCGGGGCCCGGCTCTCGTACTCGAACTCGCTCGTCGACATCGCCAAGGAGACGCACCAGGCGCTGAACGCGAACGACGCCGCCTACTACGTCGTCCCCGGCGATCGGCGTCTGCTCGCCCAGGAGCTCTTGCTCTTCGAGAACTCCGGGAGCGAGGACCTCGAGAAGGTCGTCGATCCCCAGTTCAGCCGCGCGCGCTACACGATCCGGTCGGGCTGGACCGACGGGATCTTCATGCGGCCCTTCCTGGCCGACTTCGAACCGCAGCTCGCGTCGGTCCTCGGCGACGTCGGCTCGTACTCGCTGACGGGCATGTCCTCGCTGATCGCGCGGACCGTCGATGCGATCTACGAGAGCATCCTGCGGAGCTACGTCCTCGCGCTCTGCCTGATCACGCCGCTCATGATCCTCCTGATCGGGAGCCTGCGGTCCGGGCTCGTCTCGATGGTTCCGAACCTGGTGCCGATCGCGATGACCCTGGGCCTCATGGGGGCGATCGGGATTCCCCTCGACATGTTCACGCTGCTCGCCGGGTGCATCGCGATCGGCCTGGCCGTCGACGACAGCATCCACTTCATCGCGGGCTTCCGGCGCTACCTCGCCCAGGGCCTCGACCCGGTTCGGGCCGTCGAAGAGACGATGCAGTCGACGGGACGCGCGCTGCTCTTCACCTCGATCGTGCTGACCTCGGGCTTCGGTGTCCTGACGATGTCCGAGATGCTGAATCTCTGGAACGTCGGGGTCCTCACGTCCTTCGCGATCGGCGCGGCGTTCCTGCTCGACGTGACCGTCACCCCGGCGCTCCTCGTCCTGACCCATCGCCGGGAGGCCGACGCCCACCAGCAGGCCGCGCGCGCCGACTAACGTGTGGCGATCGCCAGGAAGAAGCGTTCCGAGAGCGGCGACGCGGGTTCTCCGCTCGCGTAACGGGCGTAGAGCGACGGGACGTCGATCACGGCAGTCTCGTCGAAGCCGGCGGCGCTCGACGCGTCGACCAGCTCCGGCGGCCGATAGCGGTTCTTCTGGGGCTCTCCGGCCCCCTTCAGCCAGGCCACCATCTGCTCGCGGATCGCCTGGTACCGCTCGGGCATCGCCTCCCAGGGGAGCATCACGTCGAAGACGAGCTCGCTCCCGGGCGCCAGGATCTTCGCCAGATCGGCCATCGCGTCGGCCGCGGTCTCCCGCTCCAGGTAGTAGATGACGCCCATCCACGAGACGACGGTCGGTTGCGCCGGGTCGAAGTCCGTCGCGGACAGCGCTTCGGACGCGCTCGTGGCTTCGAAGTCGCAGGCGACCATCCGCGTGTTCGCGGGGGTCGGCCAGCCGAGACCGGTCAGACGATCGGCCTTCCACTGCTGGGTGGCCGGATGATCGACCTCGTAGATCCGGAGCTCGCCCTGGTCCTCCGGCTGCCGCCAGGCGTAGGAGTCGAGGCCTGCACCCAGGATCACGTACTGACGGACGCCCCGTGCGTAGGCCTCGGCCAGCCGGTCCTCGACCAGGCGTGCGCGAAGCGGAAGGAAGAGGCGGTTCTCGAGCAGGATCCAGGGCGCCTCGTCGCCGTAGGTCTCGACGAGGGCGAGCCCCGCCTCGTCGAGCAGCGACGCCGCGTGGACGTCGTCGAGGATCGGCGGTCCGGCATCGAAGCGTCGGTGGGCCTCGCGGGCCGCGGCGACCTGCAGGGCGGTGTCGCTCGGACGTCCTTCGATCACGACGGATCCTCGCTCGGGACCGTCACGATCAGTCCGCCAGGTCGCCCACGGCGTCCCAGACGCCCTTCAGGGCATCGATGTGCGCGGTGGGTCCGCCCAGCCCGAGGTTCATCAGCGAGTAGGAGACGTGGCTCACGCCCAGGTCCGCGAGCTCCTTGATCCGGTCGCGGGCGGCATCGGGCGTCGCCGACGGCGGGATGATGCACTCGATGCCGATCTGGTCGGGGTCACGACCGGCGGCCTTCGCAGAGGCGCGCATGCGGGCGATCTCGTCGGGGAGCGTCTTCTGCGCCATCGGGAGCCAACCGTCCGCGATCCGCCCGACGCGCTCGGCGATGATCGGGGCCATCCCGCCGATCCAGATCGGGATGTTGCGGCGCGGGGGGAGCGGCAGGATGCCCGCGTCGGGGATCGAGTGGAACTCGCCCTCGAACTCGACCTCCGAAGCCGCCCAGAGCTTCCGCATGACCTCGATCTGCTCCTCGCTCCGGCGGCCGCGATTCTTGAAGTTCTCACCGAGGGCGTCGTACTCGACCTCGTTCCAGCCGATCCCGACACCGAGCCGCAGCCGCCCGCCACACAGCACGTCGAGGGACGCGGCCTGCTTCGCGACCAGGGCCGTCTGGCGCTGGGGCAGGATCAGGACGCCGGTGGCGAAGCCGATCGTGCGGGTGATCCCGGCCAGGAAGCCGAAGAGGACGAAGGGCTCGTGGAAGAGACTCTTCGACGTGTAGGGACCGAACCAGTCGGGTCGGCTCGCCGTGTTCGCGCCGAGCACGTGGTCGTAGGCGAGCAGGTGGCGGTAGCCGAGGGACTCGGCGGTCGTGGCGAAGGCCGCGACGTGCTCCGGATCGTCGCCGATCTCGGTCTGGGGGAAGACGGCGCCGATCTGCATGAGCTCCTCCTCGCGGTGCGACGAGTCGACCGCTCGGGGGAGCATGGCACGCGTGGGGAGCGGCGACTACTCCGACTTGTCGCGGGCCACGCTGCTCCAACGCGCCATGATCTTCATCAGTGCCGGCGCGAAGAGGACGTCGGCGAAGAAGGCCATCGTGACCGAGAAGGCCGTGAAGAGCCCGAAGCGCCAGAGATTGTTCATCTCCGAGAAGAGGTAGACGAGGAAGCCGCAGGAGAGCACGACGCTCGTGAAGAGGAGGGCCTGTCCCGTCGTCTGGAGGGTCTCGCGGACCGCGATCTCGACGCTCCCCGTCGCGGCGTAGGTCCGCCGGAAGCCGTGCATGAAGTGGATGGTGTCGTCGACGGCGAGCCCGAGCGCGACGCTGCCGATCAGGAGCGAGAACATCTCGAGCGGCTGACCGGTCCACCCCATGAGACCCAGCGTGAGGAAGATCGGGAAGAGGTTCGGGAGCATCGCCACCAGTCCGAGGCGGAAGCTGCCCAGCAGGAGCATCATGAGTGGCGTGATCACGAGGAGCGCGATCCCGTAGGACCGCACGATCGTCTCCATCGATGCACCGAAGGTCCGGCGCGAGACCATCATCATGCCGGTCAGGCTCGCCTCGACGTCCTCGGGCAGCGTCTCGCCCATGATCCGCTCGACTTCTTCGGCGAAGTCCTCGTAGAAGAGGGCGTCGACCATCGGCGTCCGGATCGTGAATCGTCCCATCCGGAACTCGGTGTCGACGACGTCCTGGAGGTCGTCGCTCCCGCTGTTCTCGAAGAGGATCAGCTCCTGCGAGACCAGCGTCCGGTCCTCGGGCACGACGCGCGCCTCGGGGCGGCCCTCGTTGAGGGCCTGGTGGATTTCCTTGATCACGTCGACGAGGGAGAGGCTCGGCCCCGCGGTGATCTCGCCGGTCTCCAGGCCGTCGAGGGTGTGATGGGCGCGGTCGATCGCGCCGAGGAGCTCGGGATCGTGGAGCCCGTTCGCCTCCCCCGCGTCGATCACCATCTCGAGGGCCATCGAGCCCCCGAACCGCTCGTCGAGGAGGTTCGCCGCGATCTTTGCCGGCATCTCGTCCGGGAACCACTCGAGGCTGTCGAAGGAGACCTTCAGCTGGAGGATGCCGATCAGGGCGACCACGGTCAGCGCGGCGCAGGTGATCAGGACCCAGGTCGAACGGGCCAGCGCAAACTCGCCCGCGGCGGTGAGGAGTCGGATCGAGAGCGAGGCGTCGCCCTTCGGTCGGGGCGCTCTCTGCCGCATGGGCGCGATCGCGAGGAGCGCCGGCGTGAGCAGCAGCGTGAGCACCAGACAGAGCAGGATGCCGAGCGGCGCGACGACGCCGAACATCGCGACCGGGCGGAGCGCGGCGACGCTGAAGGAGGCCAGCCCGCCGGCGGTGGTGAGTCCGGTCATGATGATCGGGAGGCCGGAGTGGGCGAGGGCGCCGGCGATCGCGTCCTCCCGGGAGGCGCCGGCCTCGACGCGTTGGAGGAAGATCGCGATCAGGTGGACGCTCGCGCCGACGCCGATCGCCAGCAGGAAGGAAGGCACGATCTCCGAGATCGGGAGGAAGGGGATGCCGAACGTGCCCATCACGCCGAGGGTGCTCGTCACCGCGAGCAGCGAGACGGAGAGCGGGATCAGCACGCCGAGCGCCCGCCGCAGGACGAGCACCAGGAAGAGCGCGATCAGGCCGGTCGAGAGGATCGTGAACGTGACGACGTCCGTGACGAGGCCGCGCATCATGGCCGTGTTGAGGACCGGGGCGCCACCGGCGTGGAGACGGAACCCGTCGGTGTCGAATCGCTCGACGATCTCCTCGAGGGCAGCGACCGCGGCGCGCTCCTGCTCGCTCGTCAGGCGCACGTCGTCGCCGGCCGGCGCCTCGCCCGAATCGTCGTCGAAGCCCGAGAAGGCGCTCGCGTCGTCGAACTCCTCCGCGAAGGCCTCGAGCTCGACGGTCAGGAGCGTGAGGTCGCCGTCGCGCGTCAGGAAGAAGTCGACGTAGAGCGGGTTTGCGAGGGCCCGCGCCTTCAGGTCTTCGACCTCCGCCTCGCTGGTCGGCCAGTCTTCGAGGAAGTCGCCGACGACGAGGGTGTCGTCCTCGCCGCGGGTCTCCCGCAGGTTGACCAGGCTCTGGACCTCGCGGACCCAGGGCACCTCGTCTTCGATCGCCTGGTGGAGATCGCGGACCCGCTCGAGGGCCGGGAGCGAGAAGAGGCGCTCCGCCTCGATGACGATCATGATGATGTCGTCGCGGCCGAACTGTTCGAGGAACTCGTCGTAGGCGATCTTCGTGGCGTCGTTCGGATTCAGGAAGTCGTCGATCGACGTCTTGACTTCGATCTTCGCGATCTGGGTCGCGCCGGCGGCGATCAGCAGGAGGGTCGCAAGGAGGATCGGCCACGCCCGTCGATAGGCGAGGTGACCCAGGGCTTCGAGCAGGCTTTCGATGTGGGCTCTCACGGCGCGAGGAATCTAGCCCGAAAGGCCCGCCCGCGGGCGACGGATCCCGGAAGCCGGGTCCACTTTCTCCGCCGCGACGGCTAGCATCCGGGGCGCGTGTTCGAATCGAACGAGAGGACCTGTGGCGTGACGTACAAGGTGATCCAGTGGGCGACCGGCGGTGTGGGTCGCGCGGCCATCGAGGGCATCCTCGACCATCCCGAGCTCGAGCTCGTGGGGTGCTGGGTTCACAGCGAGTCGAAGGAAGGGCGCGACGTCGGCGAACTCATCGGCCGCGATCCTGTCGGCGTGGCGGCGACCCGCGACGCCGACGCGCTGCTCGGGCTCGGCGCGGATTGCGTCTGCTACAGCCCGATCGTCGCGAATCCCCGGGAAGTGTGCCGGATCCTCGAGGCCGGGATCGACATCGTGACGCCGCTCGGCTGGGTGTATCCGAAGCACGTCGACACCGCGGACATCGAGGCGGCCTGTGCAGCCGGGGACAGCACGCTCCACGGAACCGGCATCCACCCGGGCGGGATCACCGAGCGGTTCCCGCTCATGGTGTCGGGGCTCTCGCGCGCGATCACCCACGTGCGGGCCGAGGAGTTCTCCGACATCCGGACCTACGCCGCCGCGGAGGTCGTCGGCGAGATGATGCTCTTCGGGAAGACGCCGGAAGAGGCGAGGACCAGCCCGATGGGGAAGCTCCTCGCGGGCGGCTTCTTCCAGTCGATCGACATGGTCGCCGACGCCATCGGCGTGACCCTCGACGCGGAGAAGCGGACGACGCATTCGATCGCGATCGCGACCCAGCCGATCGAGGCGCCGATCGGCGTGATCGAGAAAGGCCGCGTCGCCGCCCAGCGCTTCTGCTGGCAGGGCCTCGTCGACGGCGAGCCCGTGATCACGGCGGCGGTCAACTGGCACATGGGCGACGAGGGCTTCGACCCCGTGCCCGGCGCCGATCCCGACGCGCCCTGGACCTGGGGCGAGCAGGGGCCGCGCTTCGAGGTCGGGATCAGCGGCGATCCGGATACGTTGCTCACGTTCAAGGGCTGGCATCCGCACTCCGTCGCCGAAGGACTCGTCCGCAACGAAGGGATCGTCGTGACGGCGATGCACTGCGTGAGCGCGATCCCCTACGTGTGCGAAGCCAGCGCCGGGATCAAGACCTATCTCGATCTCCCGCTGATCGCCGGGCGGATCGCCCCGGAGCTCGCCCGCGGCGGCTGAGCGCGCGCCGATCGATCGACATCCACGCACCCCACGAGAGAGGAATGCACATGCCCAGCCAGGAACACGAAGAGCTCGTCGAGATGATGCGGACCACGAACCCGCTCGGGAGCGGGGAGATCGAGACGATGCGCGCGTTCATGGACGCGGCGCCCCCCTACCCACAGCCGGCGGACGTGGCGTGGGAGGCGGTCGACGCCGACGGCGTGCCCTGCGAATGGAACGTGCCCGACGACTGCGCGGACGGACGGACGATCGTCTACTACCACGGGGGCGGCTACGGCATCGGCTCGGTGAAGGGCCACCGGGGCCTCTGCTCGAACCTCGCCCGCGCGGCGCGCGCCCGCGTTCTGTCGGTCGACTACCGCCTCGCCCCCGAGCACCCGTTCCCCGCCGCCGTGGACGACGCGCTGACCGCGTATCGATGGGCGGTCCGGCAGGGGGCGGATCCCGCGAAGACGGCCCTGGCCGGGGACTCCGCGGGCGGCGGGCTGACGGTCGCGACGCTGATCGCGCTCCGCGACGCCGGGGACCCGCTCCCGGCGACGGGACTGTGTCTCTCGCCGTGGGTCGACATGACGTGTTCGAACCCGCGGATCGAAGAGGTCGCGCCGAGGGATCCGATGCTCTCGCCTCCGGTCCTGAAGGTCTTCGCAGAGGCCTATCTGGCCGGTGCCGACCCGAAGACCGCGACGGCGAGCCCGGCCTTCGCCGATCTCGCGGGCCTGCCGCCGCTCCTGATCCAGGCGGGTACGGGGGAGATCCTGATCGGAGAGATCGAGGCCTTCGCGAAGGAGGCAGAGGCGGCGGCCGTCGACGTCCGGCTCGAAGTCTGGGACGACATGCTCCACGTCTGGCAGACCTTCGCCGACATGCTGCCCGAGGGCCGGCAGGCGCTCGCCGACATCGGCAAGTACGTGGAAGGCCGGATCTAGGCGCCACCGAATCGCCGGGCGTGATAGAAAGGAGCGAACGAACGCTCCCCTTGGAGGCCCCATGCGCGCGCTCTTCTCGTTCCCTTTCCTGGTCGCCCTTATCGTCATCGGTCTGGCTTCGACGCCGGCGGCGGCGGTGACCCCCACGCCGGGCGACATCTTCACGAATAGCGGGTCGGCTCTCTTGCACTGGGATACCGAGACGGACGTGACGACGATCGTCTCGTGTTGGTCGACTGCCCAGTGTGACTCGATCATCGGGTCGGGCCCCATCGACCCCGCGTTCGCGCTCTTGGGCGACGTCAAGGTCGGGCCCAACGGACTCGTCCACGTGGTCTGGAGCGGCGACGCGTTTCCCAACGGGGTGATGCGGATCGACCCGGAGACCGGCGATCGTGAGCTCACGGGGGCGACGATCCCTGTGCTGGACCAATTCGAGGTCTATCCCGCGCCAGGCGCCCTGTTCGCTCCCACGGTCGCTGGGCTCGGCACGACGGGGCTCGCGCTGCTCGTGGTGGGGGTCCTGCTCGGGATGAATCTCCGGCTCCGAACCACTCCGCGCGTCGCCGGGATGGGGCGCGGCAGGACGCTGGCCTAGGGCGAGTGATATGAAGATCGATCTCCTCGACCCGAAGAGCTACGACGGCGGACAGCCCCACGAACAGTTCGCCTGGCTGCGCGAGCACGATCCGGTCCATCGCCACGCCGAGAGCGACGGCGGCCCGGGCTACTGGGCGATCACGCGCTACGAGGACATCCGCGCGATCAGCCGGAACCACCCGGTCTTCTCGAACGAGCCGTCGATCATGATCGCGGATCCGCCGGCGGATGCGCCGGTCACCGACGACAAGATGATGCTGATGTGCGACCCGCCGTATCAGACGCAGCTGCGGCGGATCGTGAGCGGGGCGTTCACGCCGAAGGCGGCCCGGGCGCTGAAGCCGCGGGTCGAGCGACTCGCGACGCAGATCGTCGACGAGGTCATCGAGCGCGGCGAGTGCGACTTCGTGGCCGACGTCGCCGGAGAGCTCCCCTCCTACGTGATCGCGGAGCTCCTGGGACTGCCCCTCGACGACGGGCGAAAGCTCTACCAGCTGACGGAGACGATCCACTCGTCGACGGACGCGGTCGGCCAGGACGCGCAGGTCGCGGCGGGGATCGAGATGTTCTCCTACGCGGCGCGGGTCGCCGCGGAGAAGCGGGCGAATCCCGGCGACGATCTGGCCACGCAGCTGCTGCACGCCGAGGTCGACGGCCATCGGCTGAGCGACATGGAGTTCAATCTCTTCTTCATGCTGCTGGTGGATGCCGGCGGCGACACGACGCGCAATCTGGTGGCGGGCGGCATGCTGGCCTTGCTCGAACGACCGGACGAACTCGCCCGCCTCCGAGGGGACCTGGATCGTGTCCTGCCGACGGCGCGGGAAGAGCTCCTCCGCTTCACGAGCCCCGTCGTGTACATGCGCCGGACCGCGAAGCAGGACACGGAGGTCGCCGGACGCCCGATCCGCGCGGGCGACAAGCTCGTCCTCTACTACGGGAGCGCGAATCGCGACCGGTCGGTCTTCGACGAGCCCGATCGGCTCGACGTCACACGAACGCCGAACCACCACGTGGCCTTCGGCGCGACGGGCGCGCATTTCTGCCTGGGCGCGCAGCTGGCGCGGGTCGAGATCGACGCGATGCTGCGGGAAGTGCTGACGCGGATGCCCGACCTCGAGCTCGCGGGGGAGGCTTCATGGCTCCCGTCGAACTTCATCTCAGGGCCGCGCGCGATGCCCGTCCGATTCACGCCCGGGGCGCGCTCCGCGGGGGGCGACAGAGGACGATCGTGAGGGCGCCCGCAACGGAGAGTCCGGACAGCGCGAGGAAGCTCTCCTCGTAGGAGCCCAGCCGGTCCGCCGCGGCGCCGGCCCAGCGCGGCGCCAGCCAGCCGGCGACGCCGGTGATCGCGATCCGCAGGCCGTTCGAGGCCAGGAACGCGCGGATGCCGAAGAGCCGTGCCATCACGATCGGCTCGCAGGTCATCGCCACGCCGTAGCCGATCCCCAGAAGACCGACGCAGAGCGTGGCGAGGGTCGGGCCGGTCGCCAGGGCGAAGCCGATCAGCCCGGTGGCCGTGATCCCGAGGGCGCCGGCGAGGACGAAGCGCGGATCGATCACGTCGGCGAGGCCGCCACAGAGACGCCCCGCACCCGAGAGGCCGACGCGCAGGCCGAGGATCCCGGCGGCGGCCGCGGCGGCGAAGCCCAGGTCCTCGAGGTGGAGTCGGCCGTGGGCGGTCACGACGCGCCAGGGCACGGTGTTCGTCAGGCAGGCCAGGCTTGCGAAGGCGAACTGGGGTGCGAGGAGTGCCCGTCGCGGATCGAGGTCGGGACCGGTCGTCGGCGTCGCCGGGGCGGCCAGCGTCTCGGGGGTCTCATCCCCGTCCGGGTGGAGGCCGACGTCCTCGGGGCGGTCTCGCAGGAGCGCGGCGGAGAGGATGCCGACCGCGAGGAAGATGCCGGCGACGACCTGGAAGACGAGGCGCCAGTCCGCGACCTCGACGCCCCAGGCGGCCGCCGCGGGGACGAAGGCGCCGACGACCCCGGCGCCGAGCAGGACGATACCGGTCGCCAGGGCTCGGAAGCGTCGGAACCACCGGACCGCGAGGGTCTGCACCGGAAGGAGCGTCGCGAGGCCGATCCCGAGGCCGCCGACGAGCGCGTAGGCGACGATCGCTTCGTTCGCCGTCGTTGCGAAGCTCGTCCAGGCGAAACCCGCCGCCCCGATCACCGCCCCGAGCCCCACGACCGGCCGCAGACCGATCCGCTCGATCGCCCAGGCCGAAAGGGGGCTCGTCACGGCGAAGGTCAGCGTAAAGAGGCCGAAGCCCGAGCCGATCTCTTCCCGGGTGAGCTGCAGATCGTCGATGATCTCGGGGGCGAGGAAGCCCCAGGCGTAGTAGGCGGGGGCCATGCCGAGGCCGTAGAGGGCGAAAGCGAGCGCGACCATGCCCCAGCCCAGGAAGGGCTTGCGAAGCTTCCGGCTGGCGGACACCGATCCTCCCCCCGCCCGGGTGACCCGGGTCGGCCCGACGCTATCCCAGCCCGCCGCCGGAGCCACGATCCAAGGGCCCGATCGGTCCGCGGGCGTGCGCGGAGGTTCCGATCCGAACATCGCGCGCCGCCGGCGTCGAGGATCTGTCACTCGCGACGGGAACACGACGCCCGACGCGGCAGCGGGGACGGAGGTGGATTCGACTGAAGCGAAAAATGCCGGTTTCCCTCCAGATCGCGAAAGATCCCGGTGTTGAAGGGGAATTCGGCCTCTCGTCGGCGAACAAGGCGCTTTCGGAGAGCAAAACCCGGTGTTTCCCCCATTCAGTTCGGCAGCTTGGCACGCGGCGTGCTTTTCACCTTCCGCGAAACGACGGCGAGGTCCTCGACCCGAGCTCCTGGGGGAGGAGCAGGGGACACGCCGCGCGACCAGGAACACCACCGATATGGAAGCCCTTCTCGATCAGGCCCAACTCGAAGGCGGACCGATTCCGCAGGATCTCAAGGAACAGGTCGTCCTCGAGCACGAGCCGCTCATCCGATACATCGTGAACCGCCTCGCGGTCCGACTGCCAAACCACATCGACCTCGACGATCTCTACAGCACGGGCGCGATCGGGCTGATGGACGCGATCGAGAAGTTCGATCCGAGCAAGGGGTGCAAGTTCAAGACCTACGCGGAGTTCCGGATCAAGGGCGCCGTCCTCGACCAGCTCCGTTCCCTCGACTGGGTGCCGCGCTCGGTTCGTCAGAAGGGCCGCAAGCTCGACCAGGCCTACAGCGAGGTCGAGCAGCGCCTCGGTCGCGCGGCCAGCGAGGACGAGGTCGCCGATTCCCTGGGTCTCGAGCTCGACAAGTTCCACACGATGGTCAATCAGGTGCGTGGCATCTCGCTCGTGAACCTCGAGGAGGTCCGCGGGACGAACTCCGACGGCGACACCGCCGGGACCTTCGCCGACGTCGTCGAAGACGTCACCGCCGAGAACCCCTTCGCTTCGCTCAAGTCGATGGAGACGAAGCATGTGATCTCGGACACGATCAACTCGCTTCCGGAGAAGGAGCGCCTCGTGGTCAGCCTCTACTACTACGAGGACCTGAACATGAAGGAGATCGGAAACATCCTCGGCATCACCGAGTCGCGGGTGTGTCAGATCCACACGAAGGCGACCTCGCGGCTCTCGAGCAAGCTCCGGGGGCTCGTCGACCGCTAGGCGGCCCGCTCCGGGCGAGCCCCGCCCGGACGCCGTCCCTTGCGACGGGCCCGCCCCCGTCCCAACCTCTGCTCTCGGTCCCCAGCGCTCGCGGGGCCATCGAGGAGGGACCTGTGGGACGACTGGGCACGGTGGAATCGCTCTTCCGATATCCCGTGAAGAGCATGCTGGGCGAGTCCGTCGACCGCGCCCTCGTCGGGCCGCTCGGCATCGCGGACGACCGCGGCTGGGCCGTGCGCGACGAGCGCCGCGGAGACTTCTTCACGGCCAAACGGCTCGGCGCGCTGATGGGCTGTCGCGGCATCGGAGGGCAGGGCGGCGCGGTCCCCGAGATCGAGCTGCCCGACGGCACGCGCTTCGCGGCGGACGCAGACGAAGCCGCGGAGCAGCTCTCCAAGGCCCTCGACCACCCGGTCTCGCTCCACCGCATGGGCGAGGCCGCGCCGCCGCCGGACGAGGTCGAGACGCCCGAAGATCCGCTGGCGGACTTCAACTCGATGTTCGCGCGCAAGGACGCGGAGCCGGTCCCGGATTTCTCGACGACGCCCGAGTCGTTGATGGCGCACATGACGCGACCGGATCGCCCCTTCGTCGACCTGGCGCCCCTGCTCGTGATGACACGTCAATCGATCGACACCCTCGCGGCGGCGGCGCCCGATTCGGTGATGGACGATCGCCGCTTCCGACCGAGCCTGCTGATCGACGCGGAGAGCACGGACCGTTTCCCCGAGCAGGCCTGGATCGGCCGTCGTCTACGGATCGGCTCCGTCCTGATCGACGCACCGATGACCTGTCCGCGATGCGTGATGACGACCCACGGCTTCGCGGACCTGCCGAAGGACCCGAAGGTCATGCGGAACCTCGTGTCCGAGGCGGACGGGAATCTCGGCATCTACGGCGCGATCGTCGAGCCTGGTGAGATCCGGGTCGGCGATCCGGTCGAAGCGGTGGAGCCGGAGTGAAGCGAGTCGTCGCCTCCGCGCTCCTCGTCCTGGGCGCTGCGCCCGGATTCGCCCAGGTGGTGGATTCGCTCGAAGATCCCGACCCGAGCGTCGACGGCACACTCCGCTTCGAGATCGACAACGCGGGCCCGGGCGACGTGATCGACGTCCAGGTGGGTGCACCGGACGCGGTCGAAACGATCAGCCTGCGCGAGACCCTCGTCTTCACGCAGGATCTCGAGATCGACAACTCGAGCGTGGACACGGGCGTCATCGACGTTCTCGCACCCGCCGGTTCGGCCTTCCTCGAGATCCAGGACGGCGTGAACGTCACCCTCCGCGACGTCGGTCTCTCCGGCCTGGACAGCACGTCGGGGGACGACATCGAGCTCGGGACGGGCAGCCTGCTCACGCTCGATTCCGAGCGGATCCAGCAGGTCCTCACGATGGACATCGTCGGGATGGGCGCCCTGCGCAAGGAGGGCATTCAGCAGATCCAGCTCACCGGGATCAACACGTTCGAAGGCGGCCTCACGATCGACGACGGCGACGTCGTCGGCGAGGTCCGGTCCTTGGGGGCGGGCACGATCGACCTCGCGCCGGATGCGTCGTCGAAGACGGCGCGACTCGTGTTCGAGTCGTCCGGGACGGACATCCTCGGCGCGACCGGACCGGTCATCGCGGATTCGCGCAGCGGCGGCGGCAACGCCGGGATCGTGAAGCGCGGTTCGGGCACCCTCGTCGTCACGAACGCGACGATCGCCTCGACCCTCGACTTCGACATCGAGGAGGGGACGCTCCGGGCCGGTGCGACCCAGCTCTTGAACGGCCACGATTTCGACGTCGGTCCGACCGCGACCCTCGAGCTCGACGCGGTCGCCGGCACGGTCGCTTCGTCCGCTGTGCTGACGGGCACGGGCACGATCGACGTGGAGGCGGACGATCTCACCTTCACCGCCGATCCCTCCGGCTTCACGGGCACCTTCGACGTGAACGATGGGCCGGGCGCCGGGGCCGGCGACGGCGCCCTCGTCCTCGACATCGCGGCGACCCCCGCTGCTTCGCTCCGATTCGACGCGACCGCCGACGGGGCGACGTTCACGCTGCGGGACGCGGTGGGCGTCCGCTGGTCCGGCGACTTCAGCGGGACCGGTGTCTTCGTGAAGGCCGGGGCCGGAACCACGACGCTGACCGGAACCCACAGCCAGACCGGCGAGACCCGCGTCCTCGCGGGCACCCTCGTCGGAAACACGTCGAACCTTCCTGGGGACATCGCACTCGCCGGCGGGGCGGCGGTCGTCTTCGACCAGGCGAGCAACGCGACCTACGCCGACACGATCCGCAACTTCTCGGCGGGGGCGCACACCGTTCGCAAGCTCGGCGGCGGCGTCCTCACCCTCGCGGGCGACCAGACCTTCACCGGCACCTTCGAGGCGATCCGCGGCGGTCTCCACTTCGCCCACGGCGCCGACCTGACCGGGGCGGGGCTCACGGTCGGCAACGGGTCCTCGGGCGTCGTCACGACCGTGACGGCGGACTTCGATCCGACCGGCACCCTCGACAACACGATCTCGGTCAACGGACCGATCACGTTCTCCTCCGACGCACACGTCACCGTCGGAGTGTCGAGTCCGGGTTCCGGCGGTGGGGCCCTGCGCAGCACCGTCTTCGCGGCGACCGGCGCCGTCGACATCCAGCCGGGCGCGGTGCTCGTGGTCGAGCCGACGACCGGGACCCCCTCGGCGGGGGACCAGTGGGACGTCGTGACCGGGGCGGCTGTGACCGGCGCCTTCGACATTGAGCAGACCCTCTTGTTCTTCGTGATCAACCAGACGATCGAAGGCGGAAATACGGTTCGCCTCACGCTGGCACCGAGCGGAGCGATGCTCGAGACGGAGGCAACGACCTCGAACGGGCGCGTGATCGGTGCCCAACTCGACGAATTCCTGGGGGAGACCTTCGCTCCGATGTCCCGGGAAGAGGAGTACCAGCAGGCGATCACCGGCATCGGGGTTGCGGACGTGGATGGGCTGCTCGAGAGCGTGTCGCCGGATGACCTCGCGGCGGGGACGCAGATCCAGCTCGCCAATGCGCAGCGGACCTGGCGCGGGATCTCCGACCGCCTCGCGCTGCGGCGCATCGGCGGGGTGGGGCGCGACGAGGGCTCGCCGCGACCGCGCCGGACGCGTCCGAGCGTATCGGCGTCGCCGACGTCGCGCGCGGCCGGGCCGGACGGCGAGCGGCCGCCGCGCGAGGAAGCCGACTGGCAGGCGTGGATCGAGGCCAGCGGGCTCTTCGGCGAGCTCTCGTCGAACGAGGCTCGGGAATACGACTACGTGAGCGCGGGCCCCCTCGTCGGAGCCGATCGCGCCCTCGGCGAAGCAGTCCGGCTCGGCTTCGCGCTCTCGGGCGGTAGCTACGCGTACGACACGAGCGAAGGCGACAACGAAGGCGACGGCGGCGGTGTCGAGGGGACGGTCTACGGCGCCTACGTCGGCGAGCCGGTCGAAGTCCTCGTCGGCGCCCGCGCCGGATGGTCGCGGATCGACACGGAGCGGACGCTGTCGGTCGGATCGATCTCGGATCGGGTCGACGGCGAGCTCGAAGGCGAGGTCTACGGGGTCTTCGTCGAGCTGACCCGGGGCTTCGATCTCCCCGGCGCGGTCGAGATCGCGCCGCTCGCGAGCCTGGCCTGGACCGGCGTCCGCTGGGACGCGTTCGACGAGAGCGGATCGAGTCCGCTCGCCGTTCGCGTGGAAGAGCAGGAGATCGACTCGATCCTGACCTCCCTCGGCGTTCGGCTGCAGGGCGAGCGACGCATGGACGAGAACATCTGGTTCCGACCCCGCTTCCGGGCCCTCTGGAGCCGGGAGTGGGGGGACACCGAGCGTGAGGTCTCCGGCGCCTTCGCGAGCGCCCCCGCCGCCGGGCTCGGCGCCTTCACCGTCGATGGCGCCGAGGGCCCCACCGATCTCGGCGAGATCGCGCTCGGTTGGGACGTCGGCTTCACGACCAACGCGAACCTCTTCTTCGACTGGCGAGGCCGTTTCGGAGACGACCTCGTCGAGAACACGATCAGCGCGGGCGGTCGGATCGTCTGGTAGGTCACGGGCCGTCGAGGGGGCGCTCTTCGACGATCGTGAAGGTCTGCGCCGCCGCGCTCGGCGCGCGCGTGTAGAGGGCGAGTCGGTCGACCAGGACCGTCGCACCGATCTCGCCGACCGCCTGCGACCAGGCGAGCCCCGCCTTGCGCTCCGCGCCTCCTGCGCGCCGTCGCACCCGGCCCAGGGTCACGTGGGGGCGCATCGGCCGGCTCTCCGCCGGCACGTCCGCCGCCGCACGGCCGCGATCACGCGGGCCCGTGAGCAGGTCCGCCAGACCGGGGGTCGGCTCGCCCGCGTCGAAGATCTCGGCGGACAGGGCGCTCCACCGCTTCGGGGGCCCCATCGGGACGATGCGACCGAGGGTGATCTCTCGCGGCGGAATCCTCTCGTCGCGGAGCGCGTCGAAGGCACGCCGCGCGCGGGAGGCTCCGACGGCGCCGAGAAAGGCGACGGTCGCGTGCAGGTCGTCCGGGTGGAAGGGGCGAACGGCGTCGGGGGGCGCGCGGAGGGCTTCGAACCAGGCGCCGGGGGCGACGGGAAGGGCGATGAACCAGTTGGCCACGAGTGACGGGCTCGACGGCTCAGGGCGTGGCCAGCGGGCCCATCCGGAGCGCCACGTTCGATTCGAAGCGGTCGTCGCCGAAGATGCCGAGGGCGACGGCGATCCGCTCCGCCGCGTACTTGTCCTCCCGGAGGAGCGACACGTGCTCGACGAGTCGCTCGTCATCGATGACGGCGGCGACGACGCAGGCTTCCTCGCCGCCTCGCAGGAGCGTGACGGTCCGGGCCGTCGAGATCCCGTTGCGTTTGGCCTTGTCTCGCCCCATCGTCGCCCAGATCGCCCCGTCGTCGTCGATCACCCAGAGCCTGAGCGCGCCACCCCGGGTCTCGCCACAGCCGGGCCGGACGACGACGACCTCCTCGACTTCTGCGAGGGTCGCGAAAGCGGCCAGGTAGAGCGCGAGGAGGCTCGTCAGCAGGAGCGCACCCTGCGCGACTCCGCCTCCGCCTTCCGAGGGCAGGACGTCGAAGAAGATCAGCGCGCCGCACGCGAGGGCGAGCAGGCCTCCGACGAGATTGCCGCCCTCGGGAAGGAAATAGGGCCCCTCGTGCTGGAGACGGATCAGGAAGACCGTGAGGCCCAGCAGGAAGAGGGCGATTCCGATGATCTTGCGCGGCATGCGCGGCGTCTCCGAAGCGGCGAAAGCCGAAGTGTAGGCATCCGCTTCGTCCTCGACAACGCGGCGTCTCGTCGCGAACCGTCCCTTCGCGTGCGCCGGCCGCGAGCGAGCGGGTCCGATCCGCCTAACGGAGCATCCGTTCGCACCACCACTGGTTGAACTGCCAGATCGACTTCTCGAGGAGCGCGAGGGGCCCGCGCTCGAAGCGTCCGCTCGTGAGCCCGGCCATCACGGCCTCGCAGGCGCCGATGTCCTGCTCGTGGATGACCTTGAGGATCGCGTGCGACTGGGCGCGGGCCTCCTCGGACAGGTCCTTCGGAACGCAGTCGTAGATGCGGAGCGTGAAGCGGTCGACGCTCTCCGGCAGGAACTGGTACCAGGCCATGCTGTTCGGGCCCGGGGCGAAGAGATGGAAGGGGAAGACGACGGCGGCGATCAGCCCGGGTTGCTCCTCGTCCGAGAGCCCCGGGAGCGACTGCTTCGGCATGATCGCCTCGCCGTCCTCGTTCGTCGGCATCACGAGGACCGAGTAGGGCCCCTCGCTGTCGGTGACGTGCGAGCGGGTGGCGGGGAGGATCGGCTGGAGGGTGTCCGCGTGGGTCGCGATGTGATGGTAGGCCTCCATGAAATTGTCCACGAGGACCTTCCAGTTGAAGGGCGAGTCGAAGGTCGCGGTCTCCTCGGCGACGAGCTCCCCGATCCGGTAGTCGGCGAGCAGCGTCGACAGCGGCGCGAGCCTCGGGCCGAGCGGCTCGGCTTCGCCGTCGAGGTTCACGAACACGAAGCCCTCCCAGATCTCCGACCGGATCTCCGGGAGCGCACACGTCGAGGCGTCGAAGCCCGGCACCGCCTCCATGTGCGGCGCGCCGATCAGCTCGCCGTCGAGGCCGTAGGTCCAGAGGTGGTAGGGGCACTGGAACGAGCGCGTGTTCCCGGATCCGTTCACCAGCTCGGCGGCGCGATGGCGGCAGATCCGGGACAGGACGCGGATCCCGCCGGTCTTGTCGCGCACGACGACGAGCCGGTCCCCCAGGAGATCGAGGCTCAGGTAGTCGCCCGGATTCGCGACCTGCTCCACGCGCCCGGCGCAGAGCCATTCCCCCCGGAAGAGTCGCTCGACTTCTTCGGCGTAGATGGCTTCGTCGGTATACGCGCGGGCGGGGAGCGTCGTCGCCTCACCGAGCGGGGCGAGGGCCGAGGCGAAATCGGTGGGATCGAGGGAGGCGTTCGGCATGGCGCGACCCTTCTGTCCTAGCCGCGCGGCGCGACTTCGTAGAGCCAGGCGTCGCCGTTCGCGATCGCGGTGTCCGGGTCGCCGAGGCTCGTGCCCTCCGGCAGGTACTTGTCCGCGATCATCTGGAGGACGGGCGCGACCATGGGCCCTTCCATGATCCGGACGAGCTGCCGCTCGTAGATCGTGTCGTCGACCCGGAGCAGGATCCGGTTGTCCTTCTCGACCTCGTGGGGCCACTGCTTCCAGATCTTGCCGAAGGTCGTGTTCATGTAGCCGGACACGATGTAGACCTTGTTCTCGTGCTCGGCGACCCAGGTGATCCGCGAACGCGGGGGATCGAGGAGCTGGAACTCGACCTCGTCGCGGGTCCGCATGAACGACCAGTCGGGCTCGGGGCCCGTGTAGCGCTCGCCGCGCTCGAAGGGGCCGCCGGGGACGATGGCGATCGGCCCGTCGTGGATCCGGGCGTAGCCGAGGAAGAGGACGAGGACGAGAACGATCAGGCCGACGAGGCCTGCGGTGATCTTGAGGGCAGTCTGCATGGGGACCTCTCGGCGCGCGGACGGGGCGTGCGGAAGAACGCGCCCCGCGGAGTCTGCCGGACCCCGGTGAACCGCGGAAGGGGGGCTTCGGCGGCCCCGGGTCGGGTCCTCTCGGCCTCACCGCTCCTGTGCTACCCCCTTCCGCGCTCCGGCGAAGAATCGCCCGGCGTCGTCTTGCGCGGTCCGCCATCGCCCCGGGCCCACGACCCGGGACCGGCGCCGCGAGATCCCGGCCCAATCCCTGTCCACAGAAGAGAAATCGAGGAGAAGATCCATGGGAGTCCTGAATGATCGCGTCGCATTGGTGACGGGCGCTGGCCGAGGCATCGGCGCGGCGGTCGCCGAGGGCCTGGCCGCCGAAGGCGCCGGCGTGGTGGTGAACGACCTGGGGGTCGATCTCGAGGGCGGCGGGACCGATCCCGGCCCGGCCAAGGAGGTCGCGGATCGGATCGTGGCGAACGGCGGGACCGCGATCCACGACGGAACGAACGTGACCGACTTCGACGGCGTCGAGGCGATGATCCAGCGGACGGTCGAGGAGCTCGGGCGGCTCGACATCCTGATCAACGTCGCGGGCATCGTGCGCGACGGCATGATCTTCAAGATGACCGAGCAGCAGTGGGACTCGGTCATCGACGTCCACCTGAAGGGCACGTTCAACACGACGCGCCACGCCTCGGTCCACTGGCGAGAGAACCGCGGCGGCGAGTTCCGCCTGATCAACTTCATCTCGGGCTCGGGCCTCTTCGGGGCGCCCTCCCAGCCGAACTACGCGGCCGCCAAGGCCGGGATCGTGGGGCTCACCTTCTCCTGCGCGAACGCGCTCCGGGGCTACGGCGTGACCTCGAACCTGATCGCGCCGGTCGCGACGACGCGCATGACCGAGGGCCTCGGTGCGCAGGGCTCCTTCAACTATTCGAAGGAGAACAAGCAGCTCTCGCCCGAGAACTGCGTGCCCGCGATCGTCTACATGGCGAGCGAGGCGTCGAGCTGGCTGAACCGTCGGGTCGTCAGCTCGGGCAACGGCAAGATCGGCCTCCACTCGAACTTCGACATGCAGATGGAGCTCGAAGCGTCGGCGGACGACGGCGTCTGGACGAACGAGGAAGCGGCGAAGGCGATGGAGGCGGGCTTCAAGGACGCCCCCGAGCAGATGAACCCCTGGGGCCGGAAGTAGGCGGGTTCAGCGCTCTCCGTGGAGCGCTCAGCGGTCTCCATGGAGCCTTCAGCGCTCTCCGTGGAGCCTTCAGCGCTCTCCGTATAGTGCGCGCAGGTCCTTCTTCAGGATCTTGCCCGCCGGATTTCGCGGGATCTCCCCGATCAGCTCGAGCTGTTCGGGGAGTTTCTGTTTCATGAGCTCGCGTTCGAGCAGGAACGAGACCATCTCGTCGAACTCGAGGGTCTCGCCCGGGGCGCACTGCACGACGGCACACACCCGCTCGCCGCTCGCCGGGTCCGGTAGGCCGATGACCGCGACATCGGCGATCTTCGGGTGCTGGTAGAGCAGGTCCTCGATCTCCTGGGCGCTGATGTTCTCGCCCTTGCGGATGATCACGTCCTTGAGGCGTCCGGTGATCACGACGTAGCCGTCGTCGTCGAGATAGCCGAGATCGCCCGTCCGGAAGAAGCCCTTCTCGTCGAAGGCGGCTTCGTTGAGGGATTCGTCGACGTAGCCCTTGAAGAGCTGGGGGCCGAAGGCGCGGATCTCGCCCTCGACGCCGGGGCCGGCTTCTTCGCCGGCCAGGGTCACGATCCGCATCGTCGCTTCGGGCGGGTTCACTCGCCCCTCGGTGTGGGCGAGCTTCTCGGCGGGACATCGCGTCGTGTTCATCGCGATGATCGGGCACTCCGTGAGCCCGTAGCCCGAGACGATCCCCACGCCTCCCATCTCCTCGACGAGGTCGTAGTGGAGCTGGGGCGGCTTGGGCGCGGCGCCACCCGGGAAGGTCCGGATGCGTGGGAAAAGCGGTTTGGTCGGATCTCGGCGTTGGTGCTCGAGATAGGCCTGGTGGAAGACGGTGCCCGCGGTCGCCTGGGTCACGCCGTGGCGCGCGAGGATCGGGATCGTCTCTTCCGGCGCGAAGATCTCGATCATGATCATCGCCGCGCCGGACATCAGCGTGCTGTAGAGCCAGCCGATCCCGCCGATGTGCGCCATCGGGAAGACGAGGGCGATCCGGTCGTCGTCCTTCAGGTCGAGCACATGCGCCATGCCCAGGGATTTGGCGTGGAGCGTCGCGTCCGTGTGTCGGGCGCCCTTCGGGTCCGACGTCGTGCCCGACGTGTAGAAGATCCACCGGACCGGAGCGTCCTGCGGCGTCGTCTCCGCGGGCGGGGCGGGGAGCGTGGCAGGGTCGCCGTCCGGGAGTCCGTCCGACAGATCGAGGATCGCGAGCTCGGGTTGGTCCGCCTGGAGCAGCGCGGCGAGGGCGCGGTAGTCGACGCCGCGGAACTCGCCCGGGTGCACGAGGAGCTTCGCCCCGGTCTGCTTCGTCACGAAGGAGAGCTCGCGCTCGCGATAGATCGGCAGGCACGGGTTCTGGACGACGGAGAGCCGGGCGAGGGCGCAGACGAGCAGGATCGTGTCGATCCGGCTCGGCAGGACCCAGGAGACCGCGTCGCCGGGGCCGACCCCCGTGGCCTGCAGGCCTGCGGCGATCCGCTCTGCCTGATCGCGCAGCGACGCGAAGGTCACTTCCCGGTCGCTCTCGTCGACCATGACCAGGGCGTCCGGCGTCGCCTGCGCGCGCTTCTCGAGGAGGGACCAGAAAGTCGGGGCTTCGAGCATCGAATCGTCCTCGCGTCGCTTCGTTCTAGCGACCGAGGTCGGTGATCACGGCGCGGCCGACGTACTTCCCCGCCTCGAGCTCGTCGAAGACCGCGGGCAGCTCCGAGAGCGGGCCGGTCCGGCCGATGTGGCTCTTGACCTTGCCCGCGCCGGCGAGATCGACCAGCTCGCGCATGTCCTGCACATTGCCCACTGCCGAGTAGATCAGGGTCGGGTCCTTGAAGAAGAACTCGAAGGGGTTGAGCTCGAGGTTGCCCTCGGCGGTCGCCGGCAGGCCGACCGCCACGAAGAGCCCGCTGCGTCGCAGCAGCTGGAGGCCGAGCTTGAACCCGACGAGCTTGGCGGTGAAGGCGATGCTCGCGTGGACACCGCCGTCCTTGAACTCGCTCGCGACGAGCCCCGGCGCATCTTCCGGCGAGACCGCGTAGTCGGCGCCCAGGGACTCGACGAACTTGAGCCGCTCCTCGCCGACATCGACCCCCACGACCGTGTAGCCGAAGGCCTTGGCGATCTGGACCGCGTAGTGGCCGAGGCCGCCGGCGGCGCCGACGATCGCGACGGGGCTGCCCGGCTGGACGCCGTGCTTGAAGAGCTTCTTGACGGCGCCGTACGCGGTCAGGCCGCCGCAGGCGAGGGGGGCTTCTTCGTCGCCGACGCTGTCGGGCAGCTTCACGAGTCCCTTGGCGAAGGTGCAGAACTCCTCGGCGAAGGTGCCCATCACGCCCTGGGTCTGCGCGCAGTGGCGCGGCTCGCCGCTCATGCAGAACTCGCAGGCGCCGCACCAGTAGCCGCCGCCGGTTCCACCGAGACCGAGGATCACCCGGTCGCCGACCTGGATCGACGGGTCCGCGTTCTCGCCGAGGGCCGTCACGACGCCGATCGCTTCGTGGCCGACGGGGCTCGTGTCCGGCACGCCGGCCCAGTCTCCGCGTACGATGTGGAGATCCGAATGGCAGACCCCGGCGGAGGAGATACGGATCCGGGCCTGGTCGGGGCCGGGCTCGGGGAGCGGCATGTCCTGGATCTCGAGGGTTCCAGCGTTCAGGAGGGCGGCTTTCATCGGGGACTCCGTGGGTGACGTCGAGTGGCAGGCCCCGTCCGATCGCGTTCGGACGGGACTCCCGATTATGGCAGCCCGGTGGTCGACCGCCACGCGGCGGGTCCGAGTGGGGAAATCCGCCGTCCATTCGAGGCCCGGGTCGCGGGGACGCCGAGGCCCCGGCGACCCGGAGCGGGGCCGACACGATCGAGTGTCGGTTCGTCCGGGGCGGGTCGAAGTGGTCTCGCCCTCGTGTGTGGGCGTCGGCGCGGCGGTATCCTCGCGTCGTGTCGTCTCCTTCCGCCAAAGGAAGCCTCGGTTCGGCGATCGCGCACGAGCCCGCGCGGTCGGATCCCGATGCCGAGGTGCTCTGGATCCGCCCGTCGGGTCGCGCCTTGTCCGTGACGCTGTGCTCGGTCGCCTACTTCGCGAGCGGCTGGCTGGCCCTGCAGACCCACCAGCCGGAGTCGGAGATCACGCTCCTCTGGCCGCCGCCCGGAATCGCGATCTTCATGCTGGCGCGCTTCGGTCGCGGCACCTGGCCGGCGATCGCGGTCGCCTCGATGGCGTTGAACCTCCAGATCGGCTCGCCGCTCGTCTCGGCGGTGGTCATCACGATCGGCAACGTCTCCGGCCCGCTCCTCGCCGTCCATCTCATGTCGAGGCGGCTCCCCCCGCGCCCCTATGACGGCGTCTTCGGTTCCATGCGGGTGGTGGCGATCATCGTCGGGAGCATGGTCGTGCCGGCGATCTTCGGTCCGACCTCGCGCATCCTCGGCGGCCTGATGGAGTGGCCGCGTCTCGGGGAGGCGATCGTCGTCTGGTGGGCGGGCTACGCACTCGGTGCGGTGCTCGTCGGGTCCCTGTTGCTCTCGTATCGACCTTCGACGGCCCGCGCGCTCCGCACACCGCAGGGGCTCGCGCTCTACGCCCTCTCTGTGGGCGGCGTGGGTCTGGCGAGTGCGCTGGCCTTCTACGGCGAGGGCATCCTGTCCTTCGTCTTCGCGACGCTGCTCGTGCTCGCGGTGGTCAGCGTGCGGGAGCCGCGTTTCACGAGCGCGAGCGCGGTCCTGGTGGGTGCGCTGGTCGCGATCGTCGCGACGACGCAGGGAATGGGGCCCTTCGCGCGGGATTCGATCCATGCCGCGATGCCCATCGCCCTGTCCTACGTCACGATCCTGCTCGCGCTGCAGATCGTCGTGCAGGGCATGGTCGCCGACCGCCGCGCGTTGACGGAGGCCGAGCAGGAGAAGCGCCGATTGCTCGAGGCCACGCCGGATTCGATCATGCTCGTCGGCCTCGACGGTCGAATCGTCGACGCGAACGACCGGGCGTGTCAGAGCTTCGGGTGCCGACGTCGAGAGCTGGTCGGGCGCCTCGCCTCCGACTTCGATCAGACGGGGACGCCCGAGATCGTCGCCGGGCTCGTCCGGCGCGTCCTCGACGAGGGAGAGTTCACCTTCGAGACCGAGCACCTCGACGCCGCCGGTCAGCCCTATCCGGTCGAGATCCACGTCTCGCCCTATCGCGTGGGCGACGTGGAGTGCGCCGTCGCCGTGTCCCGCGACATCTCGGATCGCAAGGAGGCGGAGCGCCGCCTTCACCAGAAGCAGCGGGTCGAAGCGCTCGGCAGTCTCGCCGGCGGAATCGCGCACGACCTGAACAACACGCTGTCCCCGGTCCTTCTTTCGGTCGACGCGCTCTACGAGCGCCTGGGCGCGAACGATCCGCTCGTCGCGACGGTCGAGAAGAGCGCGGAGCGGGCGGTCGACATGATCCGTCACCTGCTCGGCTTCGCGCGGGGCGCCGAGGGCACGCGTGACGACGTGGATCCCTTCGAGCTCCTCGACGAGCTCGATCGGATCGTGACCGCGACCTTCCCGAAGACCCTCGACTTCGAGATCGAGGCGCCGGACGCGCTTCCGATGCTGCGCGCCGATGCGACGCAGCTCCACCAGGTCTTCGTGAACCTCTGCGTGAACGCACGGGACGCGATGCCGGAAGGCGGGACGATTCATCTACGGGTGACGACGACGCAGGTCGGGCCCGGCGAGATGGACCGGGAGGAGGGGCCTGCGATCGCGAACCCCGGGCGCTTCGTCGTCTTCGAGGTCGAGGATTCCGGGCCGGGGATCCCGGAAGCGATCCGGCCGCGGATCTTCGAGCCCTTCTTCTCCACGAAGCCGGCGAACGAAGGGACCGGGCTCGGCCTCGCGAGCGCCTCGGGCATCGTCGGGAACCACGGAGGCGCGATCCACGTCGGCCGCTCCGAAGCGGGCGGTGCGCGCTTCCGCGTCTACCTGCCGGCCCTCGAGCGCGAAGCCCACGCGCCCGAGGAGCCGGAGCGCCACGCCGTAGAGGCCGTCCTGTCCGATTCCGGAGCGCTCGCCGTCGGGGGACACGCGCCGCCGAGCGAGGCCGGGGACGCACGGCGTGCGTCTTCGTCCGGGCCCGAGCGAGGCCGCGTGCTCCTGGTCGACGACGAGGCCTCGATCCGGGAAGTGGCCGAGCAGGCGCTCCGGCGTTTCGGGTTCGAGGTGTACGCGGCCGGCGATGCGCACGAGGCGCTCGCGCTCTTCGATCGGGTCGCGCCTCTCGACGCGGTCGTCTCCGATCTGCGGATGCCGGGGATGAGCGGGGAGGCGCTGATCGAGGCGTTGCGAGAAAGGGCCCCCGGTCTGCCCGCGGTCCTCACCTCCGGCTACATGGGAGACGCCGAACGGGTCTCGGGGACCCGGGTAGACGCACCCGAGGTCGTGCGGCTGAACAAGCCCTACCGGATCCGTGCGCTTCGGAAAGCGCTCGACCGAGCACTCGGCGAGACCTTGCCGAAAGAGGGCTGACGGAGGACGGGCTCCGCGCGCGCTCCCTTCGTCTCGTCAGGCGCCGGGGGGCGTCGGCTTGAGACCGAAGCGACGTGCCACGTCGTCGAGGTCCAGATCGTGATCGGCGAGGACCTCGGGCAGCGCGTCGGCGATCGCGTCGACGAGGTCCTCGAGATCCTCCCGCGTATGATGGCGCGTGACGGTGAAGCGGAGACCGGTCCGGTCCGGCGGCACGGCCGGGAAGAGCGCGCAGCCGGCCATGAAGCCGCGCCGGACCAGCGCCTCGGCCATCTCGATCGACGCGTCCTGGGGGCCCACACCGACGAAGCGGATCGGCGCGACCTCGTCTCCATGGAGCAGCGGAAGGCCCGCGGCCCGGGCGAGGGCGTTCAGCGTCTCGACCCGCTCCCGAAGCTCCGCCTGGAGCCGGGGCAGGTCCGCCCCGCCGTGCACGCGCGCCGAGGCGAGGGCGGCGCCGAGCATCGGGGGCTGCATCGGGCCACCGAAGTTGGTGGGCCCCGACACGTGCCGGACCCGCCGCTTCATCTCTTCGTTCGGGAAGCAGAGCGCGCCGCCGCCCGCGGCGAAGGACTTGTTGAGCGAGAGCGCGACGACGACCCGGTCGTGTTCACCGAGCCGTTCGAGGGCGAGCCCGCGTCCGTGTCGCCCGGCCCAGCTCGTTCCGTGGGCGTCGTCGACGTAGAGGTGGAGCGCCGGGTACGCAGCGAGCAGGCACTCGAGCGCATCGAAGGGCGCCGCGTCCCCGTACATGCTGAAGAGTCCGTCGAGGGCGAGCCATACGCGTCGGTGGGTCGCGGAGAGTTTGCGCGTACGGCTCTCGACCCGGTCGAGCGCTCCGTGGGGGACGGTCTCGACGTGGACCCCGGTTGCGGCGAGGGTCGGGAGCACGCTCTGCACGGACATGTGCACCTGCTGATCCAGCAAGAGCGCATCGCGCTCGTCGAGGAGCGAGGGCAGCGCTGCAGCGGTGGCGAGGGAGGTGGTCGGCAGAACGAGCGTGGGGCGATCGGTGTTGGCCTCGAGCGCTTCTTCGAGGGCCGCATAGGGCGGAGCGGAGACGAAGGCCCGGGACATCGAGAACTGCGTGCCGTAGCGCCGGGTCGCGTCGATCGCGCCTTCGATCAGCCGCTCGTCGAGCTCGAGGCCCAGATAGCTGCACGAGGAAAAGTTGCGCAGCGTTCGTCCGTCGATCTGGAGCGTTCGCCCGTCGAGGCGTTCGTCTTCCGCGTCGAGCAGACCGAGGCGGCGCTCGCGGGCGAGTGCGCCCACGCGATCGCAGGCATCGAGGATGTCGGAGAACCTGGGCATGGCGGACCGTCATGGCGCGCGTCCCGACGAGCGAAACGTGCGCGAGGGTGCTTCCCCTCGTCGTCGCCGTGGACGTCTCCGTCTGTGATCCCGCGCACGGTCCAGCGAAGGCGCACCGAGCCTGCTGCCCCCTTGCCGCTCGGAGATCAGTCGGCCGAATCGTCCGAGGCCGGCAGGTCGAGGTGGGCGACGAGGCGTTCGAGCCGCGATTCCATGTCCTGCCAGTCGGCCGTGTTCTCTTCGAGCAGGCGCCGGAGCTGCGCGTTCAGCGCACGCGCCCGTCCGAACTCCAGCGCGAAGGCGATCCACGCTTCGAGGGGGGCGATGCTCTCGAGGTCGTCGCCCTCGAGCACGGCCCACAGCGCGATCTGGCCGATCTCGCGCTCGCCGACCCGAAGCGCGACGGTGCGTTCCGGCGATCCGCTGCGTCGTCCGCCGCGCGCACTTCCTTCTTCTTCCCCTTCGGCGGACCGGAGGGTGAGCGAGGCCCCGGCGATCTCGTGCCGCTCGAGCAAGAGGGACACGAGGCCTTCGAGGAGCGACTTGGTCGAATCGGAATCCCCGAGGAGGAGGTCGGCCAGGTTCTGGAGCGTGGACTTGTCGCGTTGCTCGCGGTCCAGCTCGGCGGAGACGAGATGGAGGCTGCGTCGTTCGGTGAGCAGCGCCTCCCGCGCGAATCCGATCTCCTCGATCTCGTCGAGGGCCGAGCGCGCGCGGAGAGTCGCTCCGACGCCGGAGGCGCGCTCCACGGGCCGCGTGCGCCAGCGGTCGCGGAAGCGGCGTCGCGGCGGTGGCGTGATCAGGAACTCGCCTTCGCGTCCGTCGTGGTGGACCTCGACGAGGGCATCCGTCTGTCCGGTGAGACGCGGAATCGCGCGGAGCGTTCCCGTCAGCCCCGAGAAGAACTCGGGACAGGCCTCGTGCTCGGGATGGATCTTCACGATCTCGCGCAGGCGCCCGTCGGGAAGGGTCTCGCACACGCCGTGGGTTCCCTGGAAGACCCAGGGACCCCACCATCGGGGCGCGAGATGGAAGAGCGGTCGGGAGTCGGCGAGTCGGGGGAGGATCCGACGGATGGCCGAGGGAACCGAATCGACGACGGCCTCCGAGGCCAGGTCCCGGATCACGTCTTCGCCGAGCATCCGGGTCGCGCGCGCGGCGAAGGGAACGAAGGACGTCCAGGGCACGCGGCCGCGCCGGTCTTCGAAGCGCTCGATCGCGGCGCCCGTGCCCTCGGCGAGGGCGCGCACGTCGAATCCACGGGCGCGGGCTTCGGCGACGATCGGCGCGCTGCAGACGCCGGCGACCTGGCCGGTCGAGAAGTCGGCGAGGGTGGCGGTGGGCGAACTCAAGACGGACTCCTCCGATCACCCCCGAATTCCGCCAGTCTAGACCGTGAGTTGCCGGTCGGCAGCCGGCACGCCCCGGAAAGGCGCGCGCTTCGCGGCGGGTGCTGCGATCCCGCCCCAGTTCGCGGGCGCCGTCGTCGCTCGTGCGTCGATCACGGGTCGGAAACGGCCCGTCTACCCGGACCACGCCGGGTGCGCCGACCTCAGCCCTTCTTGATGTTCAGGACCTGGGACGACGTGAATTCGGCAAGGCCCCACGACCCGTTCTCGACCCCCATGCCCGATTCCTTGACGCCACCGAACGGAAGGAAGGGGGAGAGGTTGAAGTGCTGATTGACCCAGGCGGAGCCCGTCTCGAGCCGGCCGGCCATCTCCGTCGCCTTCTCCGTGTCTGCGCTCCAGACGGACCCGCCGAGTCCGAAGCGCGTGTCGTTCGCGCGGTGCAGGACGTCCTCGTCGGACTCGAAACGGATCACGGGGAGGATGGGGCCGAAAGGCTCTTCGTCGACGAGGCGATCGCCGTCCGTGAGGTCGGCGACGATCGTGAGCGGGAAGAAGTAGCCCTTGCCTTCGTGGGGCTCGCCGCCCACCAGGAAGCGTCCGCCGTCCGCTCTGGCGCTCTTCGCGAGATCGCAGACGATGTCGTACTGCATGGCGTTCTGGACCGGTCCGTAGTCCGTTCCCTCGGCCATGCCGTCGCCTACGGTCTTCTCGTTGGCGCGGGCCACGAGCGCGTCGCACATCTCGTCGTAGAGGTCGTCGTGAACGTAGAGGCGCTTGATCGCGCCGCAGACCTGGCCGCTGTTCTGGAAGGCCATGTCGAAGATCGGTCCTGCGATCTCCTCGGGGTTGGCGTCGGCGCGCACGATCGCGGCGTCGTTGCCACCGAGCTCGAGGGTGATGCGCTTCAAGTTGCCCGCCGCGCTCGCCATGATCTTCTTGCCCGTCGGCCCGGAGCCCGTGAAGGAGATCTTGTCGACGTCCGGGTGCTCGGTGATCCAACGGCCGAGGTCGTCGCCGCCGCACACGACGTTGAGGACGCCCTTCGGCACGATCTCGCGCACGATCTCGCCGAAGCGCATCACCGCGAGCGGCGTGTAGGGCGAGGGCTTGAGGACCATCGTGTTTCCGGTGAGCAGTGCCGGCGCGACCTTCCACATCGAGAGCAGAAGCGGATAGTTCCACGGCGTGATCGCTCCGACGACCCCGAGCGGTCGACGGTGGAGCTCGACGCGGGTCGCGTCGTCTTCGGAGATCACCTCGACCGGGAGGTCGAGGGTCGCGAGCGCCCGCATCCACATGGCCGTGCCGCCGACCTCGAACTGTGCGTGCTGGAGCGCCTTGCCCTGCTCGCGCGTCAACAGCGCGGCGAGGGTCGACAGATCCGCCTCGATCGCGTCCGCCATGGCGAGCAGGATGGCGCGGCGCTCGTCCAGGGACTTCGCGCGCCAGGCCGGGAAGGCCGCGCGGGCCGCGGCGACCGCGGCTTCGAGGTCTTCGCGGGACGCGTCCGGAGCCTGCGCGAAGACCTCCTCGGTCGCGGGATTCACGACGCCGAAGGTGGTGTCGGTCGGAACGGCCTGGCCGTCGATCAGGAGCGTGGCGTCGGACATGTGCGGGACCTCGGTCGCGGTGGAACGCGGCCGAGAATAGTTCATTCGTGCCGCGCGAGCGGGGAAGGGAACTCCGCGTCGATCGGGGCCAGGGCCGCTCGTGAACCTCCTCCGACTCGATCGTCGCGGGGGAATCGGGCTTCGCGCGGCGTGAACCTGCGCGATACGATCGGGATCCCTTTGAACCGCCACGCCCGGAGCCCCGAATGAGCGACCGCAAGGAAGAAGAACGACGTGCCAACGCCGAGGCCTGGGAGGAGACGCTCAAGGATCTCGAGCAGCGTCGCGTCGCCGCCCGGGCGATGGGGGGCGACGAGCGCCTCGCGAAGCACCATGGCCAGGGCAAGCTCGATGCGCGTGCGCGGATCGACCATCTGCTCGACGACGGATCCTTTCGCGAGCTCGGCACCCTCGCCGGCAACGCCGACACGCCGTCGGACGCGGTGGTGATCGGGGCGGGCGAGGTCGACGGTCGTCCGGTGATCGTCGCCGCCGAGGATTTCACCGTGAAGGCCGGCACGATCGGGCGCGCGTCGAACTCGAAGCGCTATCGCGTGGCCGAGCTCGCGCTGCGCGATCGCGTGCCGCTCGTGATGATGCTCGACGGCGCGGGGCATCGTCCCGAACCCGGCGCCCACGCCCGCACCCCCGTCGACATGATCGCGCAGTTCGCCTGCTCCGGTCGCGTCCCGCTGATCACCGCCGTGTTGGGCTCCTCTGCGGGCCACGGCGCCCTCGTGGCGCCGGTCTCGGACTTCGCCGTGATGAGCAAGCACGCGGCCGTCTTCACCGCCGGACCACCCGTCGTCCGGGAGTCGCTCGGCGAGACGGTCACGAAGGAAGAGCTCGGGGGGCCCAAGGTGGCCCTCGCCAGCGGGCTGATCCACAACGCGGGAAAGGACGACGCCGAGGCCCTCGATCTCGTGCGACGCTACCTGCGCTACGTGCCCTCGTCCGCCTGGTCCTATCCGCCGGACGTCGACACGGGCGACACCGATCGCCGGCTCGTCCCCGAGGCGCTCGAGATCGTCCCGCGGAACGGGCGCAAGCTCTACGACATCCGCCGCCTGATCGAGGTCGTCTTCGATCGGGACTCGTTCTTCGAGATCCAGCCGAAGTTCGGCAAGACCGTCGTCTGCGGCCTGGCCCATCTCGGGGGGCACCCGGTCGCGATCATGGCGAACCAGCCCAAGGTGATGGCGGGCTCCGTCGACGTCGACGGCGCGGACAAGGCCGCGCACTTCGTGAACGTCGCCGACTCGTTCCACCTCCCGCTGGTCATGCTCGCGGACAACCCGGGCGTGATGCCGGGGACCGCCTCCGAACGGAAGGGGATCCTCCGTTCCGGCGCGCGCATGTTCGCGGCCCAGTCGAACCACCGCGGCCCGAAGCTCCAGGTCACGCTCCGGAAGGCCTACGGCTTCGGCTCCATGGTGATGGGGATGATGGGCTTCGACGGGCAGTCGGGCGTCTTCGGCTATCCCGGCGTGACCCTCGGCGCGATGGGTGCGGGGGCGCTCAGCGCGTCGCGCAAGTCCGACGAGGACGAGGCGGCGATGCTTCGCGAGATCGAGCTCAAGGCGTCGTATTCGTCGGCCAGCTCGCTCGGCTTCGACGAGATGATCGACCCTCGCGAGACGCGGAACGTGCTGCTCGACAGTCTCGAACGCGCGCTGTCCTCGCGACAAGCCGCGCCGGAGCCGGTGGCCCGGGTGGGGATCATGCCCTGACCCGAAGCCGACGCGACGACCCAACCCCGAAATGAGGAGGCCAGGCCGATGACCGAAGTGATGAAGGGGATCACGATCCTCGAGGTGGCGGAACACACCTTCGTACCTGCCGCGTCGGCGATCCTGGCGGACTGGGGCGCGACCGTCATCAAGGTGGAGCACGCCGAACGCGGGGACGCGATGCGCGGGCTCGGCAAGACCGGCGTGATCAGTCTCGACGGGGACGTCCACATCCTGAACGAGCACTCGAACCGCGGGAAGCAGTCGATCGGGATCGATCTGACCAGGCCCGAAGGGCGGGACGTGCTCTACCGCCTCGCGAAGCAGGCCGACGTCTTCCTGACGAACAAGCTGCCCAAGGTGCTCGAGAAGCTCGAGATCTCGCCGGAACGGATCCGCCAGGAGAATCCGGACATCGTCTACGTCCGCGGCACGTCGTTCGGCGCGCGCGGTCCCGACGCGAATCGAGGCGGCTACGACATGACGGCCTTCTGGTGTCGCGCGGGCAATGCGGCGACGGTCACGCCACTCGAGATGGAAGGCATCCTCGGACAGCCGGCGCCCGCGTACGGGGACTCCCTCGGTGGCATGACCATCGCCGGCGGGATCTGTGCGGCGCTCCTCCAGCGCGAGCGGACCGGTCACGCGCCGATCGTCGACGTTTCGCTCCTCGCGACCGGCGGCTGGGCCCTGTCCGCCGCGATCGCGCTCTCGAAGCAGAGCGGCAACCGCTGGTCGACGGGCATGCCCGGCAAAGCCCAGGGCTTCAACCCGCTCGTCCACGTCTACCGGACGAAGGACGATCGCTACATCTCCTTCGTGATGCTCCAGGCCTTCCACTACTGGCCGGACTTCTGCGAGCACATCGGTCGTCCGGATCTCGTGACCGACCCGCGCTTCGATTCGAACGAGAATCTCACGAAGCACACCGCGGAGGCGATCGCCGAGATCGTGCCGGTCCTGGCGAGCCGGACCTTCGCCGAGTGGACCGAGACGTTCCAGACCCTGAAAGGCCAGTGGGCGCCGGTTCAGGACACCCTGGACTTCCCGAACGATCCGCAGGTCGTCGCCAACGGATACATGACGCAGACCGAGACGAAGGAGGGCACGCCCTTCGAGCTCGTGACGACGCCGGTCCAGTTCGACGAGGAGCCCGCCCAGACGAGCCGTGCGCCGGAGTTCAACGAACACGGCGACGAGATCCTGTCCGGCCTCGGGCTCAGCGAGGAGGAGATCCTCGAGCTGCGGATCGCGGGGGCGGTCACCTGACCGCGCCCGCGCGTCATTCGCGCGGGAGCCCGAGGACGCGTTCGGCGATGATGTTCCGCTGGATCTCGGAGGAGCCGGCGGAGATCGTTCCGCCGAAGGTGCTGAAATAGCCTTCGAGGGCGCCGATCGCGCGCCGATGGTTGCTGCGGCCGCTCGTCGTCGCGAGGGCGTCGCTTCCGTTCCACTCGGCGGCGACGCGCGCCAGGTCGCGACTCGTCTCGCTCGCGTAGGCCTTCATGAGTGCCTGTTCGGGCGCGTTCCCGCCCTTCACGAAGCGGGCGAAGCCGCGATAGCCGAGGGCGCGGAGCGCCCTGGTCTCGATGTACAGCCGGACCACGTCGTCCGCGGCCAACGCACGCTCGGCGGGGGTGAGGGCCGGCATCCAGTTCTTCGACAGGTCGAGGAGCGACGTCATCGATCGCTCGATCGCGAGGACCGAGTCGAGCCAGACCATGCTTCGCTCGTGGGCGAGGGAGCCGTTCGCCATCCGCCAGCCGTCGTTCTCCTCGCCGACGAGGTTCCGGGTCGGGACACGGACGTCGTCGAGGAAGACCTCGGCCAGGTCCGGCGTGTCCGGATGGACGATCTCCTTGAGCGGCTTCACCTCGAGCCCGGGCGTATCCATCGGGACGAGGATGATCGAGATGCCTCGATGCTTCCGCGCGTTCGGGTCCGTGCGGCAGAAGAGAAAGCAGAAGTCCGCGTACGCGGCGCCGGAGGTCCAGACCTTCTGCCCGTTCAGGACCCATTCGTCGCCGTCGCGGACGGCGGCGGTCTTCAGATTCGCCAGGTCGCTGCCGGCGTCGGGCTCGCTCATGCCCAGGCACGCGGTCCGCTCGCCGCGCAGGACCGGCATCGCGAACTCCTCGACCTGATCCGGCCGACCGTAGTCCAGAATCGAAGGCGAGATGATCCCGAGGCCCTGCGGGTTCGTCGTGCGCGGCACGCCGGCTTCGGTCAGCGCTTCGAGATAGACGAGGGTCTCGACCGGGCCCGCGTTCCGTCCCCCGAGCTCCGGCGGCCAGCCGGGCACGAGCCAGCCCGCGTCGAACATCCGCCGTGCCCAACGCCGCGCCCAGTCCGGTGCGTGTGCGCTCGAGACGGCCGGATCCGCCTCCATCTCCTCGGCGGAGGGCCGGTTCTCCTCGAGCCAGGCCAGGAACTCGTCGCGAAAGGCGAGGGTCGCCTCGTCGAACTGCAGCTTCATGCGGATTCGCCCCCCGTCGACGTCGTCCGACCGAGTCCCAGGCGGTCGGCGAGGACCGTGCGGTGCCAGGCGCTCGTGCCGCAGAGCACCTCGCCGGCCTTCGCGCGCTTGAGCCAGAAGTGGAGGTCCTGCTCCCAGGTGAAGCCGAGGCCGCCGTGGAGCTGGAGTCCGTCCTCGGCGAGGAGGCGCTGGCAGTCGCCCGCCGCGGCCTTCGCCAGGTGCGCGACTTCTCCGCGGGAAGCGTCGTTCTCGGCGATCGAGACCGCCGCGAAATAACAGAGCGCAGTCGCGCGTTCGACGGCGAGGTACATCTCGGCGAAGCGGTGCTTGAGGGCCTGGAAGGAGCCGATCACGCGGTCGTACTGCTTTCGGATCTTCGCGTAGGCCAGCGTCTCTTCGAAGATCAGTCGACACGCGCCGACCATGTGCAGCGCGAGCGCGACCGTCGCGGGCTCCATCACCCGGGCGAGGCGGGCCTCTGCGTCGGCGGCGGGGGCGATCAGGACGCGGGCCGGCGCGTCGGGGAAGGTGACGTCGGCGATCAGCAGGGCGGGGTCGAGTCCCGGGAGCGCTTCGACCCGGGCGTCGCGCCGATCGACGGCGAAGAGGCCGGGGAAGCCCGTCTGCGCGTCGCGTGCGACGACGGCGAAGAGCTCCGCGGTCGCACCCGCGAGCACGCCGTCCTTGGTGCCCGTCACGCGCCAGTGCCCGTTCTCGGAGGTTGCGAGGCAGCCGAGGCGCGCGAGATCGAAGCGCCCCTGTTCTGCGAGAGCGAGGGTGCCGCGAAGCTCGCCGGCCGCGACACGCGCGAGGGTTTCGTCGTCCTCCGCCTCGACGAGCGCGGGGGTCAGCTGCGTCGCGGTCGCCAGGAGCGTGGCGGGCGCGGCCGCCCGCCCGAGCTCCTCGGCGAGCAGGGCGGTCTCGACGAAGCCGTAGCCGAGCCCGCCCGCGGATTCGGGCACCGAGAGCGAAGGCCAGCCGAGCTCGACCTGCTGCTTCCAGAGCGCTTCGCCGTCTTCGCCGTCCTCGTAGATCGCGCGGACGAGTGCCGGTGGGCAGCAATCCTCGAGGACCGAGCGGAAGTTGTCGCGGAGCTCCGCCTGTTCGTCGGAGAGCTCGAGATCCATCGCGTCTCTATCGCACCTCCGCGCTGCCTCGCCCCCGCCCTCGGAGCGCGGGCGCGCGCCGGCGGCTCGGAACCGTTGCGAGCGACGTTCGCATAGCGGCGAAGTGCTCGCTAACGCCGACGGTCCCGTCGATCCGGCGCCTGAAATCGACCGGACACGGGCGGTCGGATCTGCGTATCATGCGGGGGACACGAAACGAGAGGACGACGATGCGACCGCTGCCCCAGCTCACGCCCGAGAACGAGTTCTTCTGGACGAGCGGAGCGGACGGGACCCTTCGGATGCAGGGATGCGACGCGTGTGATCGACTCGTGCATCCGCCGCAACCCTATTGCCGCTACTGCGGGAACGACGTCGTGATCCGGGACCTGTCCGGCCGGGGGACGGTCGTCGGATTCACCGTCAACCATCAGCAGTGGTTGCCGACGATGCCCGTGCCCTACGTGCTCGTGATCGTGGCGCTCGACGAAGACCCGCTCGCGCGGTTGACCAGCCTCGTCGTCGACGCCGAGCCGGACGACGTCGGGATCGGGACGCGGGTCGAGGTCGACTTCGAGGAGCACGAGGACGTGTGGCTTCCGGTGTTCCGTCTGTCTGGCGAGCCGGACGACGAACGTCCGGTCTGGCCCGAGCCGCCGGTGGCACCGGCGCCCGCGCGCGCGACGGGCGAGAAGTACGAGTCGAAGGTCGCGATCACGGGACTCGGGATGTCGGAGGTGGGGCGGCGGCTCGAGCGCAACCCGCTCTCGATGACCGTCGACGCCTGCCGCGCCGCGATCGAGGATGCCGGGCTCTCGCTCGAGGACATCGACGGGCTGTCGACCTATCCCGGCGCCAGCGCGGGCAACGGGATGGGCGAAGGCGGGATCGCGGCCGTGATGGAGGCCCTCGACATCCGTCCGGTCTGGTTCGGGGGCGGGGTCGAGCAGGCGGGGCAGGGCGGCTCGGTGACCAACGCCATGATGGCGGTCGCCGCCGGCGTCTGCCGTCACGTGCTCTGCTTCCGGACGGTGTGGGAGACCACGTACGCGCTTCGCGCGCGCCACCGCTCCGCCGCCGGGATCAAGTCCGGGTCGCGGGTGTCGGGGGAGATGGAGTGGCGCCTGCCCTACGGCGCGATGTCCGCCGCGATGTGGATCGGAATGCAGGCGAACCATTACATGCACCGATTCGGGATGACCCGGGAACAGCTCGCCTGGATTCCGATGACGGCCCGAGCGCACGCCGCGAGGAATCCGGACGCGATCTACCGGGACGAGATGGGTCTCGACGACTACCTCTCCGCGCGGATGATCACGACGCCTTTCGGGCTCTTCGATTGCGACGTGCCCTGCGACGGGGCGGTCGCGCTGATCGTGTCGGCGGCGGAGACCGCGGCCGATCGACCGAATCCGGCGGTCCGGGTCGAGGCGGTCGGGACGCACATGGCAGAACGCTTCTCCTGGGACCAGGGGACGCTCCTCCACGAGCCCTTGGTCGAAGGTCCGGCCCGTCATCTCTGGTCGCGGACCGACATGACGCCGGCCGACGTCGACATCGCCTGTCTCTACGACGGGTTCAGCTTCAACTGCCTCTCGTGGATCGAATCCCTCGGCTTCTGCAAGCTCGGCGAGGGCGGCGATTTCGTCGACGGCGGCAAGCGGATCCGCGAGGGCGGCGACTTCGTGTTGAACCCGCACGGTGGGCAGCTGTCCGCCGGGCGCCTGCACGGGTACGGCTTCTTCCACGAGGCGGTCCTGCAGCTTCGGGGCGGAGCGGGGGATCGGCAGGTCGCGGACGCGGCGACGGCGGTCGTGACGACCGGGGGCGGTCACCCGGGCGGGGCCGTCCTCTTGCGCAAGGACTAGGCGCGCGGCGCGCGCGAGAAGGAGAACCGGACATGGCCTACGTCGAGTACGCGACGAAAGAACGGGTGGCGACGATCACGCTGACCCGCGCCGACAAGGCGAACGCCCAGAACGAACGGATGCTCGACGAGCTCCACGAGTCGTTCCTGCGCGCGGAGGCGGACGACGAGGTCCGTGTGATCGTGCTGCGCGCGGAAGGCAAGCACTTCTCCGCGGGCCACGACCTGGGCGGGAGCGGCGACGAACAGGACCGAGACCGATTCGGCGAGGACGGGAAGTACTACCTCGACCGGCTCTACCGCTGGGAGGCGAAGAAGTACCTCGGCTACTCCTGGTACTGGCGGAACATCCCCAAGCCCACGATCGGCGCGATCCAGGGCAAGGCGATCGCCGGTGCCTTGAACCTGATCTTTCCGCTCGACCTCCTGGTGGCGGCCGAGGACGCGCAATTCTCGGATCCGGTCGTACTGATGGCGATCGGCGGCGTCGAGTATCACGGACACACCTGGGACATGGGCGCGCGGCGCGCCAAGGACATGCTCTTCACGGGTCGGGTCTTCACGGCGGAGGACGCGCGGGAAATCGGACTGGTGCGCGAAGTCGTTCCCAGGGACGAGCTCTGGGAGCGGACCGACGCGCTCGCGAACCAGATCGCGACGCGAAACCCCTTCGGCCTCGCCCAGGCGAAGCGTGCCGTCAACCAGACCCTGGACGTCCAGGGCTACTACACGGCGCTCCAGTCCGTTTTCGACATCCACCACACCGGTCACGGGAACGCGATCACCCACACCGGGTACCCGATCCTGTCGGACCTCTCGCAGATGAAGACCGAGCTCTCGAAGAAGTAGGGGGCGAATTGCGACCCCCGCGGCCGGGGGTGATAATCGTTCCTCCCCTCTCGGGGAGAGGAGGTGACCATGTCCACCGATCCGCTGACCTGTCCCGTCTTCGACGCCGACAATCACCTCTACGAGACGAAGGAGTCGTTCCTTCGATATCTCCCCGAGCATCGACGCGGTGCGATCGACTACGTCGAAGTTCGCGGGCGGACGAAGATCGTCATCAAGGGGCATATCTCCGACTACATCCCGAACCCGACCTTCGAAGTCGTGGCGGCTCCCGGCGCGCAGGAGGAGTACTACCGGAAGGGCAACCCGGAAGGGAAGAGCCGGCGCGAGATCTTCGGCGCGCCGGTGAAGTCGATCCCGGCCTGGCGAAACCCGGAGGATCGGCTCGCGCTGATGAACGAGCAGGGGCTCGATCGGACGCTCCTCTTCCCGACCCTCGCGAGCGTCCTCGAAGAGCGGATGCGGGACGATCCGGAGCTGATCCACGACGTCGTCCATTCGTTCAACCAATGGCTCTTCGAGACCTGGAGCTTCAACTATCGGGACCGGATCTTCTCGACGCCGGTGATCTCGCTGCCCATCGTCGATCGCGCGATCGAGGAACTCGAATGGGTCGTCGAGCGCGGCGCGAAGGTCGTGTTGATCCGTCCCGCGCCGGTCCCTGGACTCCAGGGCTCGCGCTCCTTCGGCCTGCCCGAGTTCGATCCCTTCTGGGAGAAGGTCGTGGAGCACGACCTCCTGATCGGGATGCACTCGTCGGACAGTGGCTACACCCGCTATACGAATGACTGGCTCGGCTCGAGCACGGAGTTCCTCCCCTTCCAGCCCCAGGCCTTCTCGATGCTCCAGGGCCGGCGGGCGATCGAGGACTCGGTCTCGGCCCTGATCTGTCACGGGGCGTTGTCGCGGTTCCCCGAACTGAAGATCTCGGTGATCGAGAACGGGAGCTCCTGGGTCGCCCCGCTCCTCGCGAAGATGAAGGACGTGTACAAGAAGGAGCCGCAGGGGTTCCCGGAAGATCCGGTCGAAGTCTTCAAGCGGAACATCTATGTGAGCCCCTTCTGGGAGGACGATCTGCCGGCACTGGCCGAGCTGATCGGCGAGGAGCACGTCCTCTTCGGGAGCGACTATCCCCACCCGGAAGGTCTTGCCGACCCGGTGAGCTACGTCCACGAGCTCGGGGATGCCTCGGAGAGCGCGATCCGGAACATCATGGGCGGCAACGTCGCGCGCCTCATGAACGTGCCGAACGAGAAGCTGGTCTGAGGAATCGACCGGAAGAGACGAGAAGCGATCGATGGCCGCCGCCCCGCCCGACCCCTACTACGACCCCTACGACTTCGAGATCGACGAGGACCCGTATCCGGTCTGGCGACGGCTCCAGGACGACGCGCCGCTCTACTACAACGAGAAGTACGACTTCTACGCGCTGTCGCGCTTCGACGACGTCGAAGCGGGGCTGAAGGACTGGCAGCGGCTGAGCTCGGCGCGCGGGTCGGTCCTCGAGATCATCCGGAACGGCGTCGAGATCCCGCCCGGCTCGATCCTCTTCGAGGACCCGCCGAGCCACGATCTCCACCGAAGCCTGCTCGCGAAGCTGTTCACGCCGCGCCAGATCAATGCCCTCGAGCCGAAGGTCCGCGCTTTCTGTGAACAGAGTCTCGACCCCCTGGTCGGGAGCGGCGGATTCGACTTCATCGCGGATCTCGGAGCGCAGATGCCGATGAAGACGATCGGCATGTTGCTCGGCGTTCCCGAGGAGGACCAGGAAGCGATCCGGGATCGGATCGACGCGGGACTGAAGCTCGAAGGCGGCGAGATGCCCGAGGCGCCGGGCGGTCGGAAGGGCGGTCTCACGTTCGGCGGCTTCGAGAAGTACATCGACTACCGGATGGAGAACCCGTCCGACGATTTGATGACCGAGCTGATCCGGGCCGAGTTCGTCGACATGCACGGCGAGACGCGGCGACTCGGGCGTCAGGAGATCGTGGGCTTCGTCGGGCTGCTCGCCGGCGCGGGAAACGAGACGACGACCCGGCTGATCGGTTGGGCAGGGAAGGTCCTCGCCGAGAATCCCGACCAGCGGGCCCGCCTGGCGGCGGATCCGAGCCTGATCCCCCAGGCCGTCGAGGAGTTGCTCCGCTACGAAGCGCCGTCCCCGATCCAGGCGCGCTACGTCCTCGAGGACGTCGAGTACCACGGGCGGACGGTGCCGCGGGGGAGCATCCTGGCGCTCCTGAACGGCGCGGCGAATCGCGATCCCCGCCGATTCGACGACCCGGACCGGTTCGACATCGACCGGAAGATCGACCACCACCTCTCGTTCGGGTTCGGCATCCACTTCTGTCTCGGCGCCTCGCTCGCCCGCCTCGAAGGCCGTGTCGCCCTCGAGGAAGTCTTGAAACGATGGCCCGAATGGGAAGTCGACTGGGACAACGCCGTCCAGGCGCACACGTCGTCGGTTCGGGGGTGGGAGAAGCTTCCCGTTCGAACCGCCTGATCATCCTGGAGGAGGAGCCGCCATGGAAATGAACGACATGATCCTCGTGAGCGTGGACGATCACGTCTGTGAGCCGCCGGACATGTGGGACGGAGTCCTCACGCCCGAGTGGAAGGCGAGGGCGCCGAAGCTGGTCACGCGCAACGACGGCACGAACGCCTGGGTCTTCGAGGGACAGCAGATCCCGAACGTCGGCCTGAACGCGGTCGCGGGGCGACCGCCGGAGGAGTACGGGATGGAGCCGACCGCGCTCTCCCAGCTCCGGAAGGGTTGCTACGACGTCGACGCCCGGATCGACGACATGAACGTGAACGGCGTGCTCGGCTCGCTCTGTTTCCCGTCCGTACCCGGTTTCTGCGGTGAGCTCTTCGGTCGCAACGACGACAAGGAGCTGGCCCGGGTCATGATCCAGGCCTACAACGATTGGCACATCGACGCCTGGTGCGGCGCACATCCCGGTCGTTTCATTCCCCTCGCGATCCCCATGATGTGGGATCCGAAACGATTGGCCGACGAGGTACGGCGCGTGGCGAAGAAGGGGTGTCACGCGATCTCCTTCGCCGATACGCCGACGGGCCTGGGCCATCCGTCGCTCTTCGACGACCACTGGGAACCCTTCTGGAAGGCCTGCGCCGACGAGGGGACCGTGATCTGCATGCATATCGGCTCCGGAACGGGGATGTCGCTCAACGAGATGGACGCCCCGATCGAGATCATGATCACGGGCACGCCGATCACGCTCTTCGGGGTCGCCACGGAACTCACTTTCTCGGACGTGCTCCGGCGATACCCGGATCTCAAGTTCGCGATGTCCGAAGGCGGCGTCGGCTGGATCCCGTACTTCCTGGAGCGGGCCGACTACGTCTACGAGCACCATCACAAGTGGACCCACCAGGACTTCGGCGGAAAGCGGCCCAGCGACGTGTTCAAGGAGCACTGCGTCACCTGCTTCATCGACGACGACGCGGGCGTCCGCAATCGCGACCTGATCGGAATCGACACGCTCACCTGGGAGTGCGACTACCCCCATTCGGATACGACCTGGCCGCTCTCGCCGGAGAAGCTCTGGCGCTCGATGAAGGACGTACCGAAGGAAGAGGTCGACAAGATCACCCACCTGAACGCGATGAAGCATTTCCAGTACGACCCCTTCGCGGTCATGCCGCGGGAGGAGTGCACGGTGGGCGCGCTCCGCGAGAAGGCGAAGCACGTCGACCTGGCGCCGATCGCCGGAGGCGGAGGCAAGCCGCCTTCCGACTACGCGAAGGGCTACGTCACGATCGGGGATGTCGTCCAGCAACTGTCGAGTGCCTACAGCGTCGCGTGGGACAACGCCCCGGACAACGCCCCGGACGACGCCGTCGACAACGCCGCCGACAACGCCGCGCACGACGCCGCAGACGGCGCCCCGAAGAACGACTAGCGCCGGGGGCACGATGAACGGGATCCACGATCTCGGGGGCATGGAGGGCTTCGGCGCGATCGAGATCGAGGCCGACGAGCCGACGTTCCACGAGCGTTGGGAGGGGCGCGCCTTCGCGCTGAACATGGCCGGGATCGGGATCCTTCGGGCCTACAACGCGGATGAATACCGCCACGCCGTCGAACGGATGGCGCCGGCGGACTATCTCGGCGCCTCGTACTACGAGCGGATGCTGACCGGCGCCGCGACGCTGCTGGTCGAGAAGGGCGTCGTCGATCGCGCGAGTCTCGAATCTCTCGCCGGCGCGCGGTTTCCGCTCGCGCGGCCCGTCGCCGACGTGACGCCACGGGAGGTCGCGGAGCCCGCGACCGCAACCTTCGCGGTCGGCGACCGAGTGCGCGTACGCGAGGCCCAGTTCCGAGGGCACACTCGGGTCCCGCGCTACGTGCGGGGGAAGACCGGCGAGGTGATTCGCGTGGCTCCCGCGTTCTCCTTTCCGGACACCTCGGCCCACGGGTTCACCCCACGAAGCGAGCCCACCTACCACGTGGAGTTCGAAGCGCGCGAGCTCTGGAGGGAGGACGACTGCGCGGGCGAGTCCGTCCTGGTCGATCTCTGGCAGAGCTACCTGGAGCCGGTCGAATGAGCGATCGGGATCGCGTGGCCACGCCCGTCGAGCGGGTCGAGGCTCTCGAGCGGGCCCTCGCGGACGCGGACCGTCTCCCGGACGGGGCGATCGACCGCCTGGCCGAGAACGCCGGGCAGGAGTTCGACTGGAGGAACGGCGCCCGGGTCGTGGCGAAGGCGTGGAGCGATCCCGACTATCGGGCACGACTCCTGGTCGACGGCACGAAGGCCTGCGCCGAGCTCGGCTTCGAGGGGCCGCAGGGCGAGTACATCGTCGTGCTGGAGAACACCCCGACGCTCCACAACGCCGTCGTCTGCACCCAGTGCTCCTGCACCGCCTGGCCGGTCCTCGGTCTTCCGCCCGACTGGTACAAGGCGCCGGCCTACCGAGCGCGGATCGTGCGCGCCCCGCGCGGCGTCCTGCGCGAGATGGGGGTCGAGCTGGCGGAAGACGTCCGCGTACGGATCACCGACACCACCGCCGAGACACGCTTCCTCGTCCTGCCGCTCCGCCCGGACGGCACCGAGGGCTGGAGCGAGGACGAGCTCGCCGCGATCGTGACGCGCGAGTCCATGATCGGTGTGGCGCTGGTCTCGCTCCAGGGGGTGGCGCCCGCGGACTAGTCGTTCCAGATCACCCGCAGCATCGGGTCCTCGCCCAGCGGTCCGATCGGGTCGGACTCGCCGTGGCCTCCGACCCTTTCTCGGGCGTGACGGATTCGGTTCACTCCGCATTGTGACGGACGAGCCTCGAAACGACGTGGAGACGAACGTGGAAGAACTGATCGAAACCCTCGACATCAACGAGTATCTGCCGACCGCCCTCGAGTGGGCGACGAACGTGCTGCTCGCGATCGTCATTCTGATCATCGGCTACTGGATCGCCGGCCGGATCGGCCGTCTGATCGTCGGGCTGGGCGAACGCCACGACCAGCTCGACAGCACGCTCTTCACCTTCCTCGGCAGCATCGCCCGCTATGCCGTGCTCGCCTTCACCTTCATCGCGGTCCTCAATCGTTTCGGTGTCGAGACCACCTCGATCGTGGCCCTCCTCGGTGCCGCGGGTCTCGCGATCGGCCTCGCGCTCCAGGGCGCCATGACGAATCTGGCGGCGGGCGTGATGCTGATGATCTTTCGGCCCTACAAGGTCGGGGACTTCGCGGAGGTGGCCGGGCTCTTCGGCCTCGTCGACGGGATCGATCTCTTCACGACGAACCTCAAGACCTTCGACAATCAACATGTCATCGTGCCCAATGGCAGCATCTGGGGCGAGAAGATCGTGAATCACAGCCACCACCCGGTGCGCGGTGTCGACATGCGTTTCGGCATCTCGTACGACTCGGACATCGACACGGCCCGCGCGACGATCGACCGGGTCCTCGCGGCGCATCCACACGTCCTCTCGGATCCCTCGCCCTTCGTCGAGATCGAGACCCTGAACGACAGCTCCGTCGACTTCCTCGTGCGGCCCTTCTGCGAGGGAACCCACTACTTCGAGCTGCTCTACTCGCTCCCGGAGCAGATCAAGAAGGCGCTCGACGCCGCCGGCGTCGAGATTCCGTTCCCCCATCGCAAGGTGATCGTCTTCAACGGAGACGAGCCGGGCCGACCGATCGGGGCCTCCTAGGGCCCGACTGGGGTAACGTCCGGGCATCGGCCAGGCATGGCCCAGGAGGCAGTATGAGCGAGCAATCGAATCCGTTCCGAATCAGTCCGGTCGAGGGCCCGGAGGGCAAGGGCGTCCGAATCGAGTTCGACGTCGAGACGGTGCGCGGCCCGAAACAGTTGAAGCGGGCGACGTTCGGGGCGTTCGAGATCCTCTGTGACGAGGGCGCCATGATCGGTGGCGACGACTCGGCTCCCCCGCCGCTCGCCTACTTCGCGTCTTCGATCGCTTTTTGACTGCTCACGCAGCTCGCTCGGGTGAGCGAGGCGAAAAAGATCGAGTTCGATCACTTGTCGTTGGTGGTCACCCCGCGCTTCGAGCAGACCGGCTCGATCGGCGCAGGGAACGCGACCAGTCGACTGGTCGATGTGGAGACGAAGCTCGAACTCGAGTCGAGCGCCGATGAGGCGGTGGTGGCCGCCGTCGTCGCCCAGGCCGAGAAGATGTGCTTCCTGATGGACGCGATCCGGAATCCGCGGACCGTGACCGCGACCGCGACTCTGAACGGGGCGACGCTCGCGACGGCGGACTGATTCCTCTGCTCGCGCGCCGGCCTACTTGCCGGCGAGGAGCGGCTTCATCGGCTCGGGCAGGAAGTCCGCGCGCGGGTGATCGCTCGTCCGCACGCAGCGATTCGTGATCGTTCCGAGGCCTTCGATCGCCGTGGTGACGACGTCGCCGTCCTTCAGCAGCTTGTTCTGGAACACGCCGACGCCGCCGGGCGTGCCCGTGAAGATCACGTCGCCGGGAAGCAGCGTAAGGATCCCGGACAGGTAGGCGACGAGCGTCGGAACGTCGAAGATCAGATCGCCGGTGCTGTCCTTCTGTCGGACTTCGCCGTTCACTTCACACACGAGCTCCATGGCGTCGCGGCTCGCGAGCTCGTCCGGCGAGACCAGTACGGGACCGATCGGTCCGTAGGTGTCGAAGGACTTGCCCAGGTTGAACTGGGGCGGGGCCGAGGTGAACTGTGCCGGCCGGTCCGAGATGTCCTGGCCGACGCAGAGTCCCGCGACGTGGTCCCAGGCATCCTCGACGGCGACGTCCTTCGCGGTCTTGCCGATGACCGCGACGAGCTCGCCCTCGTAGTCGACGTAGTCGCTTCGCATCTCCACGTCGTCGTTCGGGCCTGCGATGCAGGACGGGAACTTCGCGAAGACGAGCGGGGCCTCGGGGATCGCCATCCCGCCTTCCTCGGCGTGATTGCGGTAGTTGAGGCCGATCCCGAAGGAGTTGACCGGGCGAGGGGAAGGCGGGCCGAGCTTCGCGTCGGCGAGCTTGCCGGTCGGCGTCTGGTCCGCGAGGCTCGCCGCGATCTCCGAGAGCTGGTCGCAAGCGGCGAGCGCCCCCATCGGATCGCTGCCGAGCTTGCCGCCGGAAGCCTTCTCGAGGTCGTAGTAGTCGTCACCGAGGACGAGGGCCGCGCGGCCCTCGATGTTCGCGAGTCGGAATCCCATCGGTTCTCCCTCCGATCGAGCGTCGAGCAGGATCGGCGCCCGGGTTCGGCGCGATGCTAGCCGGTTTCGATCGCAGTCGAGCGAACGCGGAGATCCCGACCCCTCGACCCCGAAGGGGCCAGGCGCCGGCTTCGTTTCGATCGTCCGACTACGATCGCGTACCCTCGTGTCTTCGAACCCGAGAGGACCCGAGATGCGCAACAACATCGGCCTGCTGCTCGCGAAGCGCGCGCGCCTGAACCCGGACCTCGAAGCCGTCTTCGACGTCGCCTCGGGCCGACGCTTCAGCTACCGCGAGACGAACGACCGCTGCAATCGTACGGCGAATGCCCTCGCCGGGCTGGGCGTCGGCAAGGGCGACCGGGTCGGGCTTCTCGCGATGAACAGCGTCGAGTTCTTCGAGACCTTCTTCGCGATCGCGAAGCTCGGCGCGGTCTGCGTTCCGCTCAACTGGCGGCTCGTACCCGACGAGCTCGAGTTCATCCTGAGCGACTCGGGCGTCTCGACCCTCGTGTACGGCGAGGAGTTCCTGTCGGCGGTCGCGGACCTGCAGCAGCGACCGAAGCTCTCGGGGCAGGGCGACGGCGCGACGACGATCGCGAGCTACCTCCAGATCGGCGGCGAGACGGTGGAATTCGCGAAGGACTACGACGCGACGTGTGCCGCCGCATCGACGGAGGAGCCGGCGATCGTCGCCGAGGACGAGGACGAGCTCTACATCATGTACACGTCGGGCACGACGGGGCTGCCCAAGGGCGTGGTTCACACGCATTCGACGGCGCTCTGGGGCTGCATCACGATGATGGCGACCTCCGAGGTCGCCTTCGGCGATCGCTACATCGTCGCGCTGCCGCTCTTCCACGTCGGCGCCCTCACGCCGATGACGGGCAACGTCCACCGCGGCATGTCCAACATCATCCTGCGCGCCTTCGACCCGTCCCTCGTCTGGAAGCTGATCGAGCAGGAGAAGGTCCAGTGCATGCTCGCCGTTCCGGCGATGCTGAACTTCATGCTCCAGGTCCCCGACAAGGACACCGTCGATCGGAGCTCGCTGCGCTGGATCATGAGCGGCGCCGCCCCGGTCCCGGTCGCGACGATCCAGGCCTACGACGCGATGGGGATCCCGATCCATCAGGTCTACGGGATGACCGAGACCTGCGGTCCCGCGTGTCTCACGAGTCCCGAGGACGCCGTCCAGAAGATGGGTTCGACCGGCCGCCCCTTCGTCCACACGGAGGTCCGGATCGTCGACGACGAGGGCAACGACGTGCCGCCCGGTGGGACGGGGGAGGTCTGGATCGCCGGTCCGCACATGATGAAGGAGTACTGGAACCGGCCCGATGCGACGGCGGAGACCCTCGTCGATGGCTGGGTCCGCTCCGGCGACGTCGCGACGATCGACGAGGACGGCTGCATCTACATCCAGGACCGCAAGAAGGACATGATCATCTCGGGGGGCGAGAACGTCTATCCCGCCGAGGTCGAGAACGTGATCCTCGGGATGGAGAACGTGGTCGACGTCGCGGTGATCGGGATGCCTTCGGCCAAGTGGGGCGAGTCCGGTCTCGCGGTGGTCGTACGGGGGGCCGAGAACCTCCAGGCACAGACGGTCCTCGACTACTGCCAGGGCAAGCTCGCGCGCTTCAAGCAGCCGGTCGCGGTCGAGTTCGTGGACGAGATCCCGCGGAACCCGAGCGGGAAGGTCCTGAAGCGCCTGCTCCGGGAGCGATACCCCGGACCGGCGGCCGAGTAGCGTCCGGCGGTTCGCTCTCGACGGGGAGGGAAGAAGGATGATCCATGTCGTCGGCGGGCTGCTCGTGCTCGCGATCGGCTGGTTTCTCTTCGAGAAGCGCCGGCGCCGCACCCATTCGGTTCCGCCGGGCCATCAGCCGGATCTGCTCTTCCCCCACGTGGCCGAGTGGGAGCTCTATCACAACGCACTCTCGCTGTGTTCGATGAAGACCCGGGTCTGTCTCGCCGAACTCCAGATCCCCTACGAAGGACACCACATCGACCTGATCGAGACCGGCGCCTACGAGACCCTCCGGCCCGAGCTGCTCCGGGTGAATCCTGGCGGGACGGTGCCGGTCCTCCTCCACCACGGACACCCCATCTACGAGTCCCACGAGCAGATCCGCTATGCCGCCCGGTTCGCGCCCCCCGGCGCCGCGTCCCTGGTTCCGTCGGACCCGGCCGAGCGAGCGGAGATGGAGGCCTGGGTCGACCGGACCTCGCTCACCAATCCGCTCGAGGAGCCGGAGAAGTCGGCGGGCAACGCGGTTCCCGGCCAGACGCTCCCGCTCTTCTGCACCATGGTCGAGAAGATCCCGTTCCATCTGATCCTGGAAGGACTCCTCTTCCACTTCGACAAGCGTCGCCCGATCATGTTCATTCTCTTCAAGCTGCTGGGAATCGAGCGACTTGCTCGCCTCGGCCCGGTCCCGGACGCGATCGGCCAGACGCGAGAGATCCTCCTCGGCTTCCTCGACGAGCTCGAGGCACGCCTCGAGACGAACGGCGGGCCCTGGATCATGGGCGAGCAGTTCACCCTGGCCGACGTGGGATGGGTCGTGATCTTCGAGCGGATCCGGCAGGCGAGCGCCGAGAACGTCTTCCTCGATCCGTCGAAGCGCCCGTTGGTCGCCGCCTACTGGGAACGACTGAGGGCTCGACCCTCGTATCGGCAGGCGATCCTCGATCACGACCACCCCCTGATCGACTACGGCCGGGACCGGATCGCCGAGGCCAAGGCCGCTCACGCCGACGTTCGCATCCTGCTGGAAGGCGTATGACCGTGCTGGCCCGATTCGTGCTCGCTTCCTTCGTCGTCGTCCTGGCGACGACGGTCTTCGCGGAGGAGGAGGGGGCGAAGCGTCCCAACATCGTCGTGATCCTCGCCGACGACCTCGGTTGGAACGACGTCGGCTACCACGGAAGCGAAATCCGCACGCCGAACCTCGACCGCCTGGCACGCGAGGGCGTCGAGCTCGACCGCTTCTACGTCCAGCCGAGCTGCAGCCCGACCCGTTCGTCCCTGATGACGGGAAAGTCCTCGCGGCGTCTCGGGATCCATCGCCCGCTGGGTAAGAACGAAGGCGATGGGCTGGGTCTCGACGAGCGGATCCTGCCTCAGTATCTGGGCGCCCTCGGCTACCAGCCGGTCATGGTCGGGAAGTGGCACCTCGGCCACTTCATTCCCGACTACTTCCCCCAGTCGCGCGGCTTCGAGCACTTCTACGGCTACCTGACGGGCGGGATCGGCTACTGGGACCACAACCACGGTGGCGGTCACGATTGGCAGCGCAACGGCGAGACCCTCCGGGAGGAGGGCTACAGCACCCGACTGCTCGCGGACGAGGCCGTCCGCCTGCTGCGCGGACGAGATCGGACACGGCCGACCTTCCTCTATCTCGCGCTTCCCGCACCGCATCTCCCCAACGAGGCGCCGGAAGAAGTCGTGGCGACCTACCCGCGGATCGAGAACGAGCAGCGTCGCCTCCACGCCGGGATGGTGACGGAGCTCGACGCGGCGATCGGGCGCGTGCTCGACACCCTTGCGGCGGAGGGCATGCTCGAGCACACCCTCGTCTTCTTCTCGAGCGACAACGGAGGACTCTCGCCGGAGGCGCGCTTCCCGCTCTTCGCGCGGGCGAGCGAGCTGGCCATGCGGGTCTTCGACCGCCCGATGCCGATCGCGTCTCTCGAGTTCATGGCCTCGAATACCTTCGATGGCGCGAGCGACAACAGGCCGCTGCCCGGGGGCAAGATGACGATCGCGGAAGGCGGCGTGCGCGTGCCCGCGTCGATCTGGTGGCCGGGTCGGCTCGAAGGTGGTCGGCACGAGCGCTTCATGACGATCTCCGACGTCCTGCCGACGCTGCTCGAAGCGGTCGGGGCACCGGGCGAGATTCCCGAGGACCTCGACGGGGCGAGCCAATGGGGCGTCCTCAGCGGGAGCGGGCCGAGCCGGACGCCGGACTACGTGATCGGGGATACGGGCGCGATGGCGCTCTACCGGGCGCCCTGGAAGCTGGTGCTCTCGGGCGACGAAACGCGGCTCTACGACGTGTTCGTCGACCCCTTCGAGACCCGCGACGTCGCGGCCGGTCACGCCGATGTCGTGACCGAGATGACGGCGGCGGCGGAGGCCTGGCCGCGCCACTCGCGACCGGGCGAGACGTCGCCGCTCCGCTTCCTCTGGGACCCCGATGGGTTCGGTGGGCCCGAGGATCGGGAACCCTGGGCCGACGTCGCGCGGGATCGCGCCCGAAAGGCACGTTAGTCGGCGGGCGCGCGCTCCGAAGCGGCGGCGAGTGCCCACCAGGCCATCGGCGGCGAGACGAGGGCGGCCAGAGCACCGGCCCACAGGGCCTTGAACGTGACGAAACCGCCGAGGGAGACCGGCTGAGCGCTCGCGAGGTCGAGGATCGCGACCAGCGGAACCGAGCCGCAGAGGGTGGCGAACCCGGCGAGGACCAGGCCCCGGACGAGGGCCGGCCGGCGGTGCAGTCCGCGGGCGGCGACCATCTGACGATCCAGGGGCGGAAGCGCGCCGCTCGCGACCTGTCTTCCGATCACGTGCGAGACGATCAGGGTCATGAGGACCGGGAGGAGCACTCCGGTCGCCAGGAGGTCGGGCCCCATCGCCGCCTCGCCCCAGAGCGGGATCGTCTCGTGTCCGCGAAGAATGCCCCAGGCGATCGCGCCGTTGATGGCGACGTTGATGCCGAAGGCGTGCACGAACTGTTCGTTTCGGAAGAACTGGCGATGGCGATCGGAGAGTTCCACGGGCGTTCCTCGCGGTTGCGGTGCGTTCGGCGCGGTCGCCGGCGGTGACTTGACGACCGAACGGAAATCCTAGTTCATTGACGGGTCCGATCGAGGACGGGGAAAGGGGCGGAATGGATCTCGGAATTCGTGGCCGCAAGGCGATCGTGTGTGCGTCGAGTCAGGGGCTCGGGGAGGCGTGTGCCCGCGCGCTGGCGCGCGAAGGGGTCGAGCTCGTCGTGAACGGTCGCGACGCCGGCAAGCTGGCGACGATCGCCGACCGGATCGCGACGGAACACGGGGTCCGGGTCACGCCCGTCGCCGCGGACCTCAACGTGCAATCGGAGCGGGAGCGCCTCATCGCCGCCTGCGCTGACGCCGACATCCTGGTGAACAACAACGCCGGGCCACCGCCGGGCAACTTCTTCGAGATGGATCACGCGAAGTGGCTCGAAGCGCTCGAGGCGAACCTGCTCGCGCCGGCGATGATGATCCGCGGCCTCCTGCCCGGAATGCAGGCGCGCGGTTTCGGGCGGATCGTGAACATCACGAGCGCGATGGTGAAGACGCCGGTCGGGATCATGGCGCTCTCGACGACGGCCCGGACGGGGCTGACCGCTCTCTGCAAGTCGATCTCGAAGGGCGCCGTCCAGCACAACGTGACGATCAACAACCTGCTGCCCGAGCGGATCGATACGCCGCGGCAGGAGCAGATGGCGCAGGTCGCCATGAAGATCGGGGGCCTCTCCTACGAGGAGGCGCGCCAACAGCAGGTCGACAGCATCGCCGCCGGGCGCCTCGGCCTGCCCAGCGAGTTCGCCGACGCGTGCGCTTTCCTGTGCAGCGCGCAGGCGGGCTACATCTCCGGCCAGAACCTCCAGCTCGATGGCGGATCCTACGACGGACTGATCTGAGACGCGCCTTCTCCTTCGGGTCCGCTGCAGTCGGAGTCGCCCCTGCTTTGCTGCTCGAGGGTTCGGCGATTGGTCGCTGGTCGTGCCACGGCTATGCTCGCGCGTCCGCAATCCATGAACCCGAACGGGAGACCTCCATGTTCAGCCACGTGATGCTCGGTACGAACGACATCGAAGCCTCGAAGCGCTTCTACGACGCCGTGCTCGGCACCCTCGGCATCGGCCCCGGCGTCGACAACCAGGGCCGTTACTTCTACATCAGCCCGCAGGGCATCTTCGCCATCACGAAGCCCATCGACGGCGAGCCCGCGACCCACGCGAACGGCGGAACCGTCGGCTTCCTCGTCGAGAGCGACGAGCAGGGCGACGCGTTTCATGCGGCCGGACTCGCCAACGGCGGCACCGCGATCGAGGATCCGCCCGGTCGCCGCGAGAACGGGATGTACCTGGCGTACCTGCGCGATCCCGACGGCAACAAGGTCTGCGCGCTCGGGCGCCCTGCCTGATTCGCTGGTCCGAAGGGCCGAGCCGGTGAGCGCCGGCTCGGCCCTTCTTCTTTCGTCCGCCGCGCTCGCTCGGCCGCTGCAGGATCGGAGTGCCCATGTCCGTCTTCTCCGACTGGCCGCGCCGCTACACCGTCGTCGCGCTCTCGTTCCTCGCCGTCACCATCTGCTACATCGATCGCGTCAACATCTCCGTCGCGATCATTCCGATGGCCGAGGACCTGGGCTGGGACCTCGAGACCCGTGGCATCGTCCTCGCCTCCTTCGCCGCGGGCTACATCACGCTCCAGATCATCGGTGGACGCCTTGCCGACCGCTTCGGAGGCAAGGTCGTGCTGGGAGTGGGCGTCGTCCTCTGGTCGCTCTTCACCCTGCTCACGCCACCGGCCGCCTTCCTCGGTCTCGGCGCGCTGCTGATCGCCCGGATCGGTCTCGGCGCCGGCGAGGCCGTGACCTATCCCTCCTTCTTCAGCCTCTTCGGGCGGTGGGTTCCCGAGAGCGAGCGCGTCCGGGCCGTCGGACTCGCGAACAGCGGGATCCCGCTCGGCACCATCTTCGGTCTCGTGGTGACGCCGCTGGTCATCTCGGCCTGGGGCTGGGAGTGGGCGTTCTATCTCTTCGGGCTCGTGGGCTTCGTCTGGTTCGTGCCCTGGTGGTTCCTGGTGCACGCGACGCCGGCGCAGCACCCGTCCATTTCGTCGGCGGAGCGTGCGCTGATCGAGGCCGAGATCCCGGATCGCGAGGGCGAAGCCCTCCCGTCGCTGGGAAGCTTCCTCCGGAGCCGGTCGGTCTGGGCGATCGTCGTCGCGCACTTCTGCAACAACTGGTCGCTCTACATCCTGATCACCTGGCTCCCGACCTTCGTGAGCGAAGGTCTCGGCGTGCCCTTCGAGTCGGTGGGCTGGCTCACGATGATCCCCCACGTCGCTTCCTTCATCTTCATCAACGTCGCCGGGCAGATCGCGGACCGGATGCTCGCTGCAGGCCTGCCCGTCGTGCGGGTGCGGAAGATCATGCAGACCATCGGGTGCTTCGGGACGGCGATCTCGCTCCTCGTCGTGGGGCAGATCGAGACGGCCTGGGCCGCCATCGTCGTGATGTCGATCGGAACTGCGGTGGGCGCGTTCGTGACCGGCGGCTTCGCCGTAAATCACATCGACATCGCCCCCCGCCACGCGGGCACGGTCATGGGGCTGACCAACACCGCCGGTACGATCCCCGGAATGGTCGGCGTCTACACGACCGGCATGATCCTGCAGGCGACGGGGTCCTGGAGCCTCGTCTTCGGTGTCGCGTCGGGGATCACGCTCGTCGGCTGGCTCGCCTTCGTCCTCTTCGCGAGCGGGGAGCGCGAGTTCGACTGACGGGACGCGTCCGCGCGTGGCAGGGGGGGGCGGCCGGAGCGACGCTCAGCAGGACGCACGAGCGACGCCGCGTTCTGTATGCTCGCGTTGCGCCGCGTCGGCGGCGGCGGAGGAGATCGCATGCAGAGTCGTCGCCTCGGAACCAGCGCCCTCGTCGTCTCGGACCTGTGTATGGGAACGATGACCTTCGGCTCCCATGCGGACGAGAAGACGAGCCTCCGGATCCTCGACCACGCCTACGACGCGGGGATCAACTTCTACGACACGGCGGAGAACTACCCGGTCCCACCGGACCCGGCCTATGCAGGCGAGACCGAGCGGATCGTCGGCAAGTGGCTCGCGACGAAAGACCGAGACTCGGTGATCCTCGCGACGAAGGTCGCCGGGCCCTCCCACGGTTGGCTCAAGGCCGCGGTCCGGTCGGGGATGACGACCCTCGACCGGCACAACATCGTGCGCGCGGTCGAGGCGAGCCTGGAGCGCCTGGGAACGGACTACGTCGATCTCTACCAGACGCACTGGCCCGACCACGACCAGCCCTACGACGACACGATGGAGGCCCTCGACGAGTTGATCGTCGCGGGCAAGGTCCGCGTGATCGGCTGCAGCAACGAGACGAGCTGGGGCCTCATGAAGAGCCTCGAGACGTCGCGCCGGCTCGGGGTCGCCGAGTACCAGACGATCCAGAACAACTTCAGCATGAACAATCGTCGCTTCGAGGACGAGCTGGCCCAGGTGTGTCGCAAGGAAGGGGTGAGTCTGATCCCGTACTCGCCGATCGCCGGCGGCGTGCTGAGCGGGAAGTACAACGGCGGTGCCTGGCCCGAGGACGCGCGCTTCTCCCGCTACAAGGCGATGGGAGGAAGGCAAGGGGCGATGGCGAGCCGTTTCGTGAGCGATGCGGCCCTCGCGTCGACCGAGCGCTTCGAGGCGATCGCCGCCGAGGCCGGGCTCTCCGTCGTGACGCTCGCGGTCGCCTGGTCGAAACAGCACGACTTCGTGGCCTCCACGATCGTGGGGGCGACCAAGGAGGAGCAGCTCCCCGAGATCTTCGCGGCGAGCGACCTCGTCCTCGACCCCGAGGTCATGAAGGCGATCCACCGCGTCACGCGTGAGATCCGCTACCCGATGGGGTGACGGCGGGGCGAAGGAACGAGCGATGGAAGTCGGGATCTTCTTCACTGCCGGCGAGGGCGCGATCGACATCGCCCGCGTGGCCCGGACCGCCGAGGCGCTGGGCTTCGGTTCGCTCTGGGTCGGCGAGCACGTCGTCCTGCCCGTCGAGTACGAGCGCGTCTACCCCGCGTCCGAGAGCGGAGAGCCGCCCGCGTACGCGGGGCTGCTTTCCTCGCCGATCGTCGCCCTCGCCCGGGCGGCCGCCGTCACGTCGACGCTCCGCCTCGGGACAGGCGTCTGCCTGCTGCCGCTCCACGAGCCCATCGCCTTCGCCAAGGACATCGCGACCCTCGACGCGGACTCGGACGGCCGCTTCCTCTTCGGGGTCGGCGCGGGATGGATGCGGGAGGAGACGGAGATCCTGGGCGGTGACTTCGACCGACGCTGGGCGCAGATCCGGGATCAGGTCGCGGCCATGAAGGCCCTGTGGACCCGGGAAGAGGCCAGTCACCACGGTCCCTACGTCCGGTTTCCGGCCGTCCGTTCCCATCCCAAGCCCGTGTCGAAGCCGCATCCGCCCGTTCTGCTCGGGGGCGCGTCTCCGCGCATCTTCGAGCGGATCGCCTCCTGGGGCGAGGGCTGGATCCCCGGAATCGCCACCGTCGACCAGATGCGCGTCGGGCTCGCCTCGCTCGAGGAGGCGATGCTGCGCGCGGGGCGCGATCCCGCGCGTCTCACGCGCGTGGCCTTCGGATTTCCCGGCTGTCTGCGGAGCCGGGCGGAGATGGACGAGCTCGGGGCACTCGGCGTCGAGCACGCGACGATCTGGCTGGACGGCCGCGGTCCGGAAGTACTCGACGAGCTCGAACGCGTCGCGAAGGAGACGATGGGGTGAGGAGTGTGCGTCGCGCGCGCGCGGGTTCCGTCGCGCTCCTCGTCGTCGGCCTGATCTTCCCGTGTCGCGTCCCCGCTACGGCGGTCGCCGCCGAAGCGGACCCGCCCAACATCATCGTCCTGCTGAGCGACAACCTCGGCTACGGCGAGATCGGCGCCTATGGCGGGGGCGTCCTGCGCGGGGCGCCGACGCCGCGCCTCGACGCGCTGGCGACGGAAGGACTGCGGCTCACGAATTTCAACGTGGAGGTCGAGTGCACGCCGTCGCGCTCCGCGCTCATGACCGGACGGATGCCCATCCGATCGGGCACCTGGCGCGCGGCGACGCCGGGACTTCCGGGCGGACTGGCGCCCTGGGAGGTGACGATCGCGGAGACGCTCTCGAACGCGGGCTATGCGACGGCGATCTTCGGCAAGTGGCACCTGGGTGAGACGGAGGGGCGCTTCCCGACGAACCAGGGCTTCGATACCTGGTGGGGCTTTCCGTTCTCGACGAACGTGGCGATGGACACGGTCGCGGTCGGCTTCGACCCGACCGTCGCGCGCGTGCCCCACCTGCTCGAGGGCGAACGCGGCGGACCCGTCCGCGAGGTCGAGCCCTACGACCTCGGCAATCGACCCTTGATCGACGGCCGGATCGCGGAGAAGTCCGTCCGCTGGATCGCCGATCGCGCCGTCGACGATCGTCCCTTCTTCCTCTTCGTGTCCTGGTCGAATCCCCATCATCCCTATCTGCCGCATCCCGACTTCGCGGGACGAAGCGGAAACGGCGACTTCGCCGACGTGATCGTCGAGCACGACCATCGGGTCGGGCAGGTCCTGGATGCGATCGACGAGGCAGGGATCGCGGACGACACCATCGTCCTCTACGCGAGCGACAACGGCCCGGACTCGGCCCACTATCCGCAGGGGTCGAACTCGGGGCCCTTCCGCGGCTATCTGGGGAGCGCCTTCGAGGGATCCATCCGGACGCCGGCGATCGTCCGCTGGCCGGGGCGCGTCACCCCCGGTCGCGTCTCGAACGAGATCGTCGCGCTCGTCGACGTCTTTCCGACTCTCGCCGCGCTCGCGGGCGCGAAGATGCCGAGCGGTCGCGTGATCGATGGCGTCGACCAGTCCGCGTTCCTGCTCGGCGAGACCGAGCAATCGGCCCGGGAGTACGCGCTCTTCTTCTCGGGCCGGACACTTCTGGCGGCGAAGTGGCGACGCTTCAAGGTCTTCTTCACCGGGGACGATCCCGCGCCGCGGGACCGTGCGTGGCGTCGGCTGTGGGCGCCTCAGGTCTTCAACGTCGAGCAGGATCCGCGCGAGGAGACCGACGTCTTCCTCTACAACATGTGGCTGCTCGAGCCGGTCATCACGAAGGTCTACGAGTTCCTGTTCAGCGTGGACGGCGAGGGGTTGATCCTGCCCGGCGGCATGCGGCCGGAGTCGGCGACCGTCGAGATTCCCTTCCAGAGCCAGGACGAGATCGAGAAGAGCATGTCGGCGATCAAGCGGCAGTTCATCAAGAAGAAGGTGAAGGAGACCCTCGGTCTCGACGGGCGCTAGGCACGCTCGCGGGCAGGGAGTATCCTCCGGGTCTGCCCGCCCCTCGGAGGATCTCATGAGCCAGGCCGTCGCGACCGAATCCGAAGCCTTCGCCAATGCAGACGATGCCTGGTCGAAGCTCCCGCCCCGCCCCTCGACGCCGCAGGTCCGGGGCGAGACGCCGAAGCCGACGGGGCAGGTCGGCGCGGATCCCGAGACCTACCCCCTCGACCGGATCGATCCCTCCGATGGCGAGCTCTTCGCGGCCAACGAGTACCACGGGTACTTCGCACGGCTCCGTCGGGACGACCCCGTCCACTACACCCCGGAGAGCGCCGAGAGTCATTTCGGCGCCTACTGGTCCATCACGAAATTCGACGACATCGTGACCGTCGAGAAGGATCCCGACACCTATTCCTCGGCCCGGGCCATCTCCATCAGCGACCCGCTCCCGGACTCGCCGATGGATTCGAGCTTCATCTCGATGGACGGCCCGCGGCAGATCGCCCACCGCAAGACCGTCGCGCCGGCCGTCGGCCCCCGGAACCTGAAGCGCCTCGAGCCGATCATCCGCGAGCGCGTGATCCAGATCCTCGACGGCCTGCCGATCGGCGAGACCTTCGACTGGGTCGACCGCGTGTCGATCGAGCTGACGACCTCGATGCTCGCGAACCTCTTCGATTTTCCCTACGAAGAGCAGCGCAAGCTGACCTACTGGTCGGACATCACGACGACCCAGCCGAACCTGCCGGGACCGGACTCGATCACTCACGAAGAGCGGCACGCCGTCCTCGTCGAGTGCCTGAACCACTTCCAGGGCCTGTGGAACGAGCGGAAGGGCAAGGGACGCACCGGCGACTTCGTCAGTCTGCTGGCCGACGGCGAGGCGACGAAGGACATGGATCCTCGCACCTTCCTCGCGACCCTCGTCCTGCTGATCGTCGGTGGCAACGACACGACCCGCAACTCGATCAGCGGCGGCGTGCTCGCCCTGAACGAGCATCCGCTCGAGTACGACAAGCTCCGCGCGGACCCCTCCCTCGTCACGAGCATGACCAGCGAGATGATCCGTTGGCAGACGCCGCTGGCGCACATGCGACGAACCTGCACCCGCGACACGGAGCTCGGCGGCAAGTCGATCAAGGCCGGGGACAAGGTCGTGATGTGGTACGTGTCGGGCAATCGCGACGAGACGGCGATCGACCGGGCGAACGAGTTCCTGATCGACCGCAAGGACCACCGGAACCATCTCTCGTTCGGCTGGGGCCGCCACTTCTGCGTGGGGAGCCGGATCGCCGAGCTTCAGGTCCGCGTGCTCTGGGAGGAGCTGCTCCAGCGCTACCAGATGGTCGAGGTCGTCGGGCCGCCGGTCCGCACGCGATCGTGCTTCGTGAACGGGTACACCGAGCTGCCCGTCCAGCTCCACGCGCGATAGCAGCCCACCGGCCCGAGCGCGCCGAGTCCGAAGGTCACGCCGCGAACTCGGCGAGTCGCTTCTTGAGCACGCCGAGGGCGCTCTTGTTGGCGCCCACGATCCGCTCCATCGACGGGGCCTCTTCGCTGATGTCGCCGAGCTCCGCGAGCACGGTGTGGATGTCGTCGTGGGCGGGGACGTCGTGCATCCGCGCGAGCCACGCGCTCACGTTCGGGAAGGGCGTGAAGTCGAAGACGTTCGTGTACCCCGCCTGGAGCTGACCGAGCTCGGCGTAGGCGCCGAGGTCGGCGATCGTGAACGACTCGCCGCAGAGGTAGGGCGAGTCCGCGAGCCAGCCGGTGTCGAGGGCTTCGAGGGCTCGGGTGACCGTCGCCTGCGCCGCGCTCTGCATCGCCTCGGGGATGTCGAGGTCCTTTCGGATCTTCGGTGCCACGAGACCGAGCGAGGCGTCCCGGATGTTGCGGTGGTGGTAGTGGAGGTACCAGTCGACCCGGGCGCGCGCCTCGGCGTCCTCGGGATAGAGGTCCGTCCAGCCGTGGCGGTTGCAGAGGTAGGCGAGGATCGCGTGGGCCTCGGCGAGGACGAATCCGCTCTCGCGATCCTCGATCGTGGGAATCGTGCCCGCCGGATTCTTCGCGAGGTAGCCCGGATGGCGGCTCCCGTTCTCGCCCTTGGAGCCGGGGTTGATGAGCACCATCTCGAAGGGTGTGCGCTTGATGAAGAGGAGCCAGAGGACGGCTCGCACGGGTTGGGAGAACGGCACGCCGTAGAGGATCAGGGAGGGCTTCGCGTCGGACATCGGATCTCCATTGGGTGGGGGCGGGGGAGCCGGGGCGCCGGCCAGCGGCGGAAGCGTAGCTCGCCGAGAACGTGCGACCCGCCGTCCGGAGCAGCGAGGGCGCGAGTCGCTAGATTGCCCGGCGCGCCAGGAGGTCCTCCGTCATGCGTTCTCCGCTCCGTTCGTCGTTCCCTTCCATCTCCGTGACCCTCTCCTTCGTGCTCGTCGCGTTCGTCGCCGGATGCGGCGGTCCCTTCTTCATGCTTCCGGGTGGGGAGCTCAGCGGCGAGGTCGCCGAGGCGCCCGTCGACGACTGGAGCTTCGTCGACGATGCCTTCGTCGACATCGAGTTCCGGCCCGACGATCCGTACTCGGTCGAGCTGAACTACTTCGTGAGGAACGGCCAGCTCTACATCGACCCCGCCGAGGGACGGACGTGGCTCGAGTACCTCCGTGAGGACCCGCGCGTCCGCGTCCGATTCGGCGACACGATCTACGAGCGGACGGCCGTCCTCGTCGAGGACGAAGCCGAGCTCGAGGGCTTCGATCCGAAGCGCCTGGTGTATCGGCTCGACCCGCGCTGAGGCCCTTCGCCGCGATCCTTCTCGCTGCTCTCGCTGCTCTCGCCGCGCTCGCGGGGCTGACGCGCGGTCGCCACTGACGTCTGCGGTGATCGCGCGGGGTCTCGTAGAATTCTGGGGTCGCGCGATTCCCGCGCCAGGAGAGCCGCATGATCAAGGGCTACGCCGGACGCGTCCTCGAGATCGATCTCGCGACCCGCGAGCTCGCCTGGAAGCCCCTCGACGAGGACATCGCGCGGGACTACATCGGCGGCAAGGGCTACGGCACCCGCCTGCTCTACGACCGGACCGAAGCCGGGATCAATCCGCTCGCGCCGGAAAACCCGCTGATCTTCGCGACCGGGCCTCTGAACGGCTCCGTGGCGCCCCAGAGCAATCGCTTCGCAGTGGTCTGCAAGAGCCCGCTCACGGGCGGGATCGGCAACGCCACCTGCGGCGGGAACTACGCCTACGGGATGAAGCGCGCCGGAATCGACGTGATCGTCGTCTCGAACCGGTCCGAGCGCCCGGTTCGGATCGAGATCGACGGCGACCGCGACGAAGTTCGCTTCATCGACGCCGACGATCTCTGGGGACTCGGGACCTACGAAACCCAGGCGAAGCTCGGCAAGAAGCTCTCCCACGCCGTGATCGGTCCGGCCGGGGAGAACCAGGTCCTCTACGCGGGGATCGTGTCGAACGAACGGATCGCCGGTCGAACCGGCGTCGGCGCCGTCATGGGCTCGAAGCGCCTCAAGGCGATCAGCGTCACGGGCTCCCGCAAGCTCGAGATGGACGACCCGGACGCATTCAAGACCTACACGAAGGAAGTCCGCGCGCTCTTCAAGGACCACCCGGTGCTCGGCAGCTCGATGAAGCGGTTCGGGACCGGCGGGATCGTCAACACGACGAACGGCCGGGGCATCCTGCCGACGCGAAACTTCCAGAAAGGTCACTTCGACGACGCCATGACGATCAGTGGCGAGTACATGGAGGATCACGAACTCGTCGGGGTGAAGACGAGCTGTATCCACTGCCCGGTGACCTGCGGCCGCGACGTCGAGATCGAGGGGAAGGGGCGGGTCAAGGGACCCGAGTACGAGACCCTCGCACTCCTCGGCAGCAACCTCGAGATCTCGGACCTGGGGGAGATCAACGTCTGGAACTATCTGGCGGACGATCTCGGGATGGACACGATCTCACTCGGCGCGAGCCTGTCGTTCGCGATGGAGCTCGCGGAGCGGGGGATCTGGGATGCGGGCATCCGCTTCGGGGATCCGGACGGCATCAGCTCGCTCATCGAGGACATCGGCCATCGTCGCGGCGCGGGCAACGAGCTCGCCGACGGGACGAAGCGGATGAGCGAGAAGTTCGGCGGACACGCCTTCGCGATGCACGTGAAGGGGCTCGAGATGAGCGCCTACGATCCGCGCGGCTCCTTCGCCCAGGGCGTCGAGTACGCGACGACGAATCGGGGCGGCTGCCACGTGCAGGGGGCGTCGATGTACATGGAGTCGACCGGACCGCTCACGATCAATCCCCAGAACCTGAAGCTCAAGGCCGACATCCCGGTGCTCATGCAGAACAACGCCTGCGCCATCAACTCGATGGTGCTCTGCATCTTCACGACCTACGGGATGATCCCCAAGCAGCTCCACGAGATGGACCCGAGCTCGCTGTCGTTCCGGGCGATCTCGAAGGTCTTCGAGAATCTCGGACCGATGATGCGGATCGCCATGGGGATGAAGGGGAGCCCGATGCTCTGGTTCGAGAAGTGGCTCACCTACATCACCGGGACGACGTTCTCCTCTGGTCATCTCCAGGAGATCGGCGGTCGGATCTTCAATCTCGAGCGCATGTACAACCTGCGCGAGGGGCTGACCGGCAAGGACGACACGCTCCCGCCGCGCATGCTCGAGGAGTCGATCTTCGACACGATGGATGCGGGCCACCCACTCGGCGAGCTGCTGCCGCGCTACTACACGCTCCGCGGCTGGGACGCCGACGGTGTTCCGCTTCGCAGCACGCTCGAGAAGCTTCGGGTCGAGGTCTAGGAGGCGGCGATGGGCATCCGGGTCGAGCTCACCTACGACATGGGCAAGGCGATCGGCGAGCACGCGTTCGAGCTGGACGCGGCGACGACGGTCGCCGACGTCGTCGAGCAGACACGGGCGCGCTTCGGTGCGGGCGGCGAGGAGTTCGCGAAGCTCGCGCGGGTGGCGCGGGTCGCGGTCAACGGCGTCCTCGTCTCCCATCGCAAGGGCATGAAGACGAAGCTCGCCGACGGCGATCGTGTGGGCTTCGTGAAGGCGGCCGCCGGAGGCTAGGCGGCCTCGTGCCGAACGTGCCGAACTCCCCGAACGTGCCGAACGCGGGGTCGCCGGCGAAGCCCGTCGATCCATGCAATCCTGCGACGTCCAGCAGGAGGACCGCATGAGCGACGCCTTGATCGTCGAGCGCGAAGGCCGGGTCGTGACCCTCATCAACGACGACGCGCCGCGCAACCGGATGAGCCTGGATTTCCTCGATGCGCTCGAGGAGCAGGTCGACGCCCTCGCGAAGGACGATTCAGTCGGTGCCGTCGTGATTCGGGGTGCCGGGGACGAGCATTTCTCGGTCGGCATGAACCTGAAGCAGATTCCCGAGGGCGCGAAGCGGAAGGGCAGCTTCGAGGCGCTGCTCGACCAACGGCTGCGCGTGATCTCGAAGATCGAGAACATGAGCAAGCCGTGGATCGCGACGATGTACGGCTACTGCCTGGGCGGCGGGCTCGAACTCCCCCTCGGCTGTCATTTCCGTCTTGCGGCGGAGGAGGGTGCGAAGATCGGGCTGCCCGAGCTCGATCTCGGAAGCATTCCGGCGTGGGGCGGGACGGCGCGACTCACCAGGGCCGTCGGCCGCGCCGCGGCCCTCGACATCATCCTGCGCGTCAAGATGATCTCGGGCCCCGAGGCCCTGCGGATCGGCCTCGTCCACGAAGTCTGGCCGAACGACGAGCTCCAGCAGCGCGCGCAGGACCTCGCCCACGAGTTGGCGGCGAAGCCGCCGAACGCCGTCGCGTCGGTACTCCGCTGCGTCGTCGGCGCCGAGGGGGCGAGCCTCGACGAAGCGCTACGGATCGAACGCCAGGAAGTGCGTCGCACCCAGGGCAGCGCCGAGATGCAGGAAGGGATGCGCGCCTTCCTCGAGAAGCGCGAACCGAACTTCTTCCCCGACGCCTAGCGTCGTCCCGTCCCATGCGGGCGGCCGGAGACGAGTCGATCATGGCAGGACCGCTCGACGGCATTCGCGTCCTCGACGTGAGCGAGGTGATCTCGGGGCCGCTCGCGGCGATGGTCCTCGCCGATCAGGGGGCCGACGTGATCAAGGTCGAGCCGCCGCGCTACGGAGAAGAGAGTCGCCAGCCCGTCAACTACCGCGCCGGGATGGCGGCCCTCTACGCGAACTGCAACCACGGCAAACGCTCGATCGGGATCGACCTCAAGACCGAGGAGGGCCACGCGCTCTTCCTCGAGCTCGTCGCGACCACGGACGTCTTGATCCAGAACTGGCGACCCGGGGCCGCCGAGCGACTCGGGATCGGCGAGGACGATCTTCGCAAGGTCAAGCCCGACCTGATCTACGGTTCGATCACGGGCTACGGCGACGATGGCCCCTACGCCGAGCGGCGGGGCTACGACCCGATCTTCCAGGCGCTCACGGGCCACGTGGCCGCGCAGATGAATCCCGAGATTCCGATTCCGGATCTGATCCGGAACGCCGTCGTCGACAAGGCGACGTCGCTCACCCTCGCGCAGGCGATCACCGCCGCGCTCTTCGCCCGCGAGCGGGGGCAGGGCGGGCAGCACGTCCGGGTCGCGATGCTCGACGTCGGCCTCGCGTTCTTCTGGCCCGACGGGATGCTCCGACACACCCTGGTCGGCGATGACGTGTCGACCTTCGTGGTTCCGGGTGAGCGCTATCAGCTCACCCCGACGAAGGATGGCCAGATCATCTACTGGATGGGGACGGCGGAGCAGATGCGCGGGGGATTGCGCGCGGTCGGGCGTACCGATCTCGCGGAATCCGAGCGCCACCGGGGCATCGCGTCCGGCGAGGAGGCCAACGCCCTCGAGCGTGCCGAGGTCATGAGTTCGGGGCTCGCGAAGCTCACGAGCGTGGAAGCCTACGAAGCGCTCCTCGCCGAAGAGGTTCCGGTCGCGCCGGTGCTCGAACACAAGGACGTCCTGCAGGACCCGCAGCTGGTGCACAACGGCGCGGTCGTCGAGGCCCGGCATCCGGTCTACGGGACCTACCGTCGGGCCCGGGCCGCAGCGCGCTTCTCCGGAACGCCGTCGGAACCGAGTGGGCCGCCGGCGCTCTACGGCGAGCACACGGACGAGATCCTCTCGGAGCTCGGTCGCGACGAGGCCGCCCGGGCAGGCCTGCGCGAGCGCGGCGTCGTCCCGACCCCGCGCGACTGACCTGGACGGGGTGCACGCCGTCGACGCGAGGATGTGTCGATGGCGGCGCAGTTCGCGCTGTCTGAGTGCTCAATCGCGCGCCATGCGTGCCTGCGATTCGAGCAGGCTCGCGCGCGGCTCGCGCGCGACCGCGCTCTCATTCGCGTAGGTCCACGCTCAAGCGCGCCGAGGTTGGCGCATTTCTTGCTGAACCCAGAACGAATCCGGAATCCGCGGCACCGCGCCGCGCAAGGAGGCTCCGCCCGATGCCCGCTCTTCCCGCACGCCTCGCCCGCGCCCTTTCCCGCGCCGCGGCGATCCCGACCCTCACGACCGTCGTCCTCTTCCTGTCGACCGGCACCGCCCACGCCGAGGACACGATCGACACCGGCGATACGGCCTGGATGATGACCTCGACGCTCCTCGTCCTGATGATGGCGCTGCCGGGTCTCGCTCTCTTCTACGGCGGGTTGGTTCGCACGAAGAACCTGCTCTCGGTCCTCATGCAGTGCATGTTCTCCGCCGGCATGATCGGCGTCCTCTGGGTCGTCGTCGGCTACTCGCTGGCCTTCGGTGAGGGCGGCGCGTTCATCGGGGACCTCTCGATGGTCGGTCTCTCCGGCATCACGCCGGACAGCGTCTCGAGTACGATCCCGACCTACGTCTTCGTCATGTTCCAGGGCATGTTCGCGATCATCACCCCGGCGCTCATGCTCGGCGCGTTCGCGGAGCGCATGCGCTTCAGCGTCTACGCCATCTTCATCACGATCTGGGTCTTCGTCGTCTACATCCCGCTCGCCCACATGGTCTGGGGCGGAGGCTACATCGCGACCGAGATCGAGGCCCTGGACTTTGCCGGCGGTCTCGTCGTCCACATGTCGAGCGGCTTCTCGGCTCTCGTCGCCGCGATCATCGTCGGCCCGCGCCTCGGCTACGGCAAGGAGCCGATGGCGCCGAACAGCCTGCCGCTCACGGTGATCGGCGCGGCCCTGCTCTGGGTCGGCTGGTTCGGCTTCAATGCCGGGTCGGAGCTCGCGGCGGACGGCGTCGCCGGCCTCGCGTTCCTCACGACCCAGACCGCGACGGTCACCTGCCTGCTCGTCTGGACGCTGATCGAGTGGTTCCACCGCGGAAAGCCCACCATCCTCGGCGCCGCGACCGGAATCGTGGCTGGCCTCGTCGCGATCACCCCGGCCTGCGCCTTCGTCGGTCCGCTGGGCGCGATCGCGATCGGAGCCGGAGCGGCGGTCATCTGTTATGCAGCGGTCACGATGCTCAAGCCGGCTCTCGGCTACGACGACTCCCTCGACGTCTTCGGCGTCCACGGCGTCGGCGGGGCCTGGGGCGCGCTGGCGACCGGCATCTTCATCTCGGAGGCCACCGGTCTCGGCTACGGCGGCCAGATCTGGGCTCAGGCGGTCTCCATCGGGATCACCGCGATCTTCGCCTGCGGTGCGACCGCGATCATCCTCTTCGGCCTGAAGGCGGTCATGGGCGACCTGCGCGTCACCGAGGAAGAGGAGTTCGAGGGCCTCGACCTCGCGGCGCACTCCGAGACCGCGTACGGACAGGGCGGCTCCAACTGAGACCGCCGCGCGCCGGAAGGCTCGCGGCGAGTTTCCAGGAGGCCCGGCTCTCTCCGCGTTCGCGGAGGAGCCGGGCCTCTTCGTTCGGCGATCCCGAGGCGCCCGGATGCTACGTTCGACCGTCCTCCGGGAGGCCCCATGCAGATCACGAAGACCCGCTCCGCCGTCGGTGCCGAGATCGACGGGCTCGACCTCACCCTCGAAGGCGGACCGCTCCAAGCGGCCTCGGCGGGGGGCAACTTCGTGCTGGGCCTCGAGACAATGCCCGTCGCGTTCTAGCGCCTCCTGTCGCTTCTCGGCTCCTCGCAGCCTCCGCGAGGCGACGGTGGAGCGTCGTGCGCCAGCGCGCTAACGCTCTCTCCATGCAGAAACAAAGCGTCTGGGTCATCTGGGTCGGGTCCATCCTCGCGATGGTCCTCGGAAGTGGGTGGGTCGCGACCGTGGGGCAGGTCCTCTTCGGTCTGACCTTCGTCGCACACGTGGTCGAGTTCTTCATGAAGCGATCGCTCTTCGAGCAGGTCGGCGGGTCGATGGGCCACCACTTCGTGCAGACGATGATCTACGGGCTCTTCCACTGGAAGCCGCTCGAAGAGGCGCAGGCCGGCGACGGCTAGCCCAGGCCGAAGGACGTCGTCGGATCGGGCTCGGCGCCGCCGCAGAGCGCCCAGAGAGCCTCCCGGTCCGCCTTCGTCTCGCGGGTGATGGGCAGCCAGTGGGTTCGGACCGCCTCCCGGTCGAAGTGGAACCGTCCGGTGTTCCGCCGCGCGGCTTCGGAGGCCGCGAGCCACACGACCGTGTCGGCACCTTCTTCCGGCGTGCGGAGGATTGCCTCGGTCACCCGATGGAAGCGCGGCAGCGACGACGCCACCGCCGGCGTGTCCGCCCAGCCCGGGTGCATCGAGTTCACGACCACAGGGCTCCCCGCGAACGCCTCGGCCCAGAGCTCCGCCAGGATGACCTGCGCTCGCTTCGTCTCGGCATAGGCGCGAACGCCGTCGTACTCCCGATCCCGCCACTGGGGATCGTCGAGCCGGAGTCGGGTCGTGAGCATGCCGCCGGAGGAGACCCAGACGACCCGTCCCGCGTCGCTCGCCTCGAGCGCGCGCCGGAGGCGCGCCGTCATGAGATGCGGGCCCGCGACGTGGGTCGCGAAGGTGAGCTCGAGGCCGTCGGACGATTCGATCCGATCGTCGGGCAGGACGCCGGCGTTGTGGATCAGGACGTCGATCGGCTCCTTCGCGAGCTGCTCGCAGGCGACCACGACGTCGCCCAGGTCCGACACGTCGACGGTCAGCGACGTGACGCGACGACTCCCCGTCTCTTCGCGGATCCGCTTCACGGCGGCCTCGGCCCTCTCCGGATTGCGGCAGAGGAGAGTCACGTCGGCACCCAGGTCCGCCAGGGTGCGGGACGTCGCGAAGCCGATCCCCGAGTTCGCGCCGGTCACGACCACGCGGCGGCCGGTCAGGTCGACGTCGAGGTCCGACGGATCGAAGGCGGCCGCGTGTCGCGCGAAGCCGAGCCGGTCGAAGGACCCGACCGGGGACACGTCGAGAACGGAGCGCGTCGCGCCGGCGACCGCGGCCAGCGGGGACGCCTTCGGTGGTCTCTCTTCGATCGGTTCGTCGCGCGCCAGGGCGTCGTCGATCGCTGCGGGCGAGACGTGATCGCCCGCCGATTCGCTCCGATGGGCGAGCAGGAGATCGCCTCCCTTCCGGAAGACGAAGGCGCCGCCCAGCTGCCACGCGTCCCCCTGCACGCCGCCCTGGCGTGCCCCGGAGCGGGTCGCACGCAGGGCGTCGCCGAAGAAGCGGCGGGAGAGGATCGCCTCGGCGCCGCGACGGAGACCGGCAGCGCGGTATGCCACCAGGTCCTCGTCGACCCGGACCGGGCAATCGAGCTCGAAATCTTCGCGGAAGGCCTGCGCGAACGCACGGGTGCCGTTGCCGACGAGGGCGACGCGGATGCCTTTTTCCTGCCAGCGCCGAATGTCGTCGCGCAACTGCGCGACCTGCTCACGGCAGAACAGTCAACCGAAGTGGCGGATGAAGATGACGACCGCCGGGCCGTCCGACCAGAGCTCTCCGAGCGGAGAGCGATCGCCGTCCTGGGCGTCTTCGAGGGCGATGGATTCGAGGCGTGAGGCGAGTCGCAAGGCGCAGTCCTCTCTACCGGGCCGGCGGACTCTAGCCGCAGGAGGACGCATGGAAAGGCGGGAGGCCGGTGCGCGCTCGGAGGAGGGTCACGACCCGCAGGGAGCGCGATATGCTCGCCCCATGCCTGCCCGGATCCTCGCTCCCGACGAAGCCGCCTACGCCGAGGCGGCCCAGATCCTAAGGGCGGGCGGCCTGGTCGCGTTCCCGACGGAGACCGTCTACGGGCTCGGGGCGAACGCGCTCGACGCGCGTGCGGTCGCGCGCATCTTCGAGGCCAAGGGGCGCCCTTCGGACAACCCGATCATCGTGCACGTCGCCGACGCGCAGGCGGCCCGCGAGCTCGCCTCCCGCTGGCCCCCCGCCGCGGAGCCGCTGGCAGAAGCCGGTTGGCCCGGCCCGCTCACCCTCGTCGTGGAGAAGGCCGACGTGATCCCGGACATCGTGACCGCCGGCGGACCCACCGTCGGCCTGCGCGTCCCCGATCACCCGGTCGCGAATGCGCTCCTGCGCGCGTCGGCGCTCCCGATCGCCGCGCCGAGCGCCAACCGGTCCGAGGCCGTCTCTCCGACGACCGCCCGACACGTCGCGGATTCACTGGGCCCCTTCGTCGACGACCTGCTCATCCTCGACGGCGGCCCGTGCGCGGTCGGGATCGAGAGCACGGTCGTCGACGTGACCGACGAGACGCCCGTGACGCTCCGTCCGGGCATGTTCCGGCTGGAGGAGGAGGAAGCGGGCCTCGAAGCGGAAGCGCCCGGCACGAGGAGCGGAGGCCCCGCCCGTTCCCCCGGCCAGAAACCGCGGCACTACGCGCCGAGCAAGCCCCTCGTGCTCGTCGACGAGGGCACGGCCGAGCGTGCCCAGCGACTGGGCGATGCGTTGCTCGTACTCGGCGACGATCCGGAGAACGCAGCGGCCCGGCTCTACGCCGAGCTCCACCGTCTCTCCGCGGACCCGGACGTGGCCCGGATCCTCGTCGAACACCCGCCGCAGGACGCAGCCTGGGCAGGCATTCGGGACCGGTTGCGTCGCGCTGCGAGCGACTGAGCGCTAGCGGCCGCGCCCGCTCGTCAGCTCACGCCAGGCCTCGAGGTCCCGATCGCTCGCCTCGCGGCCGACGCGAGTGACCACGTCGACGTCCGGCGACTCCGCGCGAAGGGCGGCCGCGGTGCACTTCTCCTTCGGGCGGTGCTTGAACGGGTCGAAGCCGTAGATCGCCATCGCGTTCTCGTGCGTGATCTTGTTGATCAGCGCGTCGTCGAGGCCGCCGAGGGTCTCGACGATCCGCTCCGGTGCGTTCGGCCAGGTTCCGTCCGAGTGCGGGAAGTCCGACTCCCAGCAGATGTGGTCCAGGTTGAACGCGTCGATGTTCGGGATCCAGGTGTCGTCTTCGATGAAGCAGCACAGGATGTTGTTGCGGAAGATCTCGGACGGTCCCCCGGTCTGGCTGAAGTCGTGCTTCGTCCAGCCGCTGTGGCGTCGCTTCACGTGCTCCGCGCGCCAGAGGAAGAAGGGGATCCAGCCGATGTCGCCCTCGGTCAGCGAGAACTTGAGGGTGGGGAAGCGCGTCCAGAAGGTCGCCCAGACCAGGTCGATCAGCGTGTAGACCGTCGAGGCCGGCGAGCAGGTCATCGGCACGCCCGCCGGCGCGTCCGTCGCGTTCATCGGGGAGCGCGACGACGAGCCCAGGTGGCAGCAGAGCACGGTGTCGTGCTCGACGCAGGCGGCGAAGAGCGGATCCCACTGACCCGAATGGATCGACGGCATGTTCAGCGCTTCGGGGTTCTCGGAGAACGTCACCGCATGGCAGCCCTTGTCGGCCAGGCGCCGGATCTCCTGGGCCGCGAGCTCGACGTCCCAGAGCGGAAGGATGCCGCAGGGAATGAAGCGCTCCGGATAGGCGGCGCACCACTCGTCGACGTGCCAGTCGTTGTAGGCCTGGATCATCACCATGTTGACCTCGGGATCCGGCCCCTGGTTCAACACCTGGCCCGCGAAGCCCGTCCAGTTCGGGAAGTTGAGCCCCGCCAGCTGTCCGCCGGCGTTCATGTCGCGGACGCGCTCGTGGACGTCGAAGCAGCCCGGGCGCATCTCGTCGTAGCGGCTCGCGTCGACGTTGTAGAACTCCGGCGGCTTGCCAGCGACGGCGTTCAGCCCGAGGTTTCGACCCTTGAGGTCGCCGTACCACCACTGCTGGATCCCGCGATCGTCGGTCTCCACGCGCGGGGCGTACTGCTTGTATTTCTCGGGCACGTGCCGTTCGAACATGTCGGCGGGCTCGGCGATGTGGTCATCGACGCTAATCAGGATGACTTCGTCGGCGTTCATGGCGCGCATTCTCCTCGTGCGGTCCGCGAAGGATTGACGGTCCGCGGGGTCCACCTCCGACGCTATCTCCTCGTTCGGCGCGGGCAAGAGGTCGCCCTGCGACACGTTGCTGGATCCGTCGTAGGGCCGCGCTCGGGCGGGAGATGTCTCCGCCCGACCGAATTCACGCGGGTCGCGACGATGCGGCATGGATTCGCGCGGCGTCCGGTCCATTCGAGGCTAGGGTTCTGTGGTCGCGGATGCGGGCCGAAAAACCTCCCACCCGCTCCGAATCGGGAGGATTCAGTGAGGCAGGCCATTCTTCGACGGGCGACCCGGCGGAGGCACCGCGGCGGCGCGCGGGGTCTCCTGACGCTGGTCGTCGGGCTGCTTCTCGCTCCGTCGCTGGCGTCGGGGGCGGGCGAATCCGCGCTCGCCCGCGGCGACGCGGCCTGGGGCGCACGCGCCGAGCAGCTCGACGAGCAGGGCCGGCTCGCCGAGCCCGCCGCGATCGAGGCGGCGATCGGCCACTACGAACGGGCGGTCGCCGCGGCGCCCGATTCCCTCGAAGCGCGCTGGAAGCTGCTGCGCGCACTCCACTATTCGATCGACTTCGCCGACCGGAGCGAGGCGGCCCGCGCGGCCAGCGCCGAAGCCGCGATCGAGGTCGCGAAGGAGAGCGTCGATCGGCTGGACGAGGTCGAGGGCGCGCCCTTCGATCGAGCGCGCGTCTACTTCTGGAGCAGCATCGCCTGGGGCGCGCGGGCCAGTCGCGTCGGCCTCCTCACGGTCGTGCGCGAAGGGGTAGCCCGGCGGATGCACGACTACGCCGAACGTTCGCTCGCGCTCGACGAAACGGTCGACCGGGGTGGGGCGCTTCGGCTGCTCTCCCGTCTCCATGCCACGTTGCCTCGCGTGCCCTTCGTGTCCGGCTGGGTCGACCGCGACAAGGCGATCCCGTACGCGGAGCGCGCGGTGGCCCGGGATCCGGAGCACGCCGGGAGTCGACTCGTGCTCGCACTCACGCGGCTCGACCTCACGCCGGAGCGTGAGGCCGAGGCGCGCGCCGATCTCGAGCGGGTCGCCGATCTCAGGCCGCGAAAAGACTTTCTCGTCGAGGACCTCGTGATCCGCGAGCAGGCGCGGGAGCGCCTGGCCGAGCTCGCTGGCGACGTGGCCAACGAGCGATGAGTTCGTCTTCGCCGGAACGCCTCTCCGCCGCGCGCCTGGTCGCCTACTCGGCGCCGTCCCTGGTGACGTCCGTTGCGGCGCTGCCGATGGCACTCTTCGTTCCCGCCTTCTATTCAAACGATCTCGGGGTTCCGCTCGCGGCGGTCGGGGGCGCGATCGCCGCGTCTCGGCTGCTCGACGTCGTGACGGATCCGCTGATCGGTACGCTGTCGGACCGGCTCCGCCTGCCGTTGGGTCGCAGGAAGGCCTGGATGGCGCTCGGGCTTCCGATCTTCCTGCTCTCGCTCTGGAAGATCTTCGTCCCGGGGGAGGACGTCTCCGCGGCATCGCTGCTCGGCTGGTCGGCGGCGCTCTATCTCGGCTTCACCATGATCGACCTGCCCCACAAGGCATGGGGGGCGGAGCTGTCGACGGACTACGACGAGCGTTCGCGGATCGCGAGCTGGCGCGAGGCGATCTCGACGGCGGGGCAGGTCCTGCTGCTCGCGGCGCTCGTGGTCCTCTCCTTCCAGGGCATCGAAGACGACGCACTCCAGCTGCGCAGCATCGCGATCGCGGTCGTCTTCGCGCTGCCCGTGCTCACGCTCGTCTGCCTCGCGCTCGTAGCCGAGAAGGAGCCGGAGGTCGTTCGGATCGAGGAGCGGAGCCTCCTGGCGGGCCTCGCGCTCGTGGCTCGGAATCCGGCCTTCGTCCGCATGGTCGCCTGCGTGCTCTTCTTCGTGTCGGGGGTCGCGATCCAGGGCACGCTCCACCGGCTCGTGCTCGCGGACGTGATGCTCGACGAATCGCGCTTCCCGATGATGATCCTGCTCGAGAACGTCGCGACCCTCGCCGCCGTTCCGATCTGGCTTCGCGTTTCGGTTCGCTTCGGCAAGCCGCACGCGTTGATGGGCGCCGCGCTCTGGATCGCGCTGTGGAGCGTCCCGCTGACCTTCCTGCGCGAGGGCGACACCTCGATCCTGATCGCGCTGGTCGTGCTGCGTGGCTCGAGCTTCGCCTCGATCCTGTTCCTGGCGAACTCGATCGCCGCCGACGTGATCGACGTGGACACGCTCGAGAGCGGCGAGCAGCGCTCCGGACTCTTCTTCGCCGCCTGGGGCATGGTGATCAAGCTCTCGTTCGCGCTCGGCGTCGTCCTCGGCACGTCGCTCCCCGCTGCTGCCGGCTACGACCCGTCGGCCGAGGTCGTGGACGCGGGGATCCAGGCGAGGCTGATGGCGATCTACGGCATCGTGCCGGCGATCCTGATGGGGATCGGGGCCGTCTGTCTGCGCGGATTCCCGATCACGCGGGAGCGCCACGCCTCGGTGCGCGCCCAGATCGAGGCGGAGACCTCGGGGATCCCCACGCCGTCCTGAAGCGGGCTTCCTGTTCGGAGGAATGCGGTCGGAGGGATTCGGAGGCTCCGTCCGGCGGGCGGCCTCTCGGGCTCAGCGCGACGCGTCGGGACGGGTCGCGCTCACGATCTTCGCGAGGAAGGCCGTCTCCGTCTGCGAAGGGTCGAAGCCGGCGGTCTCGATCATCGGCTCGATCGGGTGGCGGGCGTAGTCGCGGTAGTAGGGCTCGTGGAACTGCTTCGGGAACTCGTCGAGCGCCCAGTCGAGGGCCGGGGCGTCCCCGTATTGCAGCGAATCGGCGACGACGTGGAGGCCCCCCGGCGCGAGCACGCGGAAGGCTTCGGCGAGCACCCGCACGCGTTCCGCCATCGGCAGCTCGTGGAAGAGGAAGACCGAGAACACCGCGTCGAAGCGCCCGTCGCGGAGATCGAGATCCGCGGCATCCCCCTGCATGAAGCCGATCCGATCGAAGCGTCCGAGTCGCTCGCGGGCGGCCCGCAGATAGGGATGACTGAGGTCGACGCAGGTGATTCGGGCTTCGGGAAAGGCACGCGCGACGAACCGCGTCGCCGTTCCGCAGCCCGCGGCGAGCTCGAGGATATGCAGTCCGCGCCCGTCGGTGTCGCCGAAATGCGCCTTGAGGGGTGGGATCACCATCCGGCGCATCGCGTCGGCCACCCCGCGGAAGAGGATCTCGACCTGGTGCTCGTAGAGATCGGCGGAGGCGTCGCTCAGGTAGCCGTCGGTCTGGAAGTGGAAGTTGCGCCGGTAGTAGTCCGGGAGCTCCGTCGCGAGATCGGCAGCGCGTCCGGCGAACTCCCGTGGCTTTCTCGCGCGCTTGCGCGTGGCGGCGCTCACGCTGTCGGCGAGGAGGCGCGCGTAGCGCGTGGCGTGCTCGAGCGGCGTGCGCTCCGGGGCGAAGACCGAGAGCGGGTAGAGCCCCGTCGCCACGTTCTCGGCGTCCCGCTCGGTGAGCGATCGCAGCGCCTCGAGGACCGCCTCCCGTTCCTCGGGGCCGAGCCGGTGCGGCCTCGACTTCGTTCCGCCGCCGAAGAGTCGCTGGAGCGCGAAGAGCGGGATCGATTCCGCGAGATAGAGGGAGCTCTTCGCCCCCGTCACCCCGGCGACGATCGGCGGTGCGAGCCAGCGCGCGAGGGCCTCCTGCGGGCGCAGGCGCGTTCGGGCAGCGGGACTCACGTGGGACCTCCTCGGGGCGCGTCTTTCCGGAATCGGGGCGGAGTCTAGCCGGCCGGGTCGGTGTCGGAGTGGTCGAGGAGGCCCGACGCGCGTGCCTAGCCCCCGATTCGACGCTCCCGGCCCCGGTCGAAGAGCCAGACCTCGCCGTGGGCGGTGAAACGATCGCCCTCGACGACGATTCCGCTGCCGTCCCGGCAGGCGTAGAGCGCCCGACCGCTCCGCCTCGAGTAGCGCGCGAGGGCGTCGCGGTATCGCTTCGAGCGACGGAAGTGCGGGAAGAACTCGAAGTCGACGAGGTCGAGGGCGCTTCGTGCGCGGCGGGAGAGACCGATCTCGTCTTCGTCCCGGTCGAAGTCGGGATAGGCGGCGAGGCCGATGTGGGGTGTGAGCAGGATCCCGCCAGCGGAGAGTCCCGCGACCACGCCCCCGCGTCGGGCGAAGCGTTCGATCGCGGAGAGCAGGCCCGAGCGGCGCAGGTGATGGAGGAAGTGGAAGGTGTTGCCACCCGCCAGATAGACGACGTCGCTGCCGTCGAGGTCGGCGAAGGCGCGTCGACGTGTCGGGCCATCGGCGGCGAGGGACGGATCGTCGGGGGCGATACAGTGGAAGTCCGTCGCGCCGAAGCGGCCGTAGCGCTTCACGAAGCGTCGAAAGAAGGGGCCGGCGCCGTCCGCCGTGAAGGGGACGTAGGTCATGCGGATGCCATCCTCCACGGCCGGGCGCCCACGGCGCAGGGCGAGGTCGAGCAGGCTCTCGTGGATCAGGCGGTTTCGGCGCTCCTGTCCTCCCGAGTAGAGGACGAGGCGACGGCGGTCGGGCGGCATGCGGGGCCTCGCGGATCGGTCCCCTCTCTTCGGTCGACGCCCGGAAGCGCTGAAGCGAGCTGCGGCCGACTTGCCTGCGGCGGCTCAGATCCCCAGCTGGCTCAGCCCGTCGACGATCCGCCCGATCACGATCGAGAGGTTCGGGTGGGCCTCCTCGATCCGGACGGATAGCTCGCGCAGCTCGTCGTAGATCGCTTCGCCGAAGCTGGGATCCTCCTGCTCCTCGTCGAGCATCTGCGTGACGTCGGCCAGGGTCTGGTCGAGGAGCTGCTGGTCCGCGGGGGAGAGCGGCTTGGGGTCCGCGAGCTCGCCCCGCAGATGCTCCACGGATTCCTTGAGGTGGGCATGGGTCGTCATGGATCTCTCTCTTCGTGACGCGTCAGACGGCCAGGGCGAGTCCGTAGCGAGGGACCGCCGCGACGATGTCGAGCGCGCTCACCACGCCGACGAGCTCGCCGGTCTCGGGCTCGACGACGGGCAGGCGATGGAGCTGATCGCTGGTCATGCGCTCCGACGACCGGGGCGCCGCTCACGCCTCGTTTGAAGAGCACCGTGTCCATCTGGAGCAGGTCCATCTCGGCCGTGAGCTTCGCGACGTTCGTCGACATGAGATCCGCTGCGGTGATCCCCATCCGGGTCGTCCTCCCCTGCACGGCCGGGTTCGGGGCCGCGCGTCTGCAGGTCGTCGGATTGCAGGAGGCATGCCAGCCGTCGGCTCGCGAGGATCGAGGCCGCATCGCGCACTTGTGGCCGGTCGCCTCATTGTGGGGCGGAATCGATCAGTCCGCCAACGCGGCGGCGCCCCGAGCGCGGCGCACGCTCGACGGCGACTCCGGGCGTGCGTCAGCTGCAGATGTCGTCGTCCGTCGGCTCTTCGTCATCCACGCCGGGCACCTGTGCCCAGGGCATGTTCCGCATCATCTTCTGCGTCTCGGTCATGCCCTTCGAGCACTCACGGAGCTGCTTGATCGTCGGGTCGTTCTGCATCTCGCGGGAAAGCTCGATCGCCTTCGCCAGGGCTTCCTTCTTCTTGCCTGCCGCGCAGAGCGCGTCGATCTCGTCGCCCGCCTGCTTGCCCTTCTTCTCGAGCGCTTTCAACTCGGCTTCGGAGATCTTCGCGAAGCAGGCCTGGGCGGCTTCGGCTTCGCGCTGCATCCGCTCCATCGCCGCGGGGTCCTGGAACTGCCGCATCATCGCGTTCGGGTCCATGCCCGGCGGCATGCCCTCCGGCATCTGGGCGAAGGCGAGCGTCGGCCACAGCACGACGGTGACGAGCGAGATCGATCGGAGCATGAGGTTCCCTCCTGAGTGAGCCCAGAGTGAACCAGAACGAGCGGGCACGGAAAGGGGCGTCGACCCGCGTTTCGCCTGAACGCCGCCCCCGTTTTCCTTTCGGCGACGCCGACTCGGATCCGCGAATCCCTCGCCTCGCTGGGAGGTCGCCCAACGGCGTGGCGGTCAGGGCAGGATGCGGACGCCGGTCGCGACGAAGCCGACCTCTTGCTGGGGACCGTGGATCTCTTCGGGGCGTCCCCCCTTCGTCTCCTCGGCGAAGTGGCGCGCCTCGCGCTCGCTCATCGTGCGGATGGTGACACGGCCCTCCACGAGCGCCTCGCGTCCGGAGACGTCCTTGGGGAGGAAGAATCCGTAGTCCGCGAACCGGACGCGGACCGTCGTGTCCTCATCGCGGAGGATCGTCCAACAGCCCTTTCGCTGGCAGACGTCGGAGATCCGCGCCCGAACGAGGACCGCGTCCTCGGTGTGCCGGGTCGGTTCCGCCATCACCTGCGACAGCGGCTGCGTGGCATCGAGGGTGATGCCCGCCCCGAAATCGTCGCCCGGCGGCAGCGCTCGCGCCGCACCCGCGACGAGCAGCGTGAGCAGGACCGCGCGGAGTAGGGCGCGCGCAAGGCGTTCGGTCGGTCGGGTCGGCAAGTAGAGTCTCCTTCGTTCGGAGGAACAGGTCGGGTCGACGCGGACGCTGCTCAGTCCCCGGCTGCGTCGATCGCGCGATGGGTCGCGCCCAGCTGGGTGATCAGCAGGGCGCAGCCGGTCATGGCGAGCCCCTTCAGGAAGAACGAGCGCTGGATGGCGCGCATCGTCGCGTCCTCCGCGTAGACCATCTCGAATCCGTGCACCGTGAACGTGACGGGAACCAGGAAGAGCACGATCAGCCATCCGCCCAGGCGCGCGTTCCGATCGAAGAGGATCATCACCGCCCCCGCGAGCTCGACGACGCCGGAGATCACCACCCAGAACTCGCGGAAGGGGATCGAGGGGTGCATCAGGGCGACGTAGCCGGCGACGTCCGTGAAATGGGTCACGCCGGACAGGAAGAAGATGAGGGTGAAGAGCAGGCGCGCAGCGAGGGTCAACGCCGGGTGATTCGGTAGTCGGGCTTCGTCGAGCATGTCGTCTCCGCGGTGGGGCTGGGCCGGTCGGCTCGGGCGGCTCGCGCCACCCACGTTGCCACCAGATCCTATCTCATCGGGTCGCTTGTCAGGCCGACCGCCGCACGCGAGAGTCTCCGGATGGCCGCTCCGAGCTTCGATTCGACCTACGCCGCGCTCCCCGAGCGTTTCCATGCACGCATCGCCCCGACGCCCGTCGCGGCGCCGAAGCTCCTGCGCCTGAACGAAGCGTTGGCCGAATCGCTCGGTCTCGACGCGGCCTGGCTCTCGAGCCCCGAAGGCCTGGCGATGCTCTCGGGCAACGGAGTGCCGGACGGGGCCCATCCCCTGGCCATGGCCTACGCCGGTCATCAGTTCGGGAACTTCGTTCCGCAGCTCGGCGACGGGCGCGCGATCCTGCTCGGAGAGCGTCGCGATCGCGATGGTCGGCTCTTCGACGTCCAGCTGAAGGGGGCCGGGCCGACACCCTTTTCGCGACGGGGCGATGGGCGCGCCGCGATCGGGCCCGTCCTTCGCGAGTACATCGTGAGCGAGGCGATGGCCGCGCTGGGCATACCGACGACCCGGGCGCTCGCGGCGGTGGCGACCGGTGAACCGGTCCACCGCGAGACGCCGCTGCCCGGCGCCATTCTCACCCGCGTCGCCCGCGGTCACCTCCGCGTCGGTACCTTCGAGTTCTTCGCGAGCCGGGGCGACACCGAAGCGCTCCGCACGCTCGTCGACTATGCGATCGAACGCCTCCACCCGGAGGCAAGGGGCGCCGACGATCCCACCCTCGCTCTCTTCGCCGCGGTGGTCCGCGCGCACGCCCGGCTCGTCCCGCTCTGGCTGGGCGTGGGGTTCGTCCACGGCGTCATGAACACGGACAATACGACGATCTCCGGCGAGACGATCGACTACGGACCCTGCGCCTTCCTGGACGCCTATCACCCGGGCCAGACCTTCAGCTCGATCGATCACGCGGGGCGCTATGCGTACGGCCGCCAGCCCGGGATCGCGGCGTGGAATCTGGCTCGCTTCGCGGAGACGCTCCTTCCGCTCCTCGGCGATACGCAGGAGGCGCAGGTGGCGGCGGCGCAGGGCGTGCTCGACGATTTCGAACCGCAGTTCCAGGCGAACTGGGGGGAGGTCCTGCGGCGCAAGCTGGGGCTCGCGCGGATGGACGAAGCCGGGCTCGCGTTGGCCGCCGATCTGCTCGACGGGATGGCCGAGCAGGAGGCGGACTTCACCCGGACGTTCCGAGCGCTCTCGACCTGCCTCGACGGCGGGGAGGACTCGCCGTCCGAGCTGGACGCGCGCGGCGTCGGCGCGTCGGTGGGTTTCGCGGATCCGGAAGTGTTCGCCTCGTGGGTCGCGCGGTGGCGCGACCGCCTCGACGAAGAGGGGCAGTCGCACGAGGCCGTGTCTTCGGCGCTCCGTGCCGCGAATCCCGCGCGCATCCCGCGCAACCACCGGATCGAAGAGGTGATCGTCGCGGCCCAGCAGGGCGATCCCGGTCCCTTCGAGCGAATGGTCGAGGGGCTCGCGAAGCCCTTCGAAGACGATCCGCGTTTCGCGGATCTCGCGGAGGCGCCCGGTCCCGACGAAGTGGTTCGTCAGACGTTCTGCGGAACGTGAGCCGGCGCGGTCCGGGAACCCGAGTGTTGCACGGGCCGCCACACCAGGAGGAGCCAGCGATGTCCATCGAAACCCGACCCCTGCACCCCCACGTCGGCGTCGAGCTTCCGAGCTTCGACCTGGGCGCCGAGCGGACCGAGGCCGAGCGCGCCGAGCTGCGCACACTCTGGCTCGAGCACGGGCTGCTGCTGATCCACGATCCGGGCGTGACGCAGGAGAGCCAGATCGAGTTCAGTCGCGCGTTCGGCGAGCTCGAGGCGCATCCGCTCGGCGACACGATCCGTTCCTCCGACCACGAAGAGCTGATGGTGCTCGACAATCGGGACGAGTCGCAGGCCTACGTCTCCTTCTACGACGGCCGTCCCCTGGCCGGACGCCTCTTCTGGCACAGCGACCTGATCTACACCGGCGCGCCGAATCAGGGCGCCGTCCTGCGCGCCGTCGAGATCCCGGAGGAGGACGGACTCACGGGCTTCGTCGACCAGGCGAAGGCCTACGATCTGCTCCCCGAGTCGACGAAGACCCGGATCAAGGGCCTCGAGGTCGTCTACCGTTGGGACGTCGACATGACGGCCAACCGCTACGTCGATCAGCGAGGCTACGAGCCGGGTCCCAAAGCGCCGAAGAAGTCCTCGGACATGAACTTCCCGGACTTCCCCGATTGCGCCTATCCCGTGGTTCTGGTCCACCCGGAGTCCGGCCGGGAGATCCTGAACGTGAGCCCGATGTTCCTCCACCGGATCGTCGGCCTCGAGGACGGCGAGAGCGATGCGCTCCTTCGAGAGCTCGTCGACCACGTGACCCGCCCCGAGCTCGCCTATTACCACCAGTGGAAGCCCGACGACGTGATCCTCTGGGACAACTGGCGATTCATGCATTCGGCGACGGGGACTGCACCGGGCGTGAAGCGGATCATCCACCGCACGACGATCCTGGGCGGCGCGCAGCTCGGCCGGACGCTCTGAACGAAGGGCGGGCCCGGCTTCTCGTCTCGGCCGGGAGCCCCGGCGCTCAGTCGCAATCGTCGCCTCGAAGAACGAGGTCGAGATCGATGAGCTCGGCGGCGATCGCCAGGTAGGCGTCGTCTCGCTCGCCTTCACTCAGCTCGGCCTCGGCGAACGCCTGTGCGGTTGCGCTCACCTCGCCGACGAGGTCGGCGTAGGCTTCCATCTGCTGGATGGATCGGTCGACGATCGCTTCGAAGGTGCCGCCGATCTCCTCGGCGACGAACGCCGGAAAGTGCGGTTCGCCGCCCTTCGCCGCTTCGACGAAGCCGGCTTCGTAGACCTGCTCGAGCGAGGACGCCGCGTCCCGGGCTTCCTTCGCGGTGGACGCCGCGAGCCGTCGGACGACGGCGCCGGCGCTCTCGTCCGTGTACGCATCTGCGTCCCCCCGGTCGGTCTCGTCGAGGAGTCGTCGCGCGAAGTCCCGGGGTGCCGGTACCCGGATTTCCTCGATCACCTGCGGGACGAACTTCCGACCGTTCCAGAGGGCGCCGACGATCACGGGCTTCGATCGTTTCGCCGTCTCAAAAAGAACGATGGAGTCCCCTTCCAGGCGCGGGAAGCAATCGGGTCTTGCCTCGGCCGTCGAAGCGAGGCCGAGCGCGAGGCCCAGGGCGAGCAGGGTCGAAGTCGGAGAGCGGTGCATGCGGGTGTCCTCCCGGGCGGGGAGATCAGCCGTCCCGCCTCGTGGCTACGGTACGGCGCGCGCGCTGCCCGATTGCATGAAGGGCTTCACACTTCCGACGATTCCGGGTCGCTTCCGGCTCGCTCGGTCACTCGCCGGGGCCGTCCGTCCGGACGATCTCCCGACGATCTTCCGGCCACTCGTCGAAGCTTCGAGTCCATGCTCGGCGATCCAGGCCGCGATCTCGTCGGTCGTGCTCATGGGGGCTTCGATCCCCTCGACATCGGTCGTGTCGTGCGATTCAGGGGGCCGGAACGGTCAGCACGGGGCAGGGCGCCGTTCGCACGACCTTGTCGGCAATGCTGCCGAGGGCGACGTGCTTGAGCCCGGTCAGGCCGCGGGTCCCCATGACGATCAGGTCGGCGTGGCGCTCGACGGCTTCGTTCACGATCGAGATCGCGGCCGGCGTTCGGACGGCGACGCCTTCGCAGACGACGCCGGTCTCGCTCACCTCGCTCGCGGCGGCCTCGACGCGATCGCGCGCCGCGCGTTCGACCTGCACGGCGAAGCCGTCCGGCAGGGCGTATCCCTCCATCGGCATCGAGGCGACCACCGGATCGTCGTAGGCGTGGACGAGCACGAGCTTCGAACCGAGCTTCTTCGCGTAGTCGATCGCCATGTCCGTGGCATGCGCAGCGCTCGTCGAGAAGTCCGTCGCGACGAGGATGGTCGCGACGTCGAGCTCCTCGGGCGCTTCCCCCCTTTCGGCGGCTTCGCGACGCGCACGCATCTTCTCGATCAGCCGGGCGTTCTCCTTCTGGAAGTACGCCTCCTCGAGCGCGTGTTCGCGTTCGTCCAGGGGCTTCTTGTAGGACATCGCCGGGGCTCCTTCCTTCCGACGCTCGTGTGCAGCGCCATCGCCTGCGGCGAACGCGCCGCGGGCGTCCGAGAATCATCGGCGGCTCCGACGGCCTGTCAACCGAGCCCTCCAGGTGGGCGGCTTCCGTCGCGCGCTCCCGGGGACGGATCAGCGCTCGTCGTTCCGTCTCGACTCGAGGACGCGGGTGAGTCGGTTCACGCGGGACTCGAGGGCGATCATGCGCCGCCGCATGTGCAGCGTGACGTGAACGCCGGCGGCGTTCACCCCGAGCTGCTCGATCAGGACGTGGGCGAGGCGGAGTTCCTCCGCCGCATCGGGATCGACCCGCTCTTCCTCGAAGAGCCCCTCTTCCCGGAGCAGCGCCAGGGTTCGGGGTGCGAGGCCGAGGTGTTCGATCACCTCCGCGAGCGGCGTGCTCTTCCGGTTTCTCCTCGTCATGCGCCCACCCCCTTTCGCGGATCCGGCTGCTCGAGGGCTTCGAGCTGTTCGCGGAGCGCGTCCGGGATCTCGTCAGGCACGACGATCTCCACTCGCGCGTAGAGGTCTCCGGCAGGGTGGTTGCCGTGGGCGGGGACGCCGCGACCTCGCAGCCGCAGGCGACGACCGCTCGACGTTCCGGCCGGGACCCGAAGCTGGACCGGGCCTTCCGGGGTCGGCACGTCGACCGTCGCTCCGAGGAGAGCCTCGCTGAGACGCAAGGGGAGGTCGAGCTCGACGTCCCGTCCCTTCTGGCGGAACACGGGATGCGGGCGCACACGCGGTCGGAGGAGGAGGTCGCCGTCGGGGGCGCCCCCCGCGCCGATGCCGCCCTTGCCCGGGATTCGCAGCGTTCCCTGGTCGGTCACGCCGGGCGGCACCCGCACCGAGACGGTCTCCGTCGTGACCGCTCCGTCCACCTGCGGTCGGCCGACGGTGATCTTCTGCTCGCCGCCGAGCAGTGCATCGAGGAAGTCGAGCTCGAGGGTCGCCTCGACGTCGTGGCCACGCATGCGGAATCGGGGAGCCCCTCCACCGCGACCCGCCCCTGGCCCGCCACCCTGCATGCCGAATCCTCGGAGCAGGTCGTCGAGGTCGGCGAACGAGAAGGCCCCCTCGAAGCCCGCTCCATCGGCGGCCCCGAATCGCTGCGAAAAAGCATCGCGCTCGGCGCGCGCACGCTCCGCATCGAAGCCGCCTTCGAGCGAGATCTCTCCGAACTCGTCGAAGGCCGCCCGCCGGTCCGGGTCGCTCAGCACGTCGTAGGCGACCGAGATCTCCTTGAACCGGGTCTCCGCCGCCTCGTCCCCCGGGTTCAGGTCGGGGTGCGTCTCGCGGGCGAGCTTCCGATAGCGCTTCTTGATCGTCTCCTGGTCGGCGTCGCGCGCGACGTCGAGGACGCGATAGGGATCCATGACGCTCCTTCCGTCGTTCTCTGAGCCTCGTCACATCGCGGTGTCGGTCAAGCGCTCGTCGCGTCGAAAGGCCGACTGCGGTTGACTTGCCGCTCAGTGCATCGAAGCTCACGGAAAGGACACGTCATGCCCTCATCAGACCCCCGCCCGGGCGCCCTCGACGCGCTCGAACGGCGCGAGACCGCCTTCGCGCGGATCTGCGCGGCGTTTTCCGGGTCGAGATGCCGCCCGAGTGAAGGCGGCCTGGCCCGCGCGCAGCGGGCTCAGGTCTCGGGGGGCGTCCACCCGAGCGGTCCGGCCATGACGCCGCCGTCGACCAGCAGGGCCGTGCCCGTGCAGTAGCTCGACTCGTCGCTCGCCAGATAGAGCGCAGCCTTGGCGATCTCTTCCGGGTCGGCGAGCCGGCCCGCCGGCATCCAGGAGTAGTCGACGCTCCGGCGCTCCTCCGGCGACCCGAGCATCGCCGTGTCGACGCCGCCCGGGTGGAGCGAGTTGACCCGGATGCGGTGGGGCGCGAGCTCGATCGCCGCCGTCCGCGTCATGCCCGTGATCGCGTGCTTGCTGGCCGCGTACGCGACCATCCGGGGGACGCCTTCGAGCCCGCCGGTCGAAGAGACGTTGACGATCGAGCCGCCGCCGCTCTTCGCGATGAGCGAGCCCGCCGTCTTCATGCCGAGGAAGCATCCGACCTGATTGACCTGGATGACCGCCATGTAGTCGTCGAGGCTCGTCTCGAGGAGCGGCGCCGACCGCGCGATGCCCGCGTTGTTCACGAGCACGTGCAGCGCGCCGAAGCGGGATTCGATCTCCTGGGTGCAGCGCTGCCAGGCCGCCTCGTCGCCGACGTCGAGGACGAAGGGCCACGCGGTATCGCCGATCGAGGCGGCGACCTCGGCAAGCTCCGCTTCGAGCACGTCGGTGAGGACGACCATCGCGCCTTCGCGGGCGAAGAGCCGGGCTTCGGCTTCGCCCTGGCCGCGCGCGGCGCCGGTGACGAGGGCGATGCGACCATCGAGGCGCAGATTCGTCATGGGCCGATGCTACCATCGCGCGTCCCATGACGTCGGGTGAGCGGACACGAGTCGGAGAGCGACCGGGCATGCTGCCTCGCCCCCACGAGCGGCGCGCGTGACGTCGCGCGTCGCCCTCGTCACCGGCTGCTCGAGCGGGATCGGCCTCGCCCTCGCGGAGGCCCTCGTCGCGTCGGGCTGGTGCGTCTATGCCGGCGCGCGCGACGCCGATTCCCTCGATCGCCTCGCCTCCCTGGGCGCGCTTGCCGTTCGCCTCGACGTGTGCGAGGCGGGGGATCGCGAGGCCGCGGTCGACCGGATCCTCTCCGAGCAGGGCGCGCTCACCGCGCTCGTCAACAACGCGGGGTTCGGACTCCACGGCGCCGTCGAGGCGACCGACCTCGACGCCGTCCGGCGGCAGCTCGAAACGAACTTCGTCGGCGCCGTCGGCCTGGTCCAGGCCGTCCTCCCGTCGATGCGCGCGAAGGGGAGCGGGACGATCCTCAACATGAGCAGCATGGGCGGGCGCCTGAGCTTTCCGGGCGGTGCGTTCTACCACGCCTCGAAGCACGCGCTCGAAGCCTTCAGCGACGTGCTGCGCTTCGAAGTCGCCGGCTTCGGCCTCCGCGTCGTCGTGGTCGAGCCTGGTCCGGTCGCGAGTCGCTTCGGTGCCACGGGAATCGACGGCGTCGCCGAAGGCGCGCCGGACGTGTACGCCGGTCTGAACGAGAGCATTCGCGCGGGGCTCACCTCGACCTTCGAGGGTCCCGGGAGCGAACGCTCTTCGACACCGGAGGAGGTGGCCCGGGTCTGCGTCGAGGCGCTCGAGAGCGACGCGCCCCGCTCCCGCTACGTCGTCGGGGCGATGGCCGAGGGTTTGATCCGACAGCGCGTCGAGATGGACGACGAAGCCTGGGACGGTTTCCTCGAGGGTCTCTACGCTCGACCGGGTCCCGTCGCCCGGGACGACGAGATCGACTGAGGTCGTGATTCCTTCCCTGCACACGTGTCTCGCGCACTAGACTGGCCCGGGGAGGAACAGGTATGAGTGAACCCACGCTCGAGTCGCTCGCCCGCGAGCTCGCCGAGGTGCGAGGGCGATTGCAGGTTCTCGAGGATCGCGAGGCGATCCACCGGCTCACGCGCGAGTACATGCAGGCGATGCACGACGCACGCTGGGACGATGCCGTCGCCTGCTTCGCCGAGGATGCCAGCTACGACCACGGCATCCTCGGGGAGCTGCGCTCGAAGGCGGACATCCGCCAGTTCTATCTCGAGTTCATGCCGGGCTTCGAAGAGGCCGGCGGCTGGGCCTTCGACATGCTCACGAACCCGACCGTCGAGCTCGACGGCGACCGTGCCTACGGTCGGTGGTTCCTGCTCACGCTGCTCATCGACCCGGACACGCAGAAGCCCGCCTGGAGCATCGCGACCCTCGACTACGAGTACGCACGCACGCCCGAAGGCTGGAAGTTCCGACGCAACCACTGCATCCATGAGCACCTGCTCTCGCCCTACGACAAGGGCTGGGGGGCCGAGGGCGGCTCGAAGGTCTCCGAACAGACCGACGCGGCGCCCCAGATCCATTTCGAGAAGATCCGGGCCCAGGGCGGCAAACAGCGGCCGGGGCGGCGCACGCGGTCGATCCGCGGCTGGACCGTTCCGACCCTCGATCCGGAGTGAACGCCGGCGTCCCGGGGCGCCGTACATCCGGCGTCCTGGGGCGCCGTACATGAGGAGGTGAGAAGAGAGATGGCAGGTCGAGTCGACGGAAAGCGGGCGATCGTGACTGGAGCCGCTTCGGGAATCGGTCGGGCGACGGCGGAGCTCCTCGCGAAGGAGGGCGCCGCCGTCCTGGTGGCCGATCTCGACGGCGAAGGCGCCGAACGGGTCGCGGAGGGCATTCGCGGGACGGGGGCCTCGGCCGTCGCGTGTCCGACGGACGTGTCCTCGGAGGACGACATGCGTCGGATGGTGGAGACGGCGGTCTCCGAGCTCGGCGGACTCGATGTGCTCCACAGCAATGCAGCGATGACCGCGCGCGCGGAGCACGCGAACGACGCCGACCTGCTCACGATGAGCGTCGACTACTGGGACCGGTCGTTCGCGGTGAATCTGCGCGGCGCGATGCTCGGGGCGAAGTACGCGATTCCGGTGATGATCGAAGGGGGCGGCGGAGCGATCGTGAATACGTCGAGCAACCAGTCCCTGGCCGGGGACCTCTCCCAGTTCGCCTACTCCGCTGCGAAGGCGGGCGTCAACGCGCTCACGCGATCGATCGCGACGACCTACGGCCGGCAGGGCATCCGCTGCAATACGGTCTCCCCGGGCTACATCGAGACGGCGTCCAGCCGTGCTTCGGTCACCCCCGAGATGGGCGCCGAGATCGTCTCCCACAACCTGGTACCGCGGGCCGGCCAGGCCGAGGACCTCGCCCACGCCGTTCTCTATCTGGTCTCGGAAGATGCCGCGTTCGTGACGGGGCAGCTGCTCTCGGTCGACGGCGGCCAGCTCGCGCACCTGCCGCACTACGCATACCTGAGCGCGAGCGGCGCCGTCACGACGGATCTGGCCTAGCCCGCTCGAGGTAGAGGAGAAATCCGACGATGCGCGCGATCTCGATCGAGGAGACGGGACCCCCGAACGTGATGGAGGTTCGGGAGGTCGAGGATCCGACGGCCGGCCCGGGCGAGGCGCTCGTACGCGTCGTCGCGGCCGGCGTGAACTTCGCCGACGTCGTGATGCGAAGCGGGCGGATCCCGAGTCCCGTTCCCTTCGTGCCGGGTGTGGAGGGGGCCGGCGTCGTGATGGCGGTCGGGGAGGGCGTGGACGACGTGCGCGTGGGTGATCGCGTTGCCTGGGCACCGGTCATGGGCGCCGGCGCCGTCGTGGGCTCGTACGCGGAGCTCGAGAGCGTGTCCGCCGACGGACTGGTGCCCGTTCCCGACGACGTGCCCCTCGAGACCGCGGCCGCCGTCATGCTCCAGGGACTCACCGCGCACTACCTCGTCCACGACAAGGTGAAGGTCGGTCCGGGGACGAACGTGCTCGTGCACGCGGCAGCGGGCGGGATGGGACTGCTCCTCTGCCGATGGCTGTCGCGTCTCGGCGCTCACGTGATGGGGACGACCTCGACCGAAGAGAAGGCCGAACACGCTCGTGCCGCCGGGGCCGACGATGTCATCCTCTACGAAGACGAGGACTTCGACGCACGGGTGCTGGAGCTGACCGATGGTGCGGGGGCCGACTACGTGATCGACGGGGTGGGCAAGACGACCTTCCGCAAGAACCTCGCGTGTCTCGCCGTGCAGGGACACGTCTGTCTCTACGGCATGGCGAGCGGCCCGCCGGATCCGATCTCACCGCTCGAGCTGCTGCCGAAGGCGATCTGTGTGAGCGGGGGCATGATGACCAACTTTCTCCGCACGCGAGAGGAAGTGCTCCGCAAGGGCGCGGAGGTCTTCGACGGCGTTTGCGAGGGGTGGCTGCTTCCGCCGCGGATCACCTCGCTTCCGCTCGAGCAGGCCGCCGAGGCGTATGCGCAGCTCGAGGATCGGGGCTCGGCGGGCAAGCTCGTGCTCCGCGTGGCGAGCGAGTAGAGGCGGTCGATCCCAGCGCTCGCGACGGAGTCATGCGCTGCCAGGCGCGCTCCAGGACCCGAGGCGTCTCCGTCGCGGCCGTTGTCTCGCCAAGGGCCCGCCATCGCTCGTCTTCCGGCACCCTCGTCCCGCGCGAGGGCTACTCGTGCCCCGGCTCGTTTCGGCCTGGATGGAGCGGGTAGACGACCTTGCTCAGGGTGTCGATCATCGGCGGTTCGCCGTCCGGGCGCTCCGCTGCAGCCGATCCGTGCCGCTCGAGGATCGCGTCGAGTCCGGGCTGGAGCCGGCGGGCCTCTTCGAAGTGGCGTCCTGCCGCCGCGGCGTCGCCTTCGAGGGAGGCGATTCGGGCGGCGGTGAGCTGGGCCGGATAGAAGCTCGGGTCACAGCGGATCGCCTGGTCGAGCGCCTCCGAGGCTTCCTTGCGACGCCCGAGCTCGAGCTGGCTGTTCGCCAGCACGGTCGCCCAGGGCGCGATGCCCTTGTAGGCAGGGCTGAGCGCGAGGGCCTCATCGAGGCAGGCCACGCTCTCCTCGAAGCGACCGAGTCCGTTCAGGGCCGCGCCGAGGGCGGCCTTGGCCTGGGCGTTGCTCGGATTGTGGGAGACGGCGCGATCCAGGAGCGGCATCCCCTTCTCGAACTGCCGAAGGTCGCAGTAGGCACACCCGACGAACCCGAGCACTTCCGAGGAACGATCGTCGAGCTCGATCGCCTTCTGGCAGATGGCGAAGACCTTCTGCTTGAAGACCTCCGTCCGCTCGAAGAAGCCGAAGACCGCACCGAGGGCGTAGAGCAGGGCCATCAATCCGTAGGCTTCGGCGAAGTCGGGAGTGCGCGTGGTCGCCTTGTCGAGCAGCTCGATCGCACGCTCGTAGGTCGCCTTGTGGTGTCCTTCCGAAAACAGGAGACCCTGGGCCTGGAGCATGAGGTCGCGAGACTGCCGGCTGCGCGGGCGTGTGCGCGCGCGGCCGACCTCGGTCCGCATGATCTCGATTCCCAGATGGGCCGCGACGCGTTCGGCCAGACGGACCGAGAGGTCCGGCTCGTCGGACGCCGAGACCGAAAAGACGTCCGACCAGGCGACCCGCTGGGTCTCCGTGTCGATGAGACTCGCGGTGACGCGGAAGCCCTCGCCGGTGGCGCGGACCTCTCCCTCGACGACGTAGTCCACGGCGAGCGCCTGGCCCGCTTCCGAACTCGTTCCGCCCTCGACCGCGAAGGCCTGGGCGGCGGCGCTCGAGATGACCTCGCATCCATCTCCCCGCGCGAGCAGCGTCGTCAGCTCGCGCTGCAGGAGCTCGGATTCGGTCTGCGTCTCGGGGGCGCCGTCGGCGCTCGCGAAGGGGAAGACGGCGATGCGCGGCGGACCGTCCGCTTCGCTCCCGGTCCGCCGGGGCGCGCTCGGTCGTTCTCCTTCTCGCGCGCGAAGGCGTCGCATCGGCGCGAGCACGGCGGGCACGATCGCGACGATCGCGATCAGCGCCGCGAGACCCGAGAGCAGCGCCTCGTTCTCGGTCACCCAGGTCGTGATGCGCTCGATCGCTTCCAAGGGGCCTCCCTGCTGAGCCCGGACCGCCAGAGGATACCGGCGCGCCGGCGCGCTCGCCGGGTGCAGCCGGAAGGGGTCGCGTGCGCGACTTTCTACACGCCGTCGTGCCGGACCTGGAGCTCGAACTGCTGGCCGCCCAGGAGGAGGCCGACCGAGAGCAGGTCGGTATGGACGAAGGCCTGGGTCACTCGGTCGTCGACGGAGCCCGGCCCACCCGGCTCGTAGACGTCGGACAGCGTCAGCCGGTCGCGGATCGCAGCGTTGCCCGCGAGTCGTTCCATCGCGGCCTTCACCGCGTCGGTCGACGGATAGGCGAGTCCTACGTGAGTCATCGCCTGCGGCATGCGCGCGTACGCCGCGTGGTAGTCGGCCTGGAGCGCGCGAAGCGCCTCGTCGCCGGCCAGCCGCTCGCGGATCGCCGACTCGAGGGCCCACTGCTCGGGCCGCACCTCGGAGGCGTAGGCGATGTTGTCGATCAGGTCGTCGTCGCCCTCGGCGAGATAGACGATCAGGTAGGGACCGGCGGCGGGCCCGAGCTCGGGCGGTGTCGGGTCCGTCTGCGGATCGAGTACGCGAAGGCCGAGGGCCTCGAGGAAGGAGCGGACGAGGGCCCGATCCCCGGGCGCGTACACGAACTCGACGTGATTGAGCAGATGCGCGCCAGCGTGTTCCAGCGGACGCGTCGTCATGCGTCCGATTCTTCGGGGAAGAGCGGCGCGGGCGGCCCCGGGTCGGCGGCGCCGGAGGGGAGGCTGCCGTCGACGTCGGTGAAGCCGTACTCGTCGGCGAGGGCGCGGCTCGTGTAGACGCGGCCGTTCTTGGTCATGCGCTCCGGGTCGGTCAGGATCGCGGCGATCCCGCGACCGGCGAAGCGAGGCGATTCGGCGCCGTCGAAGTCGAGGTTCCACTCGACCGGGTCGAGGGCGAGGAGCCGCTCGGTCGTCACGAAGGAAGGCCAGACCGCGACGGTCATCACGCCGTGGGGCCCCAGCTCGTGCCCGCAGTCGCGAGCGGTCCGGTCGAGGGCGCTCTTGGCCGCGCCGTAGGCCGGGTGGAGCGTGTAGTAGCGCGCGCCTTCGGAGCTCACGAACGCGATCACGCCGCGCTTCTGGCGGAGCATGATCCTCGAGGCGTACCAGGTTCCGACGTAGGCCGAGCGGACCCCGACCTCGTGCATGTCGTCCCAGCAGTCGAGTCCCGTCTCCCAGAAGGGCAGCTGCGGGTCCATGTCGTCGGGAATGAGGAAGGCGTTGTTCACGAGCAGGTCGAGTCCGCCGCGCTCCTCGTCGACGCGGGCGAAGACTTCGCCGACCTGCTCGTCGTTGCGGTGATCGCAGACCCGCCCCTCGATCGTCCCGCCGAGGGCGCGGGCCTCCTCGATCGTCGACTCGAGGCTGCCGGGCCAGCGGCTGTCGCCTTCGCGTTCGGTCCGACCGGTGATCGTCACGTGGGCGCCTTGCGCCGCCAGCTCGACCGCGACCCCGCGCCCGACGCCTCGGGTGGCGCCGGTCACGATCGCCGTCATTCCGTCCAGGGATCCCATGCGTTCATGCTAGCCGACGCGGACGGGCAAACACGGAGGGAATGGGGCACAGATGCGACGCGTGCTCCGCCGATCGGCCGGTGTCGCCGACGAAGCTCGCGACGGACGGACCGTCGACGTCGCACCCGGTCGCGCGGGTCAGAGGTCCGCGTACTCGAAGGTCCGGATCGGATCCCGGCCATCCCAATTCGCCGCAGCGGCGATCCCGTCCGCGAAGATCGTGTGGAGCGCCGGGTAGGACTCGAGGAACTCGATCCAGACGTCGGGCATCGCCTTCGATTGGCAATAGGCGTATCGGAAGCCGGCCTTGTCGCGCATCGTGCAGGTCCGCTCGAAGCCCTGCTTCCGCGCGCGGGCGAGGGTCGCGTCGAAGTCGTCGGCGAAGAAGGCCGTGTGGTGGACGCCGAATCGACCCGCCTGCAGCGCGTCCTGGTAGGGCGTCACGGTCTCGACGGGGTCGAGGGACTGGACGAGCTGGATCTGGAGCTCGCCCATGTAGGCGAGGGCTTCGTGGATGTGGAGCGTGAAGCGCCGGCCATCGAACTCGGTGTCGAGCTCGATGTTGCGAAACCAGGTCCAGGGACCGAGCCCCGCCTGCGCGAGCCAGGTCGACATCGCCGCCTCGATGTCGTCCACGAGGTAGGCCATCTGGACGATCCGGCCGAAGCCCTCTCCGAGTGTGGTCATGTCGAAGCTCCCCTCCTTGCGATCCGTGCAAGATCCCGAGCGGAACGGGCGGCGTCAAGCGCGGTCGAGCCGCCGAACCGCTAGCCTTGCCCGAGCGGCGACGGAGCGTCGTCCACGGACACGAACCCTCGAACCGAGGTCTCGACCGGGACCGGCAATGGCGAAACGAGCGACCGACGACGAAGGACGTGAGGCCTGGGCCGGGTTCGCGATCAGCATCGCGGGCACGACCCACGTCGGCCGTGTGCGCAAGACGAACCAGGACGCCTTCGATCGTTTCGACGACGAGGTCCGCGACGAGATCCTGCTCGTGGTGGCCGACGGGATGGGCGGCCACCGCGGCGGTGAGGTCGCGAGTCGGATGGCGGTCGGAACCCTCGGCAAGCTGGTGCGCGATCTCGACGGCGAGCCGGCGGAGCGACTGGGCGCCGCGCTCGAACGCGCCAACCGCGAGATCCACCAGCTCGGTCAGAAGGACTCGATGCTCCGCGGGATGGGGACGACCGCCGTGGCGCTCCTGCTCCGACCCGAAGGTGCCGTGGTTCTCGGGCACGTCGGCGACAGCCGCATCTACCGCCTGCGGGACGGCTGCTTCGAAGCCTTGACCGAGGACCACTCGATGGTGGCGCGTTGGCTGAAGGAAGGGCTGATCGACGAGGAGGCGGCGCGTGATCATCCCCAGCGCAACCAGATCGACCGCGCGCTGGGGGCGGCCGAGACGGTCCAGCCCGACCTGATCGAGCGCGATCTCCTCCCGGGCGACCTCTACCTGCTCTGCAGCGACGGTTTGACCGGCATGCTCGCCGACGAGGAGCTGCGGCGACTGGCCATGCGCTCGCGGGATCCGCACGCGATCGTCGCCTGGATGATCGACGCGGCGAACCAGTCCGGCGGGAAGGACAACGTGACCGCGCTCGTCGCGCGGTTGGATCGGCCCTAGGGAAGCGCGGTCCGGAGCGCGCTCGGGACGTGCGCGCCATCCGGCCGCTTCAGGGCCTCGTCGGCGTGCCAGGGTCGCCGACGCCACGGAATCTTCACCGTGGTCTCGCGCCCGCCGCGCGGAGTCGCCGGTTCGGCAAGCGCCGCCGCGGGAACGCCACGCGGACCTCGCGGAACTTCATTCGAGGCCGAGGGAACGTCTTTCGAACCCGAAGGAACGTTCTCCATTCGCCATCTCGACGCCCAATCGACTCGCTTTGATCTCCCGCGAGGAGATCCACGATGAGACTGCTTCGAGATACTTCGCTCGTTCTTCGGGTCGCGCTGCCGGCGATCTTCGTGCTCGCCGTGCTGGACGCCGTGGTCGTCGGCCTGCTGGCCCACGTCGGCTGGGCAGATCCTTCGCGCTTCACGCTGCTCCTGCTGCGGGACGTGGCCTGGAACACGGGCGTACTCCTGTCGGTCGCCCTCGCGTTGGCCGCGGGCGGCGCCGTGTCGCTGCTCCTGCTGGCCCGAATCGGACTGGATGCGCACCGCGTCGCCCTCCTGATCGCGGCCGGACTGAGCGCTCTGCTGGGGCTCGTTTCTCTTCATCACGCCCTCGAGGCATCCCTCGCCGCGTCTTCGGTTCGGCTGTCCGCGTTCGCGGGCTACGGGCTGTGGACGCTCTGCGTGCTCGGCGTCGGTCTCTTCTCGGTGCCTTCGGGCCGGAGCGCGGCGCGCCCGGTCTGGACCGTCGTGCTCGTCGCAGCCGCACCACTCTTCCTGGGCGTCTGGGTGGACGCAGTTCGGGTCGACGGAGAAGGAGAGGAGGAACGCACGTTGCACGGTACGCGGGAAGCCGAAGGCCTTCCCATCGCCGACACGATCGTGCTGGTCACCCTCGACACCACGCGATTCGACGCCATCGGGTACTCGAACTCGGGTCGCACCCGGACGCCCGTGCTCGATCGGCTGGCCCGGGAAGGGGCGGCGTACACGCAGGCGACGACGCCGACGCCGCTTACGCTCCCCGCGCACACCTCGATGATGACGGGGCGCTCGCCCTGGGATCACGGCGTCGTGGTGAACGGCGCGCGCGTCCCGACCGAGGTCCCCGTTCTGGCCGAAATGCTGAGTGCCGCCGGCTGGCGGACGGGCGCGTTCGTCACCGCCCCGGTCGTGGAAGCGGAGACGGGTCTGGGACGCGGCTTCGAGGTCTTCGATGGGGTGATGTCGGGCAGCCGACTGCCGGCGAAGGCGATGGCGACGACGCGGATCATGCGTCGACTCGGGTTCTACCGGTATCCGCACGTCCGCCCCGGCCGCGTCGCGACCGACGCCGCACTCGCCTGGCTCGAGCGGGAGGATCCTCGCCCCGAGTTCCTCTGGCTCCACTTGTTCGACAGCCACGCGCCCTACGAGGCGAGCGTGCCTCCGGATTGCCCCCATCAGGCGGAGCTCGCCGCGCTCCCTCCCGGAAAGGCGGCCGAGTACGACCGTTCCCATCGCGCTCCCGATTGGTACGCGGAGCACATGCACGAGCTCTACGACCGTGAAGTCGAAGGGATGGATCGACAGCTCGGACGCCTCGTCGACACCCTCGACCGGAGCGGGAGACTCGAAGACAGCTTGATCGTCGTGATCGCGGACCACGGCGAGAGCTTCGAGGCGCCCAGGCGCTTCGACCACGCGGCGACGCTCACGAACGAGACCCTTCGGATCCCGCTCGTCGTCCGCTTCCCCGGCGTCGTCGATCCGGGCGTGCGATCGCGTGAGCTCGTCAGCGTCGAGGACGTGTACGCGACCGTCCTCGAAGCGGCAGGCTTCCTGGATGCGAACGCGTCCTCGTCGTCCATGAGCCTGCTGGTGCCATTCTTGCGGCCGATGGACGCGACACCCCGCTCCTTCACCCGACACGAGACCTTCCCCCATCCGATGGCCAGTGCCGGCGAACGCCTGATCGCCACGCGGACGGGTCGATCGATGCTGGTCTTCGCGCCGGAGAGCGACGCGCAGGCGTTCTTCCATCTCGACGACGCCGAGGTGCGCGATCGCATCGGCGACACCGAGCGGGGTGCCGAGCTCGCGAGCCTGATCGAGAAGCTCGAAAATGGGGAGACGGCGTCGAGCACGAAGCGCGTGGCCGATCTCGACCTGATCGACGACCACGAGACGATGGAGATGCTGCAGAGCCTCGGGTACGTGAACTAGCGGCGCAGGCGACGTGGACGCGAACGTGAACTAGCGGCGCAGTCGACGTGGACGGGGGCGTGAACTAGCGGCGCCGTCGACGTGGACGGGTGCGTGCGGGCTTCCCGCAGGGCGAAGGCCGCCGATCGTTCCGGCTTGCTCCGGTCGGCGATCGATGAGAGGATGATTTCCGTCGCGACGAATGCATTCCGCACGGGTCTGCGACGGGGAGACTTCGATGTCGAGAGCAACGGGCTCGTGGCTGGTGGGGCTCGCCCTGGCGGGCGCGGTCGTGGGCGCGGCGAACGCGCAGACGACGATCGTCGTCGACGGCGCGAACGACTTCGAGGCCGGCCAGTGCGCGCCGGGCGGCGACGTCAGCACATGGTGCTTCACGTCGGATGCGTCGAACCTCTACGTGGGCCTCGAGCATCCCGATGTCGCCACGGGGGGCAACCAGCACATCGTGACCCTCTACCTGGACACGGACCCCCAGGCCGATCCGTTGTCCGGCGCCGGCACTGCGTCGGGCGTGCTCTACAACACGCAGCAGCCCGGTCTTCCGTTCAATGCCGACGTCCACCTCCAGTGGCGCGCCGACGATTCGTTCGAGGGCGTGGTCGCCTGGGACGGCTCGGCCTGGTCGCCGTCGGCGAACTCGGTCGTCATCCAGGAGAGCAACACCAACGCCTTCGTCGAGATCGCGATCCCCAGGGCCGACATCGGATCCCCGGATGCCGTCAACCTGGTGGGCAGCATCGTCTTCGAAGGCTCGCTCACCGAATCCACCTTCGCCTTCGTGCCGGCCACGAATCCGGCGGGCTACGATCCGGATGCCGTCGACTTCCTGAGCCTGGCGCTCTTCGCGGCGGCCCCGGTCCCGTCCGTCGGTGCGTCCGGTGCGCTGGGGCTGGCGACGGCGCTCTGCGGGTTCGGGTTGCGATCGCTGCGCCGACGACGGCGCATGGGCTGACCCTGGCTGCGGCACCGCCGCCGTCCGACCGCGCGGAGGCGATCGGAGTCGCTTCGTCGGCGTCCGGCGCATTCCGTCCCGATCTGCTCGCAGCCGGTCAGGCCCAAGCGACGGCGGCCTGCGCCGGGGTCGGTCAGCCGAAGAGATTGGCCGCCGCGAAGAAGCGAAGCTTCTGGTTCGTCCGACGGATGCGCTCGCCGAGCCCGGCGATCGCGTTCCGGGCGAGCCGGTAGCCGAGCTCGGGATCGCGCTCGGTCAGCTCGAGGAGGGCGGCGCGTGAGAGGGTCGCGAGCTCGCAGGCCGTGTGGGCGACCGCGTTGGCGCTTCGCGCCGCCGGCGCGTCGCTCAGGAGGTCGACCTCGCCGAAGGAATCCCCCGGCTCGCAGATCGCCAGGGCTTCCTCGCCCGCACCCGAGGTGGCGATCGAGATCCGGACGTGGCCTTCGCACACGACGAAGACCAGGTCCGAGGCGTCGCCTTCGGAAAAGATCGCCTCCCCTTCGCGGTACTCGGCGAGCTCGCAGAGGCCGTAGACCGCCGCGCGCTGTTCGAGAGACAGGCCCTGGAAGAGGGGGCAGTCTCCGAGGTAGGCGAACTCCGACATGGCGGCTCCGTGGTTGGGATCCCTCTTCGGATCGACGCCCGAGGCAGCTCGCTGAACGGTGGATCGTCGCGTCTTTCGACTCGGAGCCCTGGGGCCTGCGCGGGTGCCGACGCGCTGCGGGGGAGTTGCCGGGTTCGGCGACGACCCCGTCGGCTCCGTCCTCTCGTTCGCCCTCGCGCGCGGACCTGCCGTTTCTGCTACCGACCAGACGACCCGTTGGAGACCCGCCGTCCGTGTCGTCGCATCCGTCCCGTGCCCGCTCTCCCCGCCGCCTCGTCGAGGATGCGATCGCCGCCATCGGCCTCTGGAGCTGGCACCACCCCTTCGTCGCCGTCGGTCTGACGCTGGTCGGCGTCGGGGCGCTCGCGGCGTCGCTCCCGCAGCTCGTCTTCGAGAGCGACGTCGATCGCTACCTCCCGCCGGACGATCCGATCCGGGTGGACTACGACGCGCTCCGGGATCAGTTCGGGCGAGACGATCTGCTCTATCTCGCGATCACGCCGCCCGAGATCTTCGATCCCGGGTTCCTGGCGCGCCTGCGCGAGATCCACGAACGCCTCGAGGACGAGCTCCCCTTCGTCGAGGAGGTGCAGAGCCTCGTCAATGCCCGCCAGACGCGCGGGGAGGGGGACACGCTGCTCGTCGACGAGCTGCTCGAGGAGTGGCCCGGGTCTGCAGAGGAGATCGCGGCGATCGCCGCCCGCGCCCGCGCCAATCCCTTCTACCGGAATCTCTATCTCTCCGAAGACGGCCTCACGACCGGGATCGTGATCGAGCCGATGACCTTCCAGCCCGTGGAGGACGACGACCTCTCTGGCTTCGAAGACGACGCGCCGGAGACGGAGGCGACCGAAGAAGACGATCCGCTCTACCTGACGGGCTTCCAGACGGCGGAACTCGTGAACGCGTCGCACGCCTTCGTGGCCTCCCTCGACCTCGGGGACGACACCGAGGTCCACCTGATGGGCTCGCCCATCACGAATCAGGAGATCCAGGAGCAGACCGCCCGAGACATGGTCGTCTTCTCCGCGCTCTCGATCGCCGTGATCGCGTTGCTCCTGGGGGTCGTCTTCCGGCGGGTGCTCGCGATCCTGATGCCGCTCTCACTGGTCGTCCTGGCGGTGGTCGCGACGGTGGGGGCACTTGCCGTCGTCGGCCGGCCGCTCACCTTCGTCAGTCAGATCATCCCGTCGTTCATTCTCGCGGTCGGGGTCGGCTTCTCCGTCCATGTCCTCGCGATCTATTTCCAGGCGATCGATCACCGCCAGGCGCGGCTGGACGCGATCGAGTACGCGCTTCGCCACTCGGGGCCGGCGATCGTGATGAGCAGCCTGACGACCGCCGGCGGAATGGCCTCCTTCATGTCGTCGGGCCTCGCCCCGATCCGGGACATCGGGATCTTCGTTCCGCTCGGCGTCCTGATCGCCGCCTTCCTGTCGATCGGCCTCGTGCCGGCGTGCCTCGCGATCGCGCCGCTCCGGCTTCGCGCGCGACACGAGGAGGGCGAGCTTCCGCCGATCGAGCGGGCCCTGATCGCCTGCGGCCTCTTCGGCACGCGCCACCGAATCGCCGTCCCGGTCGTCGCCCTGGTCGCCCTCGTGGTCGCCGGCGCCGGAATCACGCGCATCAGTCAGAGCTACAACCCGCTCGAGTGGCTGCCCGAGGACAACCGCGCGCGGGTGGCGAGCGAGTACCTGAACATCCACCTGGGTGGTTCCGCCGGAATGGAGCTCGTCTACGACGGCGGCGAGGAGAACGCGCTCCATGACCCCGAGGTGCTGGCTCGGCTCGATGCGATGCAGCGCTACGTCGAGACCCATCCCGGCGAGAACTTCGCCTTCCGGAAGACGGTCTCCGTGGCGGACATCGCGAAGGAGATCCATCAGGCGCTCCACGGGGGCGAGGCCGACGAGTATCGGATCGCGGACGATCGCCTGCTCGTGGCGCAGGAGCTCCTCCTCTTCGAGAATTCGGGCAGTGACGATCTCGAGGACGTGGTCGATTCGTCTTTCCGGCTGGCCCGCATCTCGCTTCGCGGGGAACACACGGAGGCGACGAACTATCTCCGCTACCTGCGAGAGCACTCGCCGAATCTCCGCGAGATCGGAGGCGACGCCGACCTCACGATCACCGGCTTCTACGCGATCGCGTCCCACGTCGCCCAGCTGACCGTCGACACCTCGATCCGCTCCTACATCATCGCCTTCCTCACGATCACGCCCCTGATGATGCTCTTCATCGGCAGTCTACGGACCGGGATCGTGAGCATGGCGCCGAACCTCATGCCGATCGCCATGGTCATGGGCATCATGGGTTGGTCCGGCGCGCCGCTCGACATCTTCACCGTCCTGATCGGCGGCATCGCCCTGGGTCTCGTCGTCGACGACACGATCCACATCCTGCATGGCTTCCGCCGGAACTTCGAGGAGACGGGGAGCATCGAGCAGGCGACGGCGGAGACGATGCGCACGACCGGACGGGCGCTGCTGTTCACGACGGTCGTCCTGACCTGCGCCTTCTCGATCTACGGCTTCGCCTCGGCGGGGACGGTCGTGAACTTCGGCCTGCTGAGCGCGCTCGCCGTCTTCCTCGCCTTCGTCTTCGATATCTTCCTGTCCCCGGCGCTGCTCGCGCTGGTGTATCAGGGGCGAGAGCGAGACGAGGCGTAGCGGGGCGTCGGATCGTCCCCCGGAGTCGTTCCACGTCCTGTCGCGTCCGTGCGCCGCACGATAGACTGCGGTCGTGTCGGGACTCGTTCGACTCTTCGTCGTCCTCGCCACGGGGTCGCCCCGGCGCTCCGAGGAGGTCGACTGGTTCGCCGAGCTCGAGGCGATCGGACGAGAGGATCTCGCGGCGCTCGCGCGGGTTCGCCGTCTCGTCACGGTCCAGCTGATCCGCCTGGGGGCGTACGAACAGCACGACGCCTGGGACGACCTCGCTCAGGAGGTCGTGATCCGGTCCTGGCGCGCCCATCGCGACGGGAAGATCAAGGAGGCCGCCCGGTTTCCCGGTTTCGTTCGCAGCGCGACCCGGAACGCCTACGTCGACTGGCTCCGCAGCCGGCGCCGCGTGGCGGACGTGCCGGACGAGTCGATGGATCGGATCGGCGAGCCCGAGAGCGACGGCCGAGCGCTCGATCCCGGGACGCAGCTCGTCCTGCGCAACGCGCTCGAGCGGCTGCCGGAGCGTCTCCGCGTGGTCGTGGAGGCGATCTACGTCGAAGGCTTGAGCTACGACGAGGCCGCGGAGCGACTGGGGCGACCGCGTGGGACGATCAATCGTCAACAACGCGAGGCGATGTCCCACTTGCGCAAGTCGGTCCTCGCGGCGGGCGGAGGGAGCGCAGAATGAGCGCGATCCGTGGACGCCAAGCGATATCCGAAGGGGCGTTCGACCGTCTCTCGAAGCAGGGCGAGCGCGCCACCGGTCAGGGGTCACGTGGCGGACGGCCTGTGTCGGCTCGATCCGGGGGCGCCGGGGAAGCCGGGGAATCCGGGGAAATGGAGCGATGAGCGAATCCGATGCGCGCAGACTCGAGCGCCTCTGGCGGGCGCTGGAAGGCAGCGACCTCCCGTCGCCGGACCTCGTCGCGCGCTACGTCGACGATCCGAACGGTCTCTCTCCGGAGGAGCGCGACGCGATCGACCGCGCCCTCGCGCATTCGGCGGCGGTGATCGACGAGGCCGACACCCTCCGCGGCTTCGACTTCTCGGCCCTCGAGGCCGATCGTCGCGCGGCCGAGGTCGGCGCCGGCCGCGCCGGATGGGCGCTCCGCTGGCGCCCGTGGGCGTGGGCCGCCGCCGCGGCCGCCGTAGCGCTCTTCGTGAGCGTCGCCCTGCTCGACGACGTGGGGGAGACGGGACCGACTGCCCCCCCGACACCTCCGACGCTCGCGGACCGCGGATCGGCGCCCGCGCCTTCGCGCCCCGAGGCGTCGGAGGAGGACGAATCGGGCACGCCGCCGGTGCCGCGGCTGGCGGAGGCGGTCGCGCCCGATCTGATCGAGCCGGAGCCCGACCTCGCGCCCGTCGAGCCCGCGGTCGAGGCGCCCGAAGCCCTCGCGCTCGCGCCCGACCCCGCGCCACCCGCACCGACGTCCGTCGGCCCGTCGCCGGCGCCGAGTGCCCCTCCCGAAGAAGCGCCGGTCCGGCCGGCCGAGCGCCCACGCGAGATGCTGCTCGCGATGGCGACACCGGCCTACCAGCCCGCCTTCGGTCTCGACGTGCCCGGCGGCCCCGGCTGGACACTGCGGAGCGTTTCGGACGAGGACCTCTCGATCGCGGTCGTTTCCCCGGACCACGTGACACGCGTGAGTGTCGAGCGTCCCGTGTTGCATTGGGCGATCGATGGACTCCCCGCGGACGGCGGGTTCTACCTGAGCGTGCTCGACGGCGAGGGTGAGCCGGTGATCGAGGACCAGCACCTGCCGTCGCCGGTCGCCGTCGGCTTGCAGCGAACGCCGCTCGCCTCACTGCCCCTCGTCGACGGTCGGACGCTCCCGGAGGGCGAGACGCTTCGTTGGTCGATCGAGTGGCGGGAAGGTCTCGAGGCCCCGACCGGCGCCGTCGATTTCGGTTGGCTGCGTCTCTCGCCGCTCGAACTGGATGCAGTGGCTGCGCTCGCATCTACGGCAGACGCGAATCGTTCCGCCTTCTTCGCGGGGGAGGGCTGCTTCCACGAATCCCTGGAGGCGGCGCTCGCGCTCCGCGACGCCCATCCAGACGCGGCGTTCGTCGACGCATCGATCCGAACGCTGCTCGAGCGAACCCGGGACGCCGCGCGCGCGGTCCTCGCGATCGAGCGCGATCCCGGTCGCTGAGCCGCTGCGCCGCGCATTCCGCGATCCCGCTCGCTGAGCCGCTGCGCGGCGCATTCCGCGCCCTCGAACCGTGCGGCGCTTCACAGAGCGCCTGACCCCCGGTTGCACGGATCCCCGTCGGCCCAGCGATACGCGATGCGTGCGAACGCCGTCGAAGGGCATTCACGGAGTCGGACGCCCGATCGGAGCGGATCGCGTCCCTCGACTCGACGACGCCGGGTGCCCGCGGCCGGTGTGCGTCCAGGAGACTCGAGATGCAATGCAGCGACACGCTTCTCTTCCAGGCGGTCTTTCCCTCGCACGAGGAGAGACGGACGGCAGGCAGGCAGGGGAGGCGCAGCAGCCGCTCGCCGGCCCTCGCTTTCGCCTTCGCGATGATCGTCTGGCTGCTGCCGGAGCTCGCGTTCGCCCAGGCCTCGACCCACGCCTCGTTCGACATGACCCAGCGCGAACGCGTCGGTGGCGTCGAGGTCGCACCGATCGTCGATTCGAACCCGGGACAGGACGACGGCGCCTCGATCCTCGTGACGGGACAGACGGTCGGGGTCTGGGGCTCCCAGAACGTGACGGTCGAGGCGCGCGTCACGGCGACGGCGGACGGCCTGCCTCGACTGTCCGCCGAGGGTGAGCACGTCTTCGACCTGACCGGCGTCAGCCTGGCGAGCGATGTGTGGCTCGAGGGCGACAGCAACATGCTGGCGCGGGCCACGCTCTCCGACGAGCTGACCCTCTCGGGCGTGGCGGGGAACTCGGCGACCCTCGAGCTCTACTTCCAGATTCGGGGGATGTCCGACGCGTTGATCGACATCGATGAGTTCGGGGACCTCAGCTACACGATGGCGACCCAGATCGACCTCTCGGCGACGATGTCCTCGCCGCAGTCCGGGAGCGACCAGCACGACACCTCGCTCGTCTTTCAGGGCGGCTACCTGCCGCGTGATCTCGACGAGCAGCGATTCGTCGACGACTACGTCGTGCTGACCCTCGACGTCGACCCGAGCGAGGTCGTGCCGATCGAGCTGACCCTCGAGATCGATCCGAACACGAACCTCCGCAACTTCGTCGAGATCGGCACGCTGAACGCGACCGGGCTGCATCGGCCGTCTCTCTGGGACATGGGCGCCGAGCTTCTCGGCGTCGTGGTCCGCGACGACGTAGGCGCGATCGTGCCGACGGCGACGATCGTCTCCGACGAAGGCTATGAATTTCCCGTAGAGGACGAGCCGCCGGCGCCGATCCCGCCGACGAGCGTGATCGTCTCGCCGGTGGCCGTCGTGGACAGCAGCTTCACGGAGTACAACGCGACCGTGCCCTTCACGCAGATGCACGATCAGAGCGGTCTCTACGTGAACTTCACGAGCGGACAGACGGGATGGGACGTCTACTTCTCGGATCCCGACGCCGATCGCTCGAGCGGCAGCTATACCGGCAACTGGCAGAGCGAGCTCGTGACGACCCTGCCCGCGACGGGCTCGATCGACTTCGACCTGGGCTCGGAGATGACGATCGACACACTCGCGCTCTGGAACCTCACGATGGAGGACATCCGGGTCTCCGTCGCGACCGACGCGGCGGGTCCGTGGACGGAGGTCGGGCAGTACACGCTCCCCGATCGCTTCGGCTGGTTCAGCTACGACGCCGAGATCCTCGACCTCGGAGGGGCGCACGTCGCGCGCTATCTGCGGATCGACGTCGACTCGGCGCACCTCACCGGTTCGAGCTCGACCTACGTCGTCGTCGGCGAAGCGGCGGTCCGCGCGATCCCGGTGCCGGAGCCGGCGATGGTGGGCTCCCTCGTCGCGGGCGGGCTCGCGCTGGCCGCGCTCCGCATGCGGCACCGTCGCGTTCGCCTCGCGGGTGCCGCCCCGTCGGCCAGTGCCCGCGCGCGTTGAGGCGCGAGCGCGCGTCGAAGTGGCGGGCGCACGCGATCGCGACGCGGTCCGAGCCCGCGAGGAGCGCCCCCGTTGCTCAGGCAGCGGGGGCGCTCTCGTTGGCGGCGGTCGTCAGTCGCCCATGAGTCGCGGGTCGAGATCGATCACGATCCCCAGGTGAAGCCCGTCCCCCTGGAGGCCCCGGGGCTGGGGGACGTTCGTCAGGCGGGACGCCCAGGCGAGCTCCGCCCGGACGAAGGGCTTCGGCGCGAAGCGGACGGCGAGGCCGGCGCCGACCAGGGTCTTCTCGCGGTTCGTGAAGCGGCGTCGGTCGAGCGCGACGCCGACGTCGACGAAGGGCGCGAGCTGGAGGATCGGGCGACCGCCGATCCGTTCGCTGAAGACCGGGATGCGCAGCTCGGCGGAGGCGGAGCCGCCCTGGTCCCGGATCAGCTGGTTCTCCCGGTAGCCGCGGACCGTCGAGCGGCCGCCGGACGAATAGCGTTCGAGGCTCAGCAAGGGATCGCTCGCGAGCTGGAGCTCGGCGCGAACGAGGAGCTCGAGACGCAGGGGCGAGAAGCGCTCGAGCCACTGGGTCTGGAGCAGCCAGGCGACGAACTCGCCGTCCGGGATGCTCGCCTGGGAGGAACGCGTCGCGCCGAGGGCATCGAGGCCGAAGCTGACCGTCGAGCGACCGGCGACGATCCGGTCCCGTCCGCGATAGAGGAGGTCCTGGTAGAACCGGAGCGCGAAGACCCGCGTGCGTCCGCCGACCTCGTCGAAGGGCTCGCCGGCCAGCTCCGTATCGGATTGGCGCAGCGACCCGATCAGACCCGTGGCGAAATCGAAATCGGGGCGGGCGACGAGCGGCTGACGGAGATCGAGGTCGGTGCTCCAGAACTCGCCCTCGATCTCGAGCTCCTCGCCGAGGCGGTCGAGGAGGTCGCTTTTCGACCAGCGGCCGGAGAGGGCGACTTCCGTTCCGAAGCGGGAAACGGGAACGCGGTAGCTCGCTTCGATCTCGCCGCCGCCCTCGTAGACCCCGCCGAGCATGCGCAGCATGTCGCCGTAGCCGCTCACGTTGAGATGCTCCGCGCTCACGCGGCCGCGCACGTGTCCGAGGCTCGGTGCAAGATAGTTGTTCGCTTCGAGGGTGCTCCGGAAGGGCGTGCGCTCCGCGATCGCGAGGCGCAGGTGGGCCTCCCCCCGCGTGTTCGTCGGGAGGAGCTGGGCGTCCACGCGCGCGATCCGCGGGTCGCGCTGGAGTCGTCGGAGCCGGGCCTCGAGTCGCGGCACGTGGAGCGGCCCATCGAGAGCGAGCCCGAGCCGGCGCCGCAGGAACGTCTCGCGCAATCGCTCGCGTCCGCTCGTCTCGAAGCGCGTGATCCGGCTCTCGACGACCTCGATCAGGACCGTGCCGTCGTCGCTCTCCAGCTCGGGCAGGATCGCGCCGGAGGTGAGATAGCCGCGCTCGACGTAGACGAGCGTGACCGCGTCGCGTGCCGCGACGAGTCCCTCGCCGTCGAGGGGGCGGTTCGTGAAGGGCGCGAGCGCGCGGGCGAGGTCGGCGTCGCCCACGACGGAGTTGCCTCGGAAGACGAAGCGGCGGACGACGACGCGCGCGCCGGCGTCTCCCGCCGGCGGGGGCGGGCGCGACGAGTCGGGAAGAGGCGGCGGGATGTCCGGGAGCAGGCGCGGGCCGGGCTCGTCCGACGGGAAGTCGGGGAGTGGGAGAGGGACGGTGGAGGGGCGGCCCGGTTCGGCGGCGTGGGCCTGCTCGCCGACGACCGCGGCGACGGTGACGGCGATGAGGACGGCGAGCACCAGGCGGAACGCGCTTCGCGCGGCCGGGCACCTGCGGATCCTCGGACCGTGCCGGGCGTCCAGCACGCTCGATCGCTCCGACCCGTCTCGTCGAAGGGTCACGACGCCTCGGAAGTCGAGCGCACGGGGAGGCAGTCGTGGTCGCCGAGAATCGTCCGAGCGCCGCCCCACGAAGCGACCCCCTCGGCGGTGGTTCCCGAGGCGTCCGCTTCGATCGGGATCGGCGCCGCGACCGCGTCGACGGGGGAGGGCGGGAGGCCTTGCCGCTCCGTCACGACGAAGCTCGAGACGCGCTCGCCGGACTGGCGCGCGGCGCAGGGTGCGCGCAGCAACCGAACCGCATCCGGGATCACGGCCGGCAGGCTCTCGAGATCGGCGCGCAGGGCCTGGCCGGAGGACGTGAGCGTGATCGTTCCATCGAGCCCGACACCCGAGGATGCGTCGAAGACGCTGTCGGCGTCCACGATGAGCTCGTTCGCGACGATCACGATGTTTCCGCCGGCCCCCTCGCGCGCGGTCGCCGTGATCCGGCTGTCCTGCATGACGTAGAATCGAGGGTCGATCACGACGTCGCCGCCGGACCCTTCGCCGCCGTTCGCGTCGGTGACGATCCGGCTGTTCTGGAGCGCGATTCGCTCGCCGCTCGGGACCCCGGCGGGCTTCCGAACGGTCAGGTCGGGATCGAGCGGCCCCGCGTTCAGGTAGACGTCTCCGGCTTCGCCCAGGATCGCCGTCGAGCTGATCTCGCTGGCCGAGAGCTCGATCACGTCGGCACGCACGTCGATCAGGCCGCCGTCGCCGCGGCCGACCGCCGCCGTGGACAACCCAGCCCCGTCCGAGAGCGAGAGCTCCGGCGTCGTGATCAGGATCGTGCCGGCGGCGCCGGCCTCGTCGCCCCCCGCTTCGTCGAGCGAGAACGTCGTCACGCTCGAAAAGAAGAAGTCGTCCTGTCGCCCGGAGAGTCGGACCGCCTGCGTCGCATCGATCGTGATCTCGCCGCCGTCGCCGGCGCCGCGAGTCGTCGTGTCGATCCGGCCGCTGCCCTCGATCTCGAGGGTCTCGACCTCGATCGTGACGTCGCCGCCGCGGCCGTCGCCGTCGCGGACCTCGCCGAAGATCCCGGCGCGATCATTGATCGCGAGGAGGCGGGCGTTCACCGCGATCGCGCCGGAGTCGCCGCCAAGCAGGGCGTTGGCGAAGAGGCCACCCGGCTCGCCATCGGCGCGGCGGCCGTCGAGGCGGACGGTGTCGCGCGCGTCGACGTCGATCAGGCCGCCGTCGCCCCCGAAGAAGGCGGTGCTAGAGAGCTTCGCGCCGTCTTCGAGGGTGACGTTCTCGGCGACGATGCGGATTCCTCCACCCGTGCCCGTGCCTTCATGGGAGATACTGACGATCTCGCCGTCCGCGTCGAGTGCCGTCACGATCGTCGTTCTCGGCGAGAACACGGCATTGCGGATCCGGGCAGCGACGGGCGTCGACGGATCCTGCACCTGGAACACGAAGCCGCTGCCCGAGACGAGCCCAGCAGGCCGGGTCATGCCGACGGTCGAGGCGAAGAAGTCGCCGGTGAGGGCCACGTCAATGTCTCCGGCCGCGTCGCTGGTCGTAGTCACGCTGCGGATCCTCGCGTCCTCGAGCGTGAGGTTGCGGGCACGGATGCGCACGTCGCCCGAGCCACGCGCGATCGCGGTCGCCAGCGAAGTGCCGGGCGGAGGGCCGCCGGTGACGAGCTCCGTACCGCCGTCGAGTTGCACGTCGCCGAACGCGACGGGCGCGCCCCCGACCGGCTCGACTTCGAGGTCTTCGTCGCCGGCGGTCTCGATGATCCGGACCCGGCCCGGGCCGTCGAGGGCGACCACGTCGAGGCGGGCGCCGCCCGTGTAGACGAACGCGCGCTGTGCCGGGTCGCTGCCCGAGCCGATCGAGATGTCTCCGCCGAGGATCGACACGGAGGCGCCCCTGAACTCGCGGGAGCCGTCCACGGGATTCATTGGCCGCAACTCGCCCGAGAGCAGCTGCGCTCCGCGGATTTCGATCGCGGCGGGCTCGCTGCCGAGGAATCCCCAGGCGGCGATCGGCGCCATGCTGAGCGGCGTATCGAGCGCGGGATTGCTCGCGTGGAACTCGCCGCCGTCCGCGAACTCGAGCACGTCCGCCGTCGAGACGTGGAAGCCGCCCTGGATGTCGAGCTCGGCGTTCTCGCCGATCACGATGCCGGCGGGGTTCACGAGATAGAGACTCGCGCCGTCGATGTCGGAGCGCAGCAGCCCGTCGATCGACGAGATGTCGCCGCCGGTCACGCGGCTCACGATCCGTTCGACGGACGCAGGCCCCTCGAACGTCGCGGACTCCGCGGCCGTGAGGCCGAAGCGCTCGAAGCTGAAGAAGAGGTTCGCTCCGCTGAGCGCGCCCCGGGTCGGATCGATCCGATAGTCGGGTCCGGCGAGCTCCTCGCGCGCGACCCCGGGCAGGGTGTCGTCGACGATGATCGAGCTCTGGGCCCCGACCGGCACAGGCCATGTCCCCGCGAGGAGGAGCGCGAGGGCGCCTGCGGCGGGAAATCCCTTGCCCGGCAGTCCGGGCACGAATCGTCGTCCGGGTCCCGATATCATTCGACCGTTCCTGCCGTCTGGTTGCACTGTCTCGAATGCAAGAGGAGGCCCCGCTCGCCCTGGGGACTGCTAGGTCGCACCCTGCTGGTGTAGCGCAGCCCGCGCAGGCGGAGGGGGCACGTTTCTTGACCCCGGGTGGGGAAGCACGCGTAGAATGGGGAGACCCTGGAGGATCAGCGCTTGAAGTCCGAAGCGATCGGAACGAGAGGCGACACGGGCGAAGCACGCCGAGACGTTGCGGGACGCGGTCTACGCAAGCGCCCCGAACCGCTGCGCCGCGCGCTCGCTCTCGTCGCCGCACTCCTCGCGCTCCTCGCGACGACTGCCGCCCGCGCCGACGATCCCGAGCTCGCGATCGTCTGGACGGCGACGGACGGCGAGGGCCTCCCCGGCAGTCCGCACGTCGAGGCCGCGGCCGGCGACCGATTGACGGCGACCCTCTATCTGACGGCGCCGTCGACCGGGATCCAGCGCTACCACGTCTCGGTCGCCTTCGACGAAGCCCTGGACGACGAGCTCGACCTCGTGAGCGCGACCGGCTTCCTGCCCGTCGGCTTCGACACGCCCGGGTCGCCGAACCCGGCGGCGACGGTCGAGAGCTCGCTCGGCGTCGCCGGTCAGGTGATCGGCTTCGAGGCCGAGGCGAGTGGCTTCGTCGGTCCGACCGCCGCCCGCTTCGCGATCGGCGAGATCGTCTTCGACGTGAACACGCCGACGAAGGATGGGCTCGACGTGCGCCCGGACCTCTCCGTCTCCGGCAGTATCGTGCGTTCGAACGTCTGGCAGGACCACTCGGCGACGACCGGGCTTCGCGGCGCCGAGGTGAACGCCTTCCTCGACCCCATCCCGCTCCAGATCCCGACGATCGAGATCGGCGACCCGGGCAACGTCGCCGACAACAACGGCGTCGGCAGCGTCGCCTACGTCTATCGAATCGCCACGTTCGAGACGACCAATCGCCAGTACGTCGCGTTCCTCAATGCGGTCGACGCGAATGGCACGAACCCGAACAACATCTACGACGACGACATGTCGACGTCGCTCCGCGGCGGGGTTCTCTTCGACGAATTCGCGCCCACGGGCGAGAAATACGCGACGAAGCCGGGCTTCGCGGATCGTCCGGTCGTCTTCGTCTCCTACGTGAGCGCGGCCCGCTTCGTGAACTGGCTGGAGAACGGCGCGCCGGAAGACGGGAGCGGGACCGAGGACGGCGCCTTCACGATGGGCCCCGGCTTCTTCCCGAACATCGTCCCCGGCTCGCGCTACTCGCTGCCGACCGAGGACGAGTGGATGAAGGCGGCGTACTTCGATCCCGGCGCGACGGACTCGCTTCCCTACGACGCCTATCCGACGGGGGGGCAATACGATCCGGACGACGACCCGCCGAACCAGGTGACCGGGATCCCGACCCGCGCGATCTGCGACTCGGTCGCGCCCGCGCCGATCGGGGCCGTCACGAACGGCGAGACCGACCAGGAGGTCGTCAACTACTTCGACGACTGCGAGTGGGGCGGTGTGCCCGTCGGCGAGGGCAATCTGTCCCGGGTCGGTGACGCGAGCGCGCGGACCCGCTACGGCGTCGCCGACATGGGCGGCAACGTCAACGAGTGGACGAGCCTCGAGATCGGGAGCACCTACCGGATTCGTGGCGGCGCCTGGGACGACGGGACCCTGCCGCTCCGGCGTGTCCAGTCCAATCCCGAGGAGCTCTCCCCCGCGAGCGAGCGGGATGATCTCGGCTTCCGGATCGTGATTCGCGACCTCACCGATCGCGACGGCGACGGCATCCTCGACTTCGGCTCCGGCGCGATCGCGCGCGCCTGTCGCGACGGCGAGACGACGGGCTGCAACGACAACTGCCCCTTCGTCGCGAATCCCGGCCAGGAGAACTACGACGGCGACGACGAGGGCGACGCCTGCGACAACTGCCCCTACCACCAGAACACCGACGAAGAGAGCCCCTTCCGGCGGTTCACCGAGAACCCGAGCTACGCGGACTCGCGGCCGGTCCGGGACCAGAGCGACCTCGACGGCGACGGACGCGGGGACGCGTGTGATCTCGATCTCGACGGGGACGGGCTGGCGAACGACGTCGATCCCGACAGCGACGACGACGGAATCCCGAACGACGGCGCGGCGGGCGACGTGCCGTGCACGGCGAACTCGGGCATGAACTGCGACGACAACTGCCCCTACGTGGTCAACTGGAACCCGATCGTGCCCGAGGGCCAGCTCGACTGCGATCTCGACGGGATCGGTGATCTCTGCGACTGCAGCGCCGGGCTGGTCGACGCCTCGGACTTCGACGACGACGGCCTCGGCGATACCTGCGACAACTGCGTGTACCACGCGAACCCGGACCAGTCCGACCTCGACCAGGACGGGTTCGGCGACGCCTGCGACCTCTGTCCGCGGGTGAACGAGACCTTCTCCCTCGACTTCGACGGCGACGGGATCGGCGATCCCTGCGACGTATGCCCGCTCGACGCGGATCCGGACCAGGTCGACTCGGACGGGGACGGGGTCGGCGACGTCTGCGACCTCGGCCTGGATACGGACGGCGACGGGGTGAACGACGACATCGACAACTGCCCCGTCGCGGCGAACGCCGGTCAGGAAGACGCGAACGGCAACGGCTTCGGCGACGTGTGCGATCCGAAGGTGGCTTCGGTCGACTACACCTATGACTCGTCCGGCGATCCGGAGCCGCTTCCGATCCGGACCTGCGACGCGAGTCGGACCGGCGAGCCGGGCAAGACGACCGAGTTCGATACCCTCGACTTCCAGTGGATCGAGGACGGCGACGAGGTCAACCTCGGGCAGTGCTTCTGGGACGCCGTCGAGGGCGAGACGAGCACCGACAGCCAGACTCTCGACTGGAGCTACAACCCGCTGATCCCGGACGTCGCCGACTGCTGCGTCTACCGCGCCGCGATCGACGCGAACGACCCGGATCCGCTGATCGGGATGGTGATCATCGAGATCGGGGCCGCCACGATCGACCCGACCGACACCGATGGGGACTTCTTCCTCGATCAGTGCGACACCTGCCCGGACGACTTCAACCTGGACCAGCTCGACAGCGACGGGGACGAGGTCGGCGACGTCTGCGACAACTGTCCGGGGATCGCGAATCCGAGCCAGTCCGACGAAGACGGGGACGGAATCGGCGACGCCTGCGACAGCATCCCCGCTCCGGAGCCGGGTTTCGCCCCGGGCGTCGGGATCGCGTTCGGTGCGGCGCTGGGCGCGCTCGCGCGGCGTGGCCGACGGCTTCCGGTCAGAGCCAGTCGTTGATCAGCAGGAAGGGCGACCAGTAGAGCGGATGGCGAAGCTGCCGATCCGCGATCAGCGTTCGCTGGGCGTCGCGTAGGGCCTCGGCCCGGGTCGTCCCCGGCTCCTGGAGGCGGCCGTAGAAGCGCTCGAGCAGGACGCGGGTGGCGGCGTCGTTCACGGGCCAGAGCGATCCGAGGGCGCTGCGCGCGCCCGCCTTGACCGCGAGGCCCGAGAGGCCGAGCGCGGCCCGCTCGTCTCCGGCGGCGGTCTCGCAGGCGGAGAGCACGAGCAGGTCGAGGGGACGCTCGCGGAAGCGGAAGCGGCCGACGTAGCCGGCGAGATCGTCCATCGAGATCCGGCCGTCGTGGGTCAGGATGAAGGTGTCGCGGGAATCCGGATCGAAGGCGGCGTGGCTCGCGAGATGGACGATGTTGAAGGGGCGTTCGGCGAGCGCCGCCTCGATCGTGTCGCGTCGGAAGCCGGTGTCGAGCTGGACCTCGCTCTCGAAGTACGTGGCGATCGCGGCGAGCTCTTCCCCGACGTGCGGAAGCGCCGGAAAGCCCTGGACGCTCTCCGTCACGCCGCCCAGAAAGGCGCGCGCGCCCTCGCGCGTGATCGCCGTGGGCTGGGAGAGCTCGAGGCCCGGCGTGAGGGCGACCGCATAGCGCTCGATCAGGAAGCGCTCGCCGTCGTGGAGCGCCGCCATCGGGATCGTGCGCAGGGCCCCGTCCGGCACGAACACGAGGACCGAGGGCGCACGCTCGGCGAGGTCCGCCTCGATCGGCGCGATGAGCCATTCGTGGAGCGCCTTCGCCGGACGCCGGTAGCGGCGGGTCGTGCCCTGCTGGAGGAGCGCCCGGAAGCGTGCGACTTCCGCGTTCACCCGCTCCCGCGCGACGGGCGCGCTCCGGCGGAATCGCTCGCCGCCCTGCGAGACGAGGATCTCGATCCGATCGTCGAAGAGGATCGGATAGATGATGGCGGCATCGAGGGCGACCTCGCTCACGTCGACCTTCGCCTCCAGGGCGTCGTCGACGCACTCGTCCCGGAAGTAGTCGCGTAGCTCGGCGGCCTTCAGGCGTTCGATCGTCCGCTGCGCGCGGGCGAGGTCTTCCGGCGGGTCCCCGTTCGCCGCGGCGCGTGCGAGCAGCAGGTCGACGTACTCGAAGTAGACGCCGCTGGCCGAGGCGCGGAACGTCGTGCGGGCGCGACCGTACTGGTGGGGCAGGGCGAAGCGGACGGAGTCGAGCGCCTCGACCGCCTCCGCATAGTCCTCGAGGGCGGCCTCCGCGTCGCCCCGTGCGCGATGGAGCCGGGCGGAATCCGTCGCCCATCGCACGAGCAGATCGGGGGCCTCCACCCGTTCGGCGCGCATGCGGGCGCGAGCGAGGAGCTCCGCCGCTTCTTCCCGTCGCCCTCGCTCCGAATACGTTCGCGCCAGCTCGCCCCAGGCTTCCGAGACCAGGCGTTCGTCCTTCGCTGCGTGGGCCACCGTGGCCGCGCGGGTCAGCGCCCGCGCCCGCTCCGCGACGACGGTCGCGTCGCCGAACGGGGCGGTGGGCTCGGGCCAGCGTCCCAGCGTCTCGGCATAGTGGACCCCGAGCGCGGCGACGTCTCGTCCAGGCGGTAGACCGGCGAGTCGGTCGCGCACGCCCTCGAGCGCAGTCAGGACCTCGGGCGAGGGCCCGATCGTGAGCAGCGCGCGCGAAGCGCCCGCGGCGGCGCGGGCGCCGAGCAGCGGGGCGCCGACCTCGTCGGCGATCCGCTCGGCATCGCGGTATGCGGCGAGGGCCGACGCGGGATCGTCGCTCGCCATCAGCGCGTCGCCGAGATTGTGGGCGATCGCCGCCTCGGTTCGGAAGGCTCCCGCGGTCCGGGCGAGTGCGCGTGCGGCGCGAAGCTCCGCGAGGGCGGGCTCCGGCCCCGCCGCCGCGAGCAGATGTGTCCCCCGCGCGCCTCGCAGCGAGGCTTCGATCGCAGCGGGGAGCGGCGACGTCCTCTCCTCTGTCTCCGTTCGGAAGAGTTCGCGCTCGATGTGCTCGACGGCGGCGCCATAGTTGCCGCGTGCGGCACTCGCCTGCGCCGCCTCGATCGCCCGGCCGGCCCGTCTCGCGAGCTCCGGCGTTTCGACCGGAGCGCCGGAGTTCGAAGGCTCGGCATCGACCCGCGTCGGCGTCGCGGCGAGGAAGAGCGCGAGGAGGAAGAGGCGGGTTCGCGTCCCGCGCGAGGGATGGGCGCGTCCGGTCGCCCAGCGCCGAATGCGGCCCCGCTTGCGTCGTTGCCGAATGGGGGCCTCGCTCATGCGGGGAGTGTGAGCGGGAGGGCTCCGTGGCGCAAGCGGGCGCGGCCCGTGATCGATCAGGCGCTCGCGTGGACGACCACGTCGCGGGGGTGTCGGTCGCGTCGGGCGATCCGAGAGAGGATCGCGAACAGGAGGTCGGTCGGGCGGGGGCGCCGGAGTCGGTACTGGGCCATCGGAAGAAGGATCGAGCGGGTCATGGTGGCTTCTCCATCGTGTTCGCCGAGGGTGCGATCGGATCGCGGTGACTCGGTGGATGTCTGGGAGAAGGACGGCGGAGTCCGCGACCAGATATCGCGGGAATCCGGGCGGAGCGGATCTTCCGGGCGACCGGCGGTCCGTGTGTGAAGCAGTTCACTCGTGGCGCGGCGAGGGGCGGATCGTCGCGTGAAGCGCCTCACATAACATCACTTTTTCGCGAATCGACCGATCCGATCGAGCCGGTTCCTCCGTCTCTCCTTCGAATGCGACGCAGGGCCAGGCGCCCACCCGTCGCCCGAACGAAGAGGAACCGACGATGTACCACGAGATCGACGATGCGAACTACGACGAAGACCTGTTCGACCTGTTCGAAGACGAGGCCCTCGAGGCGGCTCGCGAGGCGCGCGTCGTGATGGAGGCGGTGCGATGTCTCTCTCCTCGGGCGCACGCGGCGCTCGTGACCGAGGGCGTCGGGGCGTAGCGGCGCGGACGCCGTCGTGTCGGGACGCCGGCCTCGACGACGGTCTCGTCGAAGGCGGCGTGCGCGCGATCGCGCCTGCGTGGGAGACGCGGCCCTGGCGGTTCCCGTCGGCCGGGGTGGGGTGTCTCGGCGTGCGAGGGCCTCGGCCTGGCCGTCGTTCGGCGATCGCACGAACGGAGCGTGCTAAACCACTGCTCGGCTCGGCTTCGGAAGAAGGACCGCCGATCGGGCCGCAGTACGGAACGCCTGGCGGAGGCGTTCGTGCCGGTCCCCACGCCTCTCGATCCGCCCGGAGTCTCCGATGATCCAGCCCGATGAGATTCGTGACGGCCTCGTGCTTCGGCTCGATCCGGACGAGCTCGAATCCCGTGGCGCGCGGTGTGCGAGCGATGCAGCCTATCGCGTGATGGGCCCGCACTTCTTCCTGTGCGTGGCGGCGGACCAGGCCGCTGGCAACTGGGTTCCGCTCTTCCCCGATCCGGGGCCGCGTCGCGACATCGTCTCGAGCGATCACAAGTCGGGCCCGCCCGGCTGGCGAGCGAGCGAGACCTTCTTCCACACGGAGCAGGTCTGGCAGGCGCCCCACGACGCGGTCGTGAAGGCGGCGATCGTGGGTGGGGACCTCAGCAAGGCGGGCGAGCGCAACTTCGTGACGGACGTGGGCATCGATCTCGTCTACGCGACGGTGTTCGGCGAGTAGACCCCGCGGCACCAGGACGCTCGGACCCAGGCCCTCCCTCCGGGCTCGGACGCGCGTCCATCCCGTCGGGGCCGATTCCAGCGCTTCCCGGCGGGGTGCCCCACCCGGATGAACCGGATTCGCGCCCGGTCTCCGCGATCGCTCCCGAAAAGCCCCATACTGAAGAGGAGAGGAAGAGCGCGTCCCATGCCTGGCTCGGATCCACAGACTGGCGAGATCACGCCCGCGCGCGTCCTGTTCGCTGCGGCCTTGATGGTCGCGCTCGGCACCGGCTGTCTCGAGTCCGGAGGAGGGGGCGGCGCCCCTGATCCGATCGTGGTCGACAGCACGGGAGACGGCTCGGCCGCCGCGGCCGTCGGAACGACCCTGCGCGAGGCCCTCGAGATGGCGGTTTCGAACCAGCCGATCGAGTTCGACTCGAGCCTCGATGGCGCGACGATCGCGCTCACGGAGCTCGGCGAGGCGCACACGATCCTCAAGGGCGAGGTCATGGGGATCGACGACACGCCGAGCGGTCCGGTGTCCTACCTGGTCGGCTACTTCGATCGCGACTACGGACGCTCGGCCCTCTACGCCCGGAAGAACGTCGTGATCGACGCGTCGGCCCTGCCGTCCGGACTGACGATCGCATGGACGGGAGGGCGGACGGATCCCGCGCGGGTGCTCGCGGTCCTGGGCGACCTCACCCTGCGCAACGTTCGGATCACCGGCGGTGTGAACCTCGCCGAGGACATCTCGACGCCGGATCCCGACGACCAGCCCTGGACCCTCGCCCGTGGCGGCGGGATCGCCGTCTGGGGGCTGGCGCGACTCGAGGACTGCGAGATCTTCGACAATCACGTCGAGGGCGACTTCGATCCGTCCCGCGACCGCGGCGCGTTCGGCGGGGGCGTCTACGCGAATCTCGTCTGGATGGAGCGCTGCGTCGTCGCGGGCAACTCCGTGCTGGGCGGCGGAGCGGCGGGGGGCGGCGTCTTCTCCGTCGGCGGTGCGATCGACACGCTCACGACCTCGACGATCGAGGACTCGTCGGTCTCCGGCAATCGGATCCAGGGACTCTTCACCTACGGCGGCGGCGTCTACAGCGACGGTGGCGGGATCGGAAACCGAAAACGTCTCGTCGTCCGCAACAGCACCGTCGCCACGAACCTCGTCGAGCCCGCGCCCGGACTGCCGCCCTTCGTGTTGGCGACGGGCTACTGGCGTGGCGGCGGCCTCTACCTCTCGAACGGCTACGTCCAGCTCGAGTCGGTGACGATCGTCGAGAACGAGGTCCACGGTGTGCCGCGGACCGACGATCTCGACAAGCCGAACCTCGCCGGCGGGGTCGCCGCGACGATCGGCAACGCCCACGCGGTCGAGGACATGGTGATCGGCCACTCGATCATCGCTGGAAACACCGTCCACGAGATCGGCGGTACGACCTACGACCACGACGTCTTCACCGGATCGAGCTTCTACTTCCGCAGCCTCGGCTACAACCGGCTCGGCGTCCTCGACTTCAGCCAGATCCTCGTGCCCATCGGGCAACCCACCTGGCGCTCCCTCTCCCGCCGGCACTTCCCGCAGACGGGCGACCTCGAGGCCCTGACCATCGACGAGGTCGTCGAGCGCACGAGCGGCATCACACGATCGAGCCACATCCAATCGATCGGGAGCGACGCCGGACAGCTCGCGGTCCTGCACTACGAGCCCTGGGACCGCGCGCTCGACCAGATCCCGGATGCCGTCTATCCCGTCCTCGAGCTGATGGGCGAGTACGCCGTGGGAGCAGGCGGGGTCGACGACTTCCTGGCGATCGTGCTCGATCGAATCGAGAGCCACTACGCCCTGCCGGCCTTCGCCGCGACCTTCACCGCGGACTTCGAGGCCTTCCTGGCGGGCGTCGATCTCGACGACACGACGCCGGGGAACCAGCCCTACACGGATCTGCTGGGTGCACCGATCCTCACGCTCGAGGACACGCTCTGGTTCGGTCCGGCGGTGACCTGGCCGCGTGAGCTGTCCAACCATCCCTACATCCATTTCTGGCACCGCCTCGACGCGGCGCTCCACGCAGAGGGGATCCCCGGCATGGGATCCGAGTCCCTCGGCGATGCCGCCTGGGCGGCGCTCTTTTCCTCCGGGCCGCTCGCGGAGAACCCGGACATCGTGACGAGCCTCTGGACCCGGCACGCCTACGACGTCGGACTCGCCGACACCGACCAGCTCGGTCGACCCCGCCCGGTCGCCGCGATGGGGGACGTCGGCGCGATCGAGCGACCCTGAGCCGCGGCGGGCTGGTCGGGGCCACTCGTCGGGGCGCGGTCGACCTGTCGCTAGCGCCGCAGCGGGCGCCGAGATCGTGTCGAGCCGGCGGCGAGGCCGAGCAGACCGAGTCCCATCAGGATCGCGGTCGACGGTTCGGGGATGACGGCGACGAACGCGTAGCCCTCCGAGGTTCGGCCCAGGACGCGGGTGCCATCGGCGGAGACGTCGATCGCGGATTGCAGTCTCGCGCCGCGCAGGTCCACGCCGAGTTCTTCGAGGATCTCGGCGAGACGGCGCGCGCCTTTGCCGCTTTCCCAGAGAATCGCTTCGGTCGGCGTGACGAACGAACCCTCCGCTCTCCCGAAGAGGGAGGCGTCGCCGACGGCGACGCGACCGTCCTGGCTCGAAGCCAGGAGCGAGCCGGTGAGCGCATCCGGGAGGAGGTTCCCGAGGTCGAGGAAGCCGTGCTTCGAATCGACGACGAACGCGCGGGGAAATTCCGGCGAGTCGAGGCGATAGGTGCCGAAGGCGACGCCGCCGTCTCCCGAGAGAGCCGTGGTCCGGCTGGTCGACGCCAGAAGCGCCGCGGGCACGAGCTCGATCGGTCCGGCTTCCTCGGTCCAGCGGATCGCGGTCGAACGCACGCGGTCACCGAGGACTTCCTGTCGGATTCCGGCGAGGGTCAGGCCGTCGTCCGAGATGTGCTCGAAGAACGACACGACGCCTTCGGGTTCCGAGGGGGCCTCGACGAGATCCCCACTCGCGTCCCAAAAAACGCCTTCCGTGGGGTCCCCGAAGCGCAAGCCGGGGCCGAACGAGCCGATCACGAGGTCGCCGTTGCCCGACGTGCCCAGGGTGGAGTAGGGGTTGAACCGGAGTGGGTCGGTCTCAGTGGTCTCGAGTTGTTCGAATCCGGACCCCTTCCGCCAGCGGAAGGGTCCCCCGATCTCGCCTCCCGGGGCCCTGGAACCCGCTGTACCGACGATCGTCGTGCCGTCGGTCGAGAGATCCGCCCAAGCCGTTCCGAAGCCGAACTCCCCCGCATCGATGCGTTCATAGGAGCGTTCGTCGAGATCCCAGAGTCCCGCAACCTGGTTGCGGAACAGGGACGGCGTCGCCGTCGGATCGGTGTAGACCCCCGCGAGCAGGACCTGGCGCCCGCTACCCGAGAGCGCGACCGGGGTCGCTTCGAAGAATTCGATCGAGGCGCCGGTCGCGCCGGCCACGGAGGCCGCCAGGGTCGAGAGAATCAGGCCAGCCCAGGAGGAAGCCGGGAACCGCATGCGAACCTCGTAGCACCGCCGGCGCGGGCTCATCCCGGCGCGTTCGCGGTCTCGAGTTGCGTGTCGGTTGCGTGCGGGTTGCGTTGAATAGAAGGAACACCCCATTCACGAGGGGCGGACGCAGAATTTTCCGATCGTCCGCGCCGGGCGCGGGATCCCGGTCGAGCGCGCCGAGGTGCGACGGGCGAGGAGCTAGAAGCAGGCGATCGGGTTGATCGGGGATCCCGTGCCGCCGTCGATCACGAGGGGCGCCGCGCTGAACAGGAACTCCCAGCGCTGGTGGCGCTCGCAGGCGTCCGCGAGGCGGCGGAAGTCCGCGTTGTCGAGGAGGGGCATGCCCATGTGGGGAATCGTGACGCAGTGGAGGTGGACGGGGGTGTCGATGTCGATCGGATTCGGCAGGCCCTGGTCCGCCGTCGGTGCGTCGAGCATGTCCCAACACAGAAGGGCGGCGTCGGTCTCGTACAGGAACTCGCACACGGAAGCGTGCACGCCGGCCGGAACGCTCCAGCCGTCCGCATCGGGGTGCGCTGCGGCCCATTCGTCGCGACCGGACCGGATGCACACGACGTCCCCGGCGCGAGGGGTGATGCCCTGGGCGCGCGCGGCGTCGTCGAGCTCCCAGGCCTGCACCGGTTCGTTCGCCTCCACGAAGCCGGTTCCGCGAAGGCGAGGGATGTCGTAGAGCACGCCGCGCGAAACGATTCCGTCGGCCATCCGCTGGATGCCGAGGGTCGCGCCCTGAGGCATCGCCATGCCGGGGAGCTGCACGCCGACCGGCGGGCCGTTGTAGAAGTGCCCCTCGGCGTCCGGAATATGGGAGAGCGCATCGATGTGCGTGTGCGCGAACCCGTGGAAGAAGAGGCCGATGTAGTCCGCGAGGCCGGTCGAGGTCCCGACGCTCGCGACGTGATGGGCGGGGAAGGGGTTGCCGGGGCCGGGCTGGGTGTCGATCGGGCGCGCGAGGGAGACGGTCTCGCCCGAGACCACCAGCGTCGCCGCGTGACGGCGCGCGTCGGCGTCGATGTGATTGAGCGTGCCGAGCTCGTCGTCGTCGCCCCATCGCCCGCGGTTCGAGAAACGCTCCGGATAGCGCGCGTACTCCTCGGGCGTCGGGGGGGTGCGGTCGTTGCGTCCCATACGTGCCTGCCCTCCTTCGCGTCGCCGCGGACGCCGACGAATATAGGGAGCGGCGCGGTCCGTCGGAAGCGCCCCCTCCCGCCGCCGGGCGATCCGCTCCCCGATCGGCTGTCGCCGCGGCGGCGGTTCTGCGAGTCTCCACAGTGAGGTCATCGAGGGAGTCGGCGATGGAGATCGGATTGATGTGCACGGGCGGGGCGCCCCAGCTCGTGGAGCGAACCGTGCAGACGGCGGAGGCGGCCGGGTTCGCTGCGCTCTGGGCGCCGGAGCACGTCGTCTTCTTCGAGGAGTACGCGCCGACCTATCCCTACGCGACGACCGGGCGGCCTCCGATGTCCACGGAGACCGGGATGATGGAGCCGCTCAATCTGCTCACCTTCGTCGCGGCGAAGACGACGAAGATCCGACTCGGCACCGGCGTCTTCCTTCTCCCCCAGCGGAATCCCGTCTACGCGGCGAAGGAGGCTTCGACCCTGGACGTGCTCTCGGGGGGGCGGCTCGACCTCGGGATCGGCGTCGGCTGGCTGCGTGAGGAGATGGAGGCGGTCGACGCCCGGTTCGAGGAGCGCGGCGCGCGCTGCGACGAGTACATCGAGATCCTGCGGCGGCTCTGGACGGATCGCGTCGCAACGTTCTCCGGCCGCTACTACGAACTCCCGCCCTGTGTTCAGGAACCGCACCCCGTACAGAAGCCCCATCCGCCGATTCTGGTCGGTGGCGTCTCGAAGCCGGCGATTCGACGGGCGGCCCGGTTGGGAGACGGTTGGGTGGCGATCAACCTCACGCCGGAAGAGGCGGCCGAGCATCTGCGGCAGCTGCGCGCCCTGCGCGCGGAGGCGGGGCTCGACATGGAGGGCTTCCGGTCGATCCTGATGGCCGTGAACTTCGCGCTCGATCCGGACGATCTCGCCCGTTACCGGGATGCCGGGATCGATCAGGTCGTCCTGCCGCCCATGAGGGACGGCGTCGTGCTGACGACCGAGGAGGATCTCTACGGCCTCGTCGCCGACCTCGGCGAGGAATTCGTGACCGCGGCGGAGTCGCTTTGAGGCCGATCGACGGGGCCCGGCTCTGGACTCCCGTCGAGCTCGGGTAGGGTGGTCGACCTTCCTCTCGCCCGCGGGTCTCATAACATCGGGCCGTTTCCCGACGACCGGGGGCTACGGAGCCAGCACGTGCAGGCAGGAATGTGGATCTTGAAGCGTCGGCGGATCGCGCTCGGGGATCGGCCGCAGGCGGGGACGGAGCTCGACGAGAGCCGGCCGGGCGTGTCGCGATCGTGAGCTACCGCGATCTCTACGGCCCCTGGGCGCTCGTCGTGGGTGCGACCGCAACGGTCGGCGAGCAGTTCGCTCGGCAGCTCGGCGAGAAGGGCATGAACGTCGCGTTGGTCGCTCGAGGGAAGGAGCGCCTCGACGCCCTCGCGGCCGAGATCAGCGAGACGTCCGGTGTCGAGACGCGGACGATCGCGGTCGATCTGGGGGAAGAGACGGGGATCGACCGGCTGCGCGACGCGACGGCCGACCTCGAGGTCGGGTTCCTGGTCCTCAACGCGAATCTCCATCGCGTCGGGCACTTCGACCTCATGTCGTTGCCGGACAAGAGCGCCATGGTCGACATGAACCTCGGGATGCCGGTGAAGCTCACGCACTTCTACGGGGCCCCGATGGTCGAGCGACGGCGTGGCGCGATCGTGATGCTGAACGAGGTGAACTGCTTCTCGCCGCTGGAGTTCGACGCGGTCTTCCAGGCGACCAAGGCGGGTCTGCGGATCTTCTGCGAGAGCCTGTGGCTCGAGTATCGCGAATCGGACGTTCGGGTCGCTTCCGTCCACGTGAGCGGGATCCAGGGCTCGGAGAGCTACGACGCCAAGATCACGGCGGCTCGCCGTCGGTTCATCAAGCTGCTCGGCGCGTCGATGGATCCGGCGGCGATCGTTTCGCAGGCCCTCCGGCAGCTCGACCGCGGGAAGCTCATCCTGGTGCCCGACACCTGGTTCTTCATCAACATCTATGCGCTGAAGTCCATGGATCTGATCCGGCTGGTCGGCGGCCGGCTCTCCGTGATCATGCCCTCGCGCTTCTTCGGCTGGTTCATGAACGGGGAGGGCGCGCGCGCGGGGCAGAAGAAGCGGCTGCGTTAGCGAGCCGTTCCACGGCGCATTCGGGCGCACGGTCACGCGTCCGCGGAGCCGGATCTCCCGTACCGACGCCGGCCGCGGCCGCGCGAGGAGGCTTGACTTCTCTGCGCTGAATTGGCATACAAGTGCCAGTTGGCGCCTCGCTGCCAGCGGTACTTTCGACTCGGCGATACGTGATGGGCGATCGGCGCTCGACCGCAGGCCCCATGGGGATTTCGGTCCTCGCGTCCGCCCGTTCCGGGCCGGAGCATCGAGATGGCCGAGCCGCTCGACGGTCGCGCCGATTCGCGGCCCGGGCCGTGGGGCGGGTCGACCGCAAGGCCCGAGTCTCGAGAATGCCGATCCCCGCCAGACGACCGGCCGGAGAGAGCCCAGCGCCGGAGCAAGGAGATCCTGATGGACCGCTACCTCGTCGTTTCGTCCGACGGCCACGCCGGACTGCACGCAGCCGACTATCGGCCCTACGTCGATCCCAAGTACCGCGAGGCCTTCGACGCAGCGCTGCCCGTCCAGATCGAGGCGACCCAGCGCATGAGCGACTACTTCCTGATCACCGAGATCAACGAGGACTGGCGTCGCGGCAACGAGGAAGAGCTCCAGGGCGCCTGGGATCCCGAGGCCCGCGACAAGATGCTCGACAACGACGGCATCGTCGCCGAGGTGCTCTTCCCGGACGGCGTCACGGAGATGAACGCGCCGCCCTTCGGTGCGGGCTTCACGATGCGCCCCGACGGATCGAACGGCGAACTCATGTGGGCCGGCTGCGATGCGCACAACCGGTTCCTGAGCGAGTTCTGCCAGACCGCGCCCGAGCGCCGGATCGGACTCGCCTGCATCCCCGTCTACTGGGACATCGATCTCGCCATCGCGAAGACCCGGGAGGCGAAGAAGAACGGCCTCCAGGGCGTATTGCTCCCGCCGATGGTCGATCCCTTTCCCGCCTACCACTTCCCGATCTACGACCCGTTCTGGGCGGTCTGCGAAGAGCTCGAGATGCCGGTGCATTTCCACTCGGGCCCGGCACCGATGGAACAGTTCTTCGGGCAGCTTCCGCCGGCCGAAGGGCAGCAGATTCCGGACGGGGCCGTCGGGGCCTACCTGATGGAGGTGCATTTCTGGATGACGCGGCCGCTCAGCTGGATGCTCTGGGGCGGCGTCTTCACGCGCTTCCCCCGGCTCAAGGTCGCGATCACCGAGGGCACGTCCGCATGGGTTCCCGACTACCTCGACCGCCTGGAATTCCACTACCGTGAATCGCGGGAGTCCCAGAAGCTGGGCGACTTTCGTGGTCACCTGGCCGAATCGCCCGTCGAGACGTTCAAGAAGAACATCATGATCGGGGCTTCGTGCATGTCCCGCCGCGAAGCGGAGATGCGCCACGCGATCGGCGTCCGCAACATGATGTGGGGGAGCGACTATCCGCATCCGGAAGGAAGCTGGCCGGTGACGCGCGAGCATCAGCTGGAGGCCCTTCACGGCATCCCCGAGGAGGAGCTCTCGGACATGCTCGGCATGAACGCCGTTCGGTTCTACGGTCTCGACGAAGAGAAGCTCGCGCCGCTCGCGGCGCGGATCGGACCCGACAAGAACATTTTCAAGGAGCCTGTGAAATGAAGGTCAGTGTCGACCAGTACTGCATCAACGTCAGCGATCTCGCCAAGAGCGTCGACTTCTACGAGAACGCGATCGGCCTGAAGGTCACCCATCGCGTCGAGGAGAAGGACTTCCGCGAGGTGATCCTCCAGGGCGAGAGCGGCAACCGCATCCAGCTGGCCTGGCAGCGAAACCAGCAGGGACCGATCGAGCACGGCAACGCCTTCTGGAAGCTCTATCTGCAGACCGACGACTGCAAGGGCCTCTACCAGCGCTGCATCGACTGGGGTGCCGAGTCGCACACGGAGCCGGTGCAGCTCGAGGAGTGGCCGGTGATCGCCGCCTTCGTGCTGGACCCCGACGGCTACCTGGTCGAGATCCTCGAGACCTTCGGCGAAGCCGCCGAGGTGAGCGGCTCGATGGCGCCCAAGGAGTGACCGGAGCGCGCCGGATTCCCCGGCGCGCCCGGCGCCCGGGGCGTCCCAAGAGGAGCTATTCGTCCTTCACGCGATCCAGCACCTGCTTGAAGAACGTCACGTGCCCGTCTGCGTGGGTCACCGTCGCGAGGCATACCTGCTTCTCGAAGCCCTTCATCACCTGGCAGAACTTGTTCTCGTAGGAGCCGTCCGGCGCCCACAGCCTCGCTTCGTAGGACCCGTTCGGTAGCCGGATCATCGCGCCACGAAGTCCCGCCGTGTCGCCCGAGCCCGGCAGGTCGCGGACGACACCGTCGGCGATGCTGCTCGATCCGAAGCTGTGTCGGCGACCGTCGGGGCCGGTGGCGGTGTACTCGAACTCGAGGACGTCGTCGGCGCGCAGCACTTCGACGACGTAGGGACGGAACGTCGCGCCCTGGGGCGGGATCGACTCCTCGAGATTGAGTCGCCACTTGCCGAGTCGCGGATGAGGGGCGGGGGGCTCGGGTTCTTCGGCGGGGCCCAGTCGCGCGCACGCGACGATCGCCAGAAAGGCGAAGGGGACGATGAGCGTCGGTGCGCCGCGGGTCGATCCTCGAAGAAAAGGCATGGCTTCTCCTTGTCCGTGGTGTGGGTCCGTGGTGTGGGTCCGTGGTCTGGGTGCGTGGCCTCGTCGACGAGCCTCGCGCTCACGCTCGGGAAATTCAAGCTGCCGGGTTCGACCCTGTCGGTCGGCGCGGGGCGCTCCGCACGTGAGCGGATTCTCTCCTGCCTCCACGGCCGAGGGATTCAGGCGATGGGGCGCCGGGGTGCACGCGTCTCCGAGCGGGGCGAAGCACGAGCGCGCTCAGTCGGTCGGGCTCGAGGCCAGTCGCGCCTGCTCGAGGATCCAGGCCTGGACGACGCGAACCTGGTCGGAGTCGAGCTGATCGGGGAAGGCCGGCATGCCGCCCCGTTGGAGGAGCCCACCGAGGACGATGTCCTCGAAGAGGGCGTGCTTGGATTCCGGGAGGTGGCGGAGGTCGGGGACCGATCCCCCGGCGACGGCCATCGGGCCATGGCAGACGGAGCAGTAGAAGTGGAAGAGCTCTTTGCCTTCCGCCCGTTCGGCCTCCGTCGATTCGACCCGGAAGGTGGGAGGCGGCACGGGGCCGAGCGGGGGCTTGCCCGTCGGAACGACGCCCGTGGCGCCCAGCTTGAAGGTCAGGACCCGGCCGCCGCCCCGCACCCCGGCGGCCAGTGCGAGCTGCCCGCCCGACCACGCGAATGAAGCGCCCCAGCCGGCGGTCACGGCGACGTACTGCTCGCCATCGACTTCGTAGGTCACGGGGCCCGCGATCACGCCCGTGCTCGCCGGGGATTCCCAGAGCTTCTCTCCGTCGGTCGCACGATACGCGACGAAGCGACCGTCCGAGCTGCCCTGGAAGACGAGCCCCCCCGCAGTGGCGAGGGTGCCACCGTTGAACCCGGTGACGTGGGGGACGCTCCAGACCTCCTTCTGCGCGACGGGATCCCACGCGATCAGCGAGGCGGTCATCGGGCCTCCATCGCTCTCGCTGAAGGAGTCGAGGGAAGCCGTGTCGAAGCCCATGTTCCAGGTCTTCGGCTTGTAGGCCCACTCGGTCACGCCCGCGAAGATCGAACCCATGTCGCGCTTGGGGAAGTAGACCAGCCCCGTCCCCGGGTGGTAGCTCCAGGGCTGCCAGCTGTGCCCACCGTAGGGGGAGGGTCGGATGAACTGCGGTCGCCCACGAAAGTCCTTCGCGGGGTTCTCGATCGGACGCCCCTTTTCGTCGTAGCCGAGCGCCCAGGTCACCGTGGTGAAGGGTGTGGCCGAGATGAAGCTGCCGTCGGTGCGGTCGAGCACGAAGAAGAAGCCGTTCTTCGGTGCGTGGAGCAGCGTCTTGCGGAGTCGGCCCTCGATCTCGAGGTCGACCAACATGATCGGCGCGGTCGCGGTGTAGTCCCAGCTCTCGGCGGGCGTCTCCTGGTAGTACCAGACCTGTTCGCCGGTGTCGGGATCGAGCGCGAGAATCGACGAGAGGTAGAGGTTGTCGCCGCCTTCCGGGCTCCTGAGCCAGCGGACGTAGGGGGAGCCGTTGCCGGTCCCCACGTAGAGCAGGCGGAGCTCCGGGTCGTAGGCCATTCCGTCCCAGGGCGTGCCCCCGCCGCCCGCGATCCACCACTCGCCCGTCCAGGTCGCCGCCGCGCGCGCCATCGCCTCCGACTCGAAGCCGTCCGCGGGGTTTCCCGGAACCGTGTAGGTTCGCCAGGCGAGCGCACCGGTCTCGGCCTCGTAGGCCGAGACGTAGCCTCGGACGCCGAAGTCGGCGCCGGAGTTGCCGATCACGACCTTGCCCTCGACGACGCGCGGGGCCCCCGTGATCGAATACGGCTTGCCGTCCTCGATCGTGTTCACGTCCCAGACCGATTCCCCCGTCTCCCGGTCGATGGCGATCAGGCGTCCGTCGAGCGTTCCGACGTAGACCTTGTCGCCGTAGAGGGCGACGCCGCGATTGACGAAGCCACAGCACACGTTCCGGACCCACTCCCTGTCCATCTCAGGGTCGAAGGTCCAGCGCTTCTCGCCCGTGACCGCGTCGAGGGCATGGACGAGGCTGAACGGGGCGCTCACGTACATCACCCCGTCGTCGACGAGCGGGGTCGCTTCGACGCCTCGATCGGTCTGGAGGTCGAAGGTCCACGCGAGACCGAGCGCTTCGACGTTCGTCGTGTCGATCTGGTCGAGCTGGCTGAAGCGCTGTTCGGCGTAGTCTCCGCCGTGGGTGATCCAGTTCTGCGGCTCGGCGTCGGCGCTCACGAGCCGCTCGAGGGTCACGGCACGCGCGGGTCGTGCTGCCTCCTCGCCGCCTCGCAGCGTGTCCTCGTCGCTCGAGCAGGCGAGGCCCGAGAGGGTGAACAGGGCGAGCGCGAAGGCGTGACGGATCGGCATGTCTTCGGAAATCTCCTCGAGGGCCGTCGGGGTTCAGCGAGGCCGATCGCCCGCGATCGTCACGCGATGCATGATTCGGCGGTCGGTGAAGTCCGGGACGCCGCAGTGTTGGGTACAGCGGTTGTCCCACATGAGGATCGTGTCCGATGTCCACCGCATGCGGCACTGGAAGGCCGGATCCCGGACATGGTCGAGCAGGAAGGGGACGAGCAGGTCGTTCTCCCGATCCGAGAGTCCGACGATCCGGCTGCCGGTCACCTTGTTGAGGAAGAGCGCCTTGCGTCCCGTCACGGGGTGGGTGCGCACGACCGGATGCTCCATCGGCGGCCATTTCCGCGTGAGCTCCTCGAATCCGTCCGGGCTGATGCCGCGATCGACGGAGATCCGGAGCTGCCCGCTCAGGTCGTGCACCGCGTTCCTCCCATCGAGCATCTCCCGCATCGGCTCGGAGAGCGCCTCGAAGGCTTCGTACATGTTCGCAAAGCAGGTGTCGCCCCCGCCGCCCGCCGGCAGCAGGACGGGACGCAGGACCGAAGCCATCGGGGGCTCGGGCATGAAGGTCGCGTCGTAGTGCCAGTTGTCAGCCCCCGCGCCCTTGGGCGTGGTCGTGTCGAGCAACATGATTTCGGGATGCTCGGGCGGAAACGCGGACATCGGCGGGCAATAGACCTCGCCGAAGTGACGGCCGAAGTCGAGGTGCTGATCGGGCGTGATGTCCTGTCCCTTGAACGCGAGGACCAGGTGGTCGACCAGGGCCTTCTCGACCTGGTCGAGGATCTTCTTCGAGAGATCGCCGCCCAGGTCGACGCCGTGGATCTCGGCACCGATCACGGGTCCCATCGGTCGGATTTCGATGTCGCTCATGTCTTCTCCTTCTCCGACGACGATCAGCCGTCGAGGCGGTAGTGGATCGGCATCGACTTGACCCCGCCCGTGCTGCTCGAGCGCAGCCGCTCGACCGGGCCGGCCGGCCGGAGCTCACGGAATCGGGACGCGAGCTGTCGGAGCATCACGCGGAGCTCGAGACGCGCGAGGTTCGCCCCCATGCAGTAGTGCTCACCCACGCCCAGCGCGAGGTGCGGATTGGGGTGACGGTCGATGTCGAAGCGATAGGGATCCTCGAAGACCGTCTCGTCGCGGTTTCCGGATCCGTAGAACATCGCGATCGTCTCGCCCGCGCGGATCTTCTGGCCGCCGATTTCGACGTCGCGAATCGGGGTTCGTGCCATCTGGACGACGGGGGTGGACCAACGAAGGATCTCTTCCGTTGCGCGTTGGGCCTTCGACGGGTCGTCGACCAGCTTCTGCCATTCGTCGGGATGCTCGAAGAAGCCGTGCATGCCGCCGCTCAGCGCGTTGCGCGTCGTCTCCGTTCCTCCGGCGATCAGGAAGAGGCAGTAGGAGACGAGCTGGTGGGGCGTGAGCGGCTGGCCGTCGATCTCCGAGCGGCTGAGGAGGCTCACCAGGTCGGTCCCGTTCCGCTTGGCGCGGTCCTCGATCAGCGCGTGGAAGTAGCCGTAGATGTCGGCGCTCGCGCGCATGCGCGTTTCGTGGGCCGTCTCGCCGGGCCTCTGGTAGTCGGGGTCGGTCGCGCCGACCACGGCGTTCGACCAGTGGTAGAGATCCATCCAGTCCGCGCGGGGCAGGTCGATCAGCCAGGCGATCGCCGCCAGCGGGAGCGGCGCTGCGATCTTCTCGACGAAGTCGCATTCGCCCTCGAGACCGGTTTCGGCGACGCCATCGACGATCTCCGCCGCGAGTTCGGACATCTGGTGCTCGATCTTCCGCATCTCGCGAGGCGTGAACCGGCGGGCCAACAGGTCGCGGAACTGCCGGTGCTGCGGCGGGTCCATGTGGACCATCGTCTCGGGTTCGCGCTCGTCGTCGCTTCCGTAGTCGGCGCCGATCATGATCTGGAAGCGGGGCTGGTTCGAGAAGATCTCGGGCTGGCGGGAGGTCTCGACGATGTCCTGGTGGCGGGTGAGCGCCCAGAACGGGTAGTCGGGTCCCTCGTAGCGGAGGACCGGCGCTTCGCGGCGCAGCCGGTCCCAGGTGTCGAAGGGGTAACCGTCGCGCGCGTAGCGATCGGGGTCGATCAGCTCCTCGCCCGCCAGAGGCGTTCCCGAATCGAAGCTCATCGCGACGCCTCCCGATCGTCCGGCGCATGTGCGGAGACCGCGCCGAAGAGGCAGCGCGATACGTCCGCGGCGAGCGCGTCCCCGATCGCCATGCCCGTGTGGAGCTGGCGATTGACGTAGACGAAGTTGATCTCGGTGAGGAGATCGGACATGTGCTCGACGTCGACGTCCGAGCGCACTTCGCCGCGGGCGACGCCGCGCCGGAGGATCTGCGTGATCAGGTCGCGCAAGGCATCGCAGGCCCGATCCCAGACGTCGCTCTGGGTCGACAGCAGGAGCTGCGAATCGCGCGCCAGCAGATGATTGAGGAGCGGGCGCGCCTGCGCGTATTCGAGGACGCCGATGAAGAGGGCGCGGAGCGCCTCCGACGTGCTCCCGGAGATGCGCGCCACACGCGCCGTCATCGCCTCGTGCCAGTCGTCGAACACCTGCTCGATCACTGCCTCGAAGACGTCCTGCTTGTTCTCGAACTGGCGATAGAAGAGGGGCTTCGAGACGTGGGCCGCCGCAGCGATCTCCTGCACCGTCGACTTGCTGAAGCCGTAGGTCCCGAAGACCTGGATCGCGGCGGCGAGGATACGGCGGCGCGCCGAGCCGTTCGCTGCGCTCGAGCGGGTCGCCCCCTTGGCATCGCGCCGGCGCGTGGGCTCGATCGATCGGGTGGGCACGGGTGGGTCTCCTCGATGGGTCGTTACGATTCTAACAGTAAACGTTCCATTGGTTCCAACTTCGATTCCCGGGAGCGCAGAGCGGGCGTACGGATAGCCCCGGGGGGGATTCAACGGCCGCCGCATCCGCAGCAAGGGAGGGCGCTTCTACGTCCGCGCTCTTCGGAAGGTCGCGAGCACGTGTCGCGTGCGCCGCAGGGCGTCGGAGTCGTCCGGCACACCGAAGGGGATCGCATTGAAGTCGGTCACCCCGAGCGCCGCGAGGTTCTCCAGGCGTCGGACGACGGCATCCTCGTCTCCGATCAGGGCGGCCTCGGCGGCGGCCCCGCGTCCTTCGCGTTCGAGCACGCGTCGATAGGCCGGCAACCGCGCGCTCGGACCGACGTAGCGCTCCGCGGCGTCGCGGGCGGAAGGGGAGGTCGAGACGCAGACCGGGAGGCCGACCACGATCCGCGGACGAGCGCGTCCGGCGGCGGCTGCGCCTGCGTCGATCCGTGCCAGGGCGAAGTCGCGCAGGAACCGCTCTCCGCCCAGCCAGAGGGCGACACCATCGGCTCGCTCACCGGCGAGCTCGAGCATTCGGGGGCCGAGCGCGGCGCAGAGGATCGGCGGTGCCTCGGCTTCCTGGATGTCCAGTCGCGCGCGGATCCGGAGCGCCTCGCCCTCGAAGCGCGCTTCCTCCCCCGACAGCAACGACGGCAGGACCGCGAGCACCTCGCGCATGTGCCGCGCCGGTCGCTGCGCATCGAGCCCGAAGCGCTTCTCGATCACCGCCGAATGACTGACGCCGATTCCCAGGGCGAGGCGGCCTTGGGCCGCCTGCTGGGTCGTGAGCGCCTGCTGGGCGAGGGCGAAGGGATGGCGCGGCGGCGTCGGGACGACCCAGCTGCCGAGCTCGATCCGTCGGGTCGAGCGACCGGCGAGCGAGAGGATCGTGAGCGCGTCCCAGTCGAAGGTGTGGCCGGCCCAGGCCGTGTCGAAACCTTCGTCCTCGGCGCGAACGAAGTGCTCGAGCAGTCGATCGAGCGACACCCCGCCTCGGCTCGCGATGAAGAGGCCGACGCGCATCGCGTTCAGTCGAGGACGCGATCGGCGAAGCGCCGAACGGCTTCCACGGCCTCGCGCGACCGGGACCAGGGGCGCACGTAGAGGCGGGTCACGCCCGCATCCTCCCAGCGCGCGAGGTCTTCCCGAGAGTCGATCGCACCCCCCACCGTGATCTCGAAGGGACGTTCCGCCGTGCCCGCCTCGCGACGGAAGCGCTTCAAGCGTTCGATCGGCTCCGAGACCGAGGAGGGGTCGTGGTGCAGCCCGAGCCAGCCGTCGCCGAGGACGGCCGCACGGCGCAGCGCGGCGTCGGATTCGCCGCCCACGTGGAGCGGCGGATGGGGGCGCTGGATCGGCTTCGGCTCGAACTTCACCGGATCGAAGTCGTAGAAGCGCCCGCGGTGTTCGATCGTCTCCTCCGTCCACAACCGGCGGCAGATCGTGATCGCCTCGTCCAGGCGCGCACCCCGCGTGCGCGGGTCGAGTCCGGTCGCTGTGAACTCGCTCCGAAGCCAGCCGGCCCCGACCCCGACTTCGGCGCGGCCTCCCGAGAGGTGGTCGAGGGTCTGGATCGCCCGCGCCGCGACGAAGGGATGTCGGAGCGCCAGGAGGAAGACGTTGGTCCCGAGTCGGATCGAGGACGTCTTCGCCGCGAGATAGCAGAGCATGCCGAAGGGATCGTAGAGCGGCGTCTCGGGCGGAATCGGCGGATGGTCGGCGCCCGGGTAGGGGGAGCCCGCCATCTCCATCGGGAAGACCAGATGCTCCGGGAACCAGAGCGATTCGAATCCCAGACGATCCGCCTCGACGGCGACGGGCTCGAAGGCCGCCGGATGGAGGAGGCCGAGGGTGATGCCGATCTTCATGCCGATCCCTTTTCGTCGTGCGGCCTCGTCACGCGACGCGGCGCGCCGTCCCTGATCACGAGGTCTGCACGCTCCATCCTCCGTCCACGACGAGGATCTGCCCCGTGACGAAGGCGCTCGCGTCGCTGGCGAGGTAGACGACGGCGCCCTTCGCGTCGTCGTCCTCGCCGACGCGCGCGAGGGGCATGCGTTCGAGGAAGTCCGCGTGACGCCCGGGGTCGCTCTTGATGTAGGCGAGCATGTCCGTGTCGAAGGCACCGGGCGCGAGCGCGTTCACGCGAATCCCGTGCGGCGCGAGCTTGATCGCCATGTCCCGGGTGAGCGTGTGGAGCGCTCCCTTGCTCGCCGTGTAGGCGATCGAGGGCTCGAGTTCGTCGGAGGCACCGCGAAGCGCAGCGATCGAGCTCACGTGGATGATGTTCCCGCCTCCCGCTTCGATCATGTGTCGGGCTACGCCCTGAGACAGGAAGAAGAGGCCGCGCAGATTCAGGTCGAACACGCGATCCCAGTCTTCCGGCCGGTGCTCGAGGAGCGGCGCACCCCAGGCGAAGGCGGCGTTGTTCACCAGGATGTCGACCCGACCGCTGCAGTCGATCGCCTCGGCCACGAGAGACTCGATCTCTTCGTGCTTCGAGAGGTCGCTCGGGATCGCCCATGCGCGGCGCCCCATCGCCGTGATCGTCTCGACGACGGACTCGCAGGCGGCGCGCTTTCGGGAGGCGACGATCACGTCTGCGCCGGCCTCGGCGAGACCGGTCGCGATCGCCTTCCCGATCCCCCGGCCGCCCCCGGTCACGAGGGCCGTTCGTCCGGTCAAGTCGAAGAGCTCTCTCGCGTTCACGGGCTACCTCGATTCCTGCGCGTCCCGGCCGCGACCGTAGACGTGCCCTGCGATCTCGACGCCCTCCCGCGAGAGCCGCGCCTGCGCGAGTTCGCGGAGGGCGTCGGAGCGGATCTTCGCGGTGCCGGTCGTCGGCGCGTCGGATTCCGAGACCACGAGCACGTGGCGCGGCACCTTGTAGGCGGAGAGCCGACTCCGCAGCGTCGCCCGGATCGCCTCGGCGTCGATCTCGCTCCCGCCGGTCGGGATCGCACAGAGCACGATCGCCTCGCCGAGCGTCGGGTGGGGGACACCGACGGCGATCGCTGCCCGCACGCCGGGCAGGTCGGCAGCGACCTTCTCGACTTCGAGGGGCGAGACGTTCGCGCCCCCCGTCTTGATGATGCCCGAGAGCCGGCCCGTCCAATGGAGTCGCCCCTGGTCGTCCAGCCGGCCGGCGTCCCCGGTGTGGAAGAACCCGTCGACGTCGAGCACGTGTTCGAGGGGCACCTTCCAGTACCCTTTCATGAGGGTCACGCCGCGAACCGCGATCTCGCCCGACTCGCCGACCGGAAGAGGGTGACCGCCCTCGACGTCGACGATCCGGATCTCCATACCGGGCAACGCCACGCCGGAGTTTCGGGCGCGCTCCTCGGCCGTCGACCAACTCGGGAGCATCGCGGAGAGCGTGAACGTCTCCGTCAGTCCATACGACGCGTGCAGGCCCCAGACGTCCTTCTCGAGACCGATGACCGGCGCGAGGGGTGAGTCGAACTCGATCCGGTGGAGCGCGCCGTAGTCGCGCCCGGCGGCGGTCGGATGTTCCGCCATCGCCTTCTCCTGGTGGACCCACGCGTGGAGGGTCGTCGCGCGCTCGCGCTCCAGGCAATCGAGGGCGGCCTCGGCGTCGAAGGTCTCCTGGAGCAGAAGCTTGGCGCCAGCCGCCAGCGTCGCGCCGAGCGACATCGAGATCCCGGCGCTCCAGAAGAAGGGCTGCGCGGTCAGGACGATGTCGTCCTCCGTCAGGCCCAGGTATTCGCCGAAGCGCCAGTTCTGGATCGTCGGCGACCGCTGGGCGTGCAGGACGCCCTTCGGCTTGTCCGTCGTGCCGGAGGTGTAGATGAGCACGCCGTCGTCGTCTGGATGCTGCGCGTCGATTCGAGACGCGACCTGCGCCCGCGCCGCGGGCGTTTCGCGCGCCAGGAAGGCGTCCCAGTCCTGGATCGCGGGCGGGTCGATTTCGCCGGCCGCCGCAGCGCCGACGCAGACGATCGTCCGCAGGGCGGGGAGTCCCTCGAGCTGGAGCGGGTCCGACGCCGCGCCGTCGAGTCGAGGATGCGCCTCGACGAGCTCGCGAACGAAGTCGCGTCCCGCGAGGTGCCGCTGCATCAGGAGCGTACGCGCGTCGCTGTGGCGCAGGATGTAGTCGCGCTCATCGGGCGTCGCGAACGTGTTGACCGGAACCGCGATCGAGCCCGCTTCGGCCGCGCCGAAGAGCGCGAAGACGAACTCGGGCCGGTTGGAGATCAGGATCGCGACCCGGTCGCCCACGCCGACGCCTGCATCGACGAGGGCCGCGGCGACCTGGCGCGAAGCGACGGCCACCTCGCGGTAGGTCCAGTCGCGGTCTTCGAAACGGAGCGCGATCCGATCGCCGTAGCGGCGCGTGACCTCCGCGAGGAAGCGGGGAAGGGTCAGGCCGGACGGGTCCGACGGCGCGAGGGTGAGCGCGAGGTCGACGGGTTCCCGCGCGGCCGGTTCGACGGAATCGCTCCCGACGTCCGCACGGTCGTCCGCTTGCTCCGCGCCGTCCGCCGGGTCGATCACGCGATCAGTCCGGCTTCGGCAGACGGATCTCGGCGTCGCCGCTCGCCATGATCTCTTCGCGCTGGTTCGTCATCGTGACGCTGACCACCGCGATCGGGTCGCCCGTGTCGGGATCGAAGCCCGTCGAGCGCACGTGCCCGTCGAGGTAGGTCAGGTCCCCGACGAGGGCGGGCGATCGATACGACATCCTGCTGTGGATGATCTCGCTCCACTCGCCGCCCCAGTTGCCCAGGTAGTCGAGGATCCAGGCGCCCATCGTCGCGCCGTAGCCGTAGCCGCGCGGCATGCCGATCAGCTGGGCGTATCGCTTCTGGACGTGACCGCGGGACGGACCGTGGTAGAGACCGTCGTTGATCGACGGGTCGATCTTCGCGGCCTCGGGATCCCGATCCATCTCCGGGATCCAGCCGGCGTTGTGGAGCGAAGTCGGCCCCTCGCGCTTGAGACTCCCCCAGATCGACTGGATGAAGCCGCGCCATTCGGTCGTGAAGCTCGCGATCGTGTGGGGACCGATCGGCTTCCTCGCGAGGGTGTCGCCTTCCTTGACGAAGAGCCGCTTCTCATGACCGAGGTCCATGATCGTCGCGAAGTACTCGAACTTCTCCTTCTCGATCTGCTCGAGCTCGGGGTCGGTCCACTCCTTCTCGGGGATGTCCATGAACTCGCCGCGCTTGACCGCCTCCTCGGCGACGTAGCGGATCGAGGTCGACCGCTGCTTGCAGATCATCTCGCCGTTCTGATTGCGGTAGTTCGTGTCGCCGCGCGAGAACATCGTCGGCCCGGCGAACTTCGTCTGGGTGACCTTGTAGTCGAAGAGCATCCGGTCCTGCTTGATGTGGTCGTGGGGTCGGATGCGCGGACCGTAGAACCACCACTCGTCGCCCCCGAAGAGCATGTGCTGGCCCGGGATATTGCCCTGGATCGCCGGTGCGGCGCCGTGGCTGTCGTCCGTGCAGACGGCGAACGACTGGGGCGCGACGAGCTCGCCGAATCGGCTCTCTGCGGCGTAGTCCGCGTCGAAGTGGAGCGGATTGGTGTTCTGGCAGCCCTGCACCCATCGCCGGATGTCGTTCGCCCCGACCGGATCGCGCATCGAGCCGCCGCCGAGCGGCACGCCGACCCAGCGATCGACGTCGGTCGTGTCGAGCGTCTCGAGGGGCGCTTCGGAGGTCTTCGGTGCTTCGCTCATCTCTGCGTCTCCGTTTCGTCGTGCGGGAGCGTGCGGTACCCGGCGCGTCTTCGGTCTACTCGACCTGCTCGGGTGCTGCCCCTTCCAGCATCCGGACGAGGGCCGCCTTGTCGATCTTTCCGCTGTCGGTGAAGGGGAGGTCCTCGTGGTCGTAGAAGTGGATCTCGCGTGGAACCTTGTAGGCCGATAGCTGTGGCTTGATCTCCGCTCGAAGCGAGTCCGCGCTCGCGTCCCCGTTCGCCTGGAGGACGACTGCCGCGGCGACGCGCTGGCCCCGCGCGTCGTCGGCGACGCCGACGACGTAGGCCTCGCGGACCGGTACGCAGGCTTCGAGGACCGCCTCGACCTCGCGCGGCGTGACGTTCGCTCCGGCGGTCTTGATGAGATCGCCGAGACGCGACTCGAAGAAGAGCACGCCGTCCGCATCGAAGCGGCCGCCGTCCCCCGTGTGGTAGTAGCCTTCCGCGTCGAAGGTCCCCTCACGCTCGACCTTGTAGAGCCCCTGCATCAGGCTGTAGCCGCGAACGCAGATCTCGCCGAATTCGTCGGCGCCCAGGGTCACCCCCGTCGCCGGGTCCACGACTTTGTGGTGTACGCCGGGAACGGAGTGTCCGAAGGAGCTGCGCAGCGACTCCGGCAGCTCGATGTCCATGCGGTCGAAGGTATGCGGTCCGCAGGTCTCGGTCATGCCGAGAGAGTTCGAGCGCAGCTCGGGGTCCTTCGGCCGGAGGTCGTCGGGCAGCACCTCGTAGAGGTTGCCGCCCCGCACCGAGGAGAGATCCCGGTCGGCGAAGCTCGGGTGCTCGAGCATCGCCTTCGCGTAGTGCGGCCAGCCCGCGACCTGCGTCGCGCGTTCCTTCTCGAGGAAGTCGAGCGTCGCGCCGGGTTCGAAGAAGTCTTCCGTCAGGAGACAGGCACCGACGTGGAACGCCGAGAGCAGGGTGAAGGAGAGCCCGCCGACCCAGAAGAAGGGCATCGGCGAGTAGAGTCGGTCGTCCGGCAGGAGATCGCGAAACTGATTCAGGTTGTGTCCGTGGCGAACGAGAGCGCCATGGCTGTGGACGGCGCCCTTCGGGTCGCCGGTGCTGCCGGAGCTGTAGATGACGACCAGGGGATCGGCGGGCGCGACGGCGTCTTCGACCCGACGCAGGAAGGCGTCATCGATCCCTTCCTCGGCCGCCGCCGCCTCGAGAAGCTCATCCGGTCCCGGCATCGACCACGGCCGATCGTCTCCACCCCACACGTGGATCTCTCGGAGATAGGGGTGGCTCGGGAGCCGGAGCGTCGGCCGGGTCGCGTCGGCCAGGCCCGGGACGGCTTCTTCGAGCATCGCCTGGTGATCGTCCTTGAGGAATCGCGCGTGGGTGAGCACGACGTGGGCGTCGGCGTGCGCGAGGGCCCAGCCGAGCTCGCGGGGGCGGTAGAACGTATTGAGGGGAGCCACGAGCGCGCCGATTCGCGCCGCGGCGAACCACGCGATCAGCCAATCGGGCCCGTTCGGCATCCAGAGCGCGACGCGGGTGCCCTTGCCGACGCCTCGGGCCAGCAGTCCCTTGGCGAGGACGCCCGATTCGCGGTCGAGGTCCGCGTAGCTCAGTCGGCGGCCGCCTGCGTGGACGATCAACGTCGCGTCGCCGTGACGCTCGAGTGCGTTGCGTAACAGCTCGGGAATCGTCGGCGAGAAGCCGGGGAAGCTCGCCTCGGGTCGCGTCTCGCTGGGCATTCCATCGACCTCCGAGAGGGACGCGCGCGCCGCTTCGAGACCGGACACCGATCGATCCGAGTGATCGGAACCAGCGACCGGGAATCGATCAGGAATCGACCGGGAGACGCGACCGGAACGCGAAATTCGCGCTTGGCGACGCCCTCCTGCCTGATATAGCCTGATTCTCGCTCGCGCGTCAATTTCGATCGAACGCCGGCGAAGCGGGGAACTCGCATGGAATTCGACTGGTCCGACGAGGACCTTCGGCATCGGGACGAGGTTCGAGCTTTCCTCGACGAGTTCCTCCCCGACGACTGGGAGCGACTCTCCGAAGGCGGTCCAGGGAGCGACGTCCAGGCCGATTTCTCGCGCCGCTTCTGCCGCGAGCTCGCCCGTCGCGGCTGGCTCACCCAGCATTGGCCCGAGGCATACGGTGGGCGGGACGCTCCGCCGTGGCGCCACTCGATCATCGGCGAGGAGTGCTGGGCGAACGGTGAACCCCGTGGCCCGCAGTACATGAACGTCAACTGGATCGGCCCTGCGATCATGCGCTTCGGCTCGGACGAGCAGAAGCGCGAGCACCTGCCGCGGATCTCCGCCGGCGACGTTCTCTGGTGTCAGGGATTCTCGGAGCCCGAAGCGGGCTCGGATCTCGTCGCGCTCCGGACGGCCGCCGTTCGCGCCGGTGATGAATACGTGATCGACGGCAGCAAGATCTGGACGTCCTACGCGAACCACGCCGACTTCATCATCCTGCTCGTCCGAACGGATCCGGACTCCGATCGTCATCGCGGGATTTCCGTGCTCCTGGTCCCGATGGACACGCCCGGGATCGAGGTGCGGGAGATCCCATCGGTGGTCGGCGATCGCTACTTCCACGAGGTCTTCTTCACGGGAGTTCGCGTCCCGACGAGCGTGCGGCTCGGACCCGAGGACGAAGGGTGGGGCGTGGTCACCTATGCGCTCCAGTACGAACGGGTCGGCGCGGCGCGCTATGCGAGAGCGGCGCTCACCCTCGATCGCCTGGCGGAGCACGCCCGGGCACGCGGTCTGCTCGACGACCCGCTCGTGGTCGACCGGCTCGCCGACGCGCGCACGCTCTGCGAGGCGGCGCGGATGCTGACCTATCGCGTGATCGACCAGCGCGCGCACGACCTTCCCCCGTCGACCGATACCCAGCTCGCGCGGGTCGCGAACACGAACGCGGACTATCGGGTCGGCGAGCTCGCGGTCGAGATCCTCGGGCCCGACGCGCTCGAATACGGGTCCTTCGCCGACGCGAACTTCCGTCTCGCCATGACCGCGGGCGTGGCGGTCGGCGCGACGGAGGTCCAGCTCAACCTGATCGCCGCGCGGCACCTGGGCCTGCCCCGTGCCTAGGCGAACGGCGACGCGCCCGCGCGCGAACGCGGCCGGAGAGAGTCGCTGAACTTCGAACTCGACGACGACCAGCGGGAGATCGTCGGCGCGGTCGAGCAGATGCTCGAACGTCACGCCGGCGTCGCGCGCGCGACTGAGCTCGATCGCGCGGGGCTGCACGACGGTGAACTCGATCGCGCGTTGACGGAGGCCGGCTTCGACGAGATCCTGGACCCCGAGTCCCAGAAGGGTGCGCTCGAGGCCACGCTCCTCATCGAAACGATCGCCCGTGCCGCGGGCGTCGTCCCCTTCGCGGCGCGCGCGCTGATCGGGCCGGCGGTCGCGGGAGAAAGGCTCGAAGGGACGGTCGCGCTCGGCGACGCAGACCGGTCGCATCCCGTCCGCTACGGCGCACAGGCGGCATGGCTGCTCTGGGCGGCGGACGATGAAGCGTTGCTCGCCCCGCTCGACGCTCGGCAGGTCGAGCCGGTCGCGTCCAACTTCGGCTACCCACTCGGCCGCGTCCCTGCCGACGCGGTCGGTGCCGAGCGGTCGCTCGGTCCCGGAAGCGCGGATCGCCTGCGCGCGTGGTGGCGGCTCGCCGTGGCCGCCGAGGCCGTCGGCACGATGGCGTCTGCGCTCGACTGCACCGTCTCCTATCTCACGGAGCGCAAGCAGTTCGGTGTCGCGATCGGTTCGTTCCAGGCCGTACAACACCGGCTCGCCGAATGTGCCGTGCGCGTCGAGGCGAGCCGCTGGCTCGTCTACGAAGCGGCCCATCATCGTGCGCAGGACGAAGCGACGGCCTGCGCAGCGGCCTACGCCCTCGAGTCCGCCCGTCAGGTCTTTCGCGAGACCCACCAGCTCTCCGGCGCGATCGGATTCACCCGCGACCACCCGCTGCACGTCTGGTCGATGCGTCTCCACGCGCTCGGCAGCGAGCTCGAAGGCGCCCGCGGCCATCGTCGCGCGCTCGCCCGGGCGCGTTGGGGGGTCGCGTGAGCCTCGGCGCGGATCCCGAGTCCATCCAACCCCCGAGCCTCGATCTGGGGCTCGACGATGCACAGGCCGCGATCGCCTCGGCGCTCGGCGAGTTCTGCCGCGATCGACTCGATGCAGGTGCGGCAGCGATCGGAGGGGATGGGTTCCCGGATGCGCTCTGGCGCGAGCTCGCGGCGCTCGGTGCGCTCGGGGTCGCGACCCCGGAAGGCGACGGCGGCGCGCGCGAGGTCGTCGCCGCGATGGAGACCCTCGGGCGAGAGGGCTTCCCCGGGCCGCTCGCGGCGACCTTTCTCGCGACCCAGCTCGTCTCGCCGTCGGAACGCGTGGCGCTCGCTTCGGGCGACCTGCGAGCGGCGGTCGGGCGCGGTCCGCTCTTTGCCGATGCGAGGGGAGCCGACATCCTCCTCGAGATCGACGGCGAATGCGTCCATCGCCGACGGTCGACGTCTGAAGATCGCGCCGTTCCGGTCATGGGCGGCGTCCGTTGGCGCCACGTCGAAGGCGAGCGGGTCGAGACCTGGGCCGACCCGGCCCGGGGACTCGCGCTGATCCGAATCGCGCTCGCTGCCCAGCTCTTCGGTCTCGCGGAGGGACTCGTCGCCGCCGCCGCGGAACATGCCAACGTCCGACGCCAGTTCGGCCAATCGATCGGCGACTTCCAGGCCGTCGCCCATCCCCTCGCCGACGTGCACGTCCATCTCGAGGCGGCGCGGCTGCTCGCGCGATCCGCTGCGGATCGTTTCGACAGGGACCCGAGCACGGCCTCGAGCGAAGCGTCCGCCGCCCACGCCTCGGCCCGACGGAGCGCGGTCGAGGCGGTCCACGTCTGCCATCAGGTCTTCGGCGCGGTCGGGATCACGATCGAGGGGCCGGCCTGGTCGACGTCGAGCCGGATCATGGCGCTGGCCGCCTGCCCGCCGACGTCGGAGAGCACGAACGCATTGCTCTACGGAAGCATCGCGCGGAGCCCCGCGGAGAGGAGGAGCGAATGACGCGGATGGCCGACTACGCCTCGATCGACCTGGACGCGCCGCTCGAAGGCGTGGTCTTCGGCGTCGCCGACGGCGTCGCGACCATCACCCTCGCGCGTCCCGAGCGGGGCAACGCGCTCACGCCCTCGATGCAGCCGATCCTGCGACGAATCTGGTGCGAGGTTCGCGACGAGCCCTCCATCCACGTCGCGGTCCTCCGCGCCGAGGGAGAGCGCCATTTCTGCACCGGCTTCGACGTCGCCGAGGCGGAGTCCGACGATGCGGACGACGTCTTCGTCGATCTTCCGCTCGCCGAGTCCGTGTTCTGGTCGCCGCTCCAGAATCGGGTGACGAAGCCGGTCATCTGCGCCGTGAACGGGCTCTGCGTCGGTGGCGGCCTCCATTTCGTGGTCGATGCGGACATCGTCCTCGCCTCGCAGAACGCGGCCTTCATGGACTCGCACGTGAACGTCGGCATGGTCGGTGCGCTCGAGAACATCGGTCTCGCGAAGCGACTCCCGCTCGGGAGTGCGCTTCGCATGACGCTCCAGGGTCGGCACTACCGGATGCCGGCGGCGCGCGCCTACCAGCTCGGCCTCGTCGACGAGCTCGCCGATTCGCCGGCTTCGCTCCACGATGCCGCGGACGCGATGGCGCGACAGATCCTCGAGAACTCGCCGCAGGCGATGGCGCGCTCGAAGCAGGCGGTCTGGGGCGCGCTCGAGTTCGGCTACGAAGAAGCGCTCGAACGCGGCTGGGAGCTGCTCAAGGGACACTGGGTCCACCCCGACTTCCGCGAGGGGCCCCGTGCTTTTGCGGAAGGGCGCGCGCCGCGCTGGAACCCCGATCCCGAGGCGCGCGATCCAGAGGCGGACGCGCCGACCCGTGATGCGTCTTCGAAGGAACGCGAATCGTGAGGAGTCCGTTCCATGCATCCGGGGAGCGCGCGCCGTGAATTTCCGCTTCAACGAATCGGAGGAGGCTTTTCGCGCTGAAGTCCGTCGCTTCCTCGTGCCCTACGCGGACCTCCACGGCTTCGTTCAGCAGGGGCACAAGTGGCCCGAGGTGAAGGCCCTCTTCCAAGCGATGGCCGAACTCGGCTGGCTGTCGCTCTCCTGGCCGGCTCGGGAAGGCGGGGCAGGGCGGCCCATCACCTGGGAATACATTCTCTGGGACGAGTTCGGGTACGCGCGCGCGGCCCGCAATCCACTCTCCGCCGGGATCGTCGCGAAGACCTTGATTCGTCACGGAGACGACGGCCAGAAAGCGAGGTGGCTCCCTCCGATCCGGGAGGGCCACCTCCACTTCTCGCTCGCCTACTCCGAGCCGGAGGCGGGCTCGGACCTCGCGGCCGTCCGGACGCGCGCGGTCCGCGACGGCGACGACTACGTCGTTTCCGGCGAGAAGTGCTGGCAGTCCTACGCCCAGGACGCCGACTGCTTCTGGCTGCTCGCGCGAACGGGCGAACCCGAAAGCCGCGCCCGTGGCCTCTCGCTGTTCATCGTCGAGCGCGACTCGCCGGGCCTCGCTGTCGAGCCGCTCCCGACCCTGGATGGCGACCAGCTGAACGCGGTCGTGTTCGACGACGTCCGTGTGCCTGCTGAGCAGCGAGTCGGCGCCGAGAACGAGGCCTGGCGGATCATGGCGGAAGCCCTGGCCGACGAGCGGCACGTCCAGTTCCCGGCTGGCCGCGTACGTCGGGATCTCGAGGACGTCCTCGCCTGGGCCGAGGCGGAGGGACTGAGCGAATCCAGCGAAGTGCGAACGCGCCTCGCCTCCCTCGCCGTCGACGTGCGCGAGGCCGAGATGCACTGCCTGAACGTGCTCGACGCGATGCTGCATGGCCGAGATGCGAGCGTCGCCGCGGCCGCCAACAAGATCGCGCACACCGTCGCCGTTCAGAACATCGCGCGTGCCGCGATGGAGTTCGGCGGCGACCTCGCCCTCGTCGAGGGAGCCGGGCCGGAGCTGCTGTGGCGGCTCGGTCTGTGGGAGACGATCGGCGGCGGCACGACCGAGGTCATGCGGGGGATCGTCGCCCGGCAGGGCCTCGGTCTGGGAGCGAAGCGATGAACCCGGAGAGCGCGCGCTGGCACGAGGAGCACGGGCTCCGGGTCTCGGCCGAACGTCCGGCCCTTCCCGGCGGTGGCATCCAGACGATCGCGGACCTGCTCAACCCATGGGTCCGCGAGACACCCGACGCGCCGGCGCTCGTCGGGCGACACGGTCGCTTCAGCTACCGCGAGCTCGATACGGCGGTCGAGGCCGCCGCCGCCGCGCTCCACGCCCTCGGGCTTCGTGCCCCCGATCGGATCGCCGCATGCCTGCCGAACGACGTCGACATCGTGATCGCCTTCCTGGCCAGTCAACGACTCGGGCTCGTCTGGGTCGGCATCAATCGCCCCCTCGCGCCCGTGGAGAAGGTCTACCTCCTGCGAGACAGCGGGGCGCGCGCCTACCTCGTTGCTCGCGAGCTCGCCGACGAGCTCGGGGACCACCGCTCCGATCTCCCGACGCTCGAGCACGTCCTTCTCGTCGATCCGAGTGGACCCGACTGCGCGTGGCGTTCGCTGCTCGAACGAACGAAGGGCCAGACGCGCCCGGACGTCGAGATCGATCCGTTCGGCGCGAGCGCGATCGCGTACACGAGCGGTACGACGGGCCACCCCAAGGGCGCCGTTCACAGTCAGCACAACCTGCTGATGCCGGGGGCCGTCGCGGCGATCGTCGGGAATCGGCCGAGACCTCCCTTTCATGGCGTCGTGCTCCCGCTCACGATCCTGAACCTGGTCGTGCTCGGGCCGCTCTGCGTGCTCCACGAAGGACGTTGCGTCGTCGCGATGGATCGGATCGACGCGCTCGGGGTCGCGGAGTGGGTGCGGGAGGAGAAGATCGGCGCCTTCGACGGGGTCCCGACGATCATCCACGACCTGCTCACCCATCCGGAGGTCACCCGCGAAGACCTGCGTACGCTCGAGGCCCCGGGCATGGGCGGGGCCGATTGTCCGCCGGCGATCGTCGAGCTCTATCGCGAACGCTTCGGCGCCGACGTCATCATCGGATACGGCATGACCGAAGCGCCGACGGCGGTGACCTGGACGGACGACTCCGTCCCGCCGAGTCCCGGACTCTGCGGTCGCCCGATCGCGCACGTCGAACTCGAGATCCTGGATGAGCTCGGCGAGGTCCTGCCCGCCGGCGAGGTCGGCGAGATCTGCGTGCGCCCGGCGAGGACCGGCAACTTCGCGGGCGCGTACACGCCGATGCTCGGGTACTGGGATCGCCCGGAGGCGAGTCGGGAGGCGCTCGCCGGCGGCCGGTACCACACGGGGGACCTCGGCCTGCTCGACGAGGCCGGGCGACTCTACGTGCGCGGCCGACGCAACGAACTCATTCTGCGGGGCGGGGCGAACGTGTATCCGGCCGAGGTCGAGCGCGTCCTCGGCTCGCATCCGGCCGTCGAGGCCGCGGCGGTGCTCGGGATTCCGGACGACCGCCTGGGTGAGCGCGTCGTCGCGGTCGTCCAGCGAACGCCCGGGACCGAGGTCGACGAAGAAGCGCTGATCGTCTTCGTTCGCGAGTCGCTCGCGCGCTACAAGGCGCCGGAACGGGTGCGCTTCGTGGACGTGATGCCCCGGAACGCGATGAACAAGATCGTGAAGCCGAAGCTGCAGGGGCTCTTCGGGACCGAGGGGTGATCGGCGAGCGACCGCCTCGTATGGCGGGGGGGCGTCGTCGTCGCGCGATCGGCCGCCCAATGGGAGCTCGAATTCGTGGGAGCAGACTTCGAGTGCGGCATCGAACGGTCGCCGCGGGTTCGATCTGGAGTCCGCGGGCGGTGACCGCACCGCGGGCGTACGGGCTTCTTCCGCGCGAACATGATCGCCGCGCGCAGCCGAGCGGACCACAGGCGAAGCCCACGGTCGTATCGACCGCTGCCGAATGGCCGTCTCGGAGTCACGAACCAGATCATGCAGGAGAATTCCAATGCTGAAGGACCAGCGAATCCTCGTCACCGGCGTGACCGGCGCCATCGCGCTGCCGGTGGCCCGTTTCCTCGCGAAAGAGAACCACGTCTTCGGGGCGGCCCGCCTCGAAGATCCTGCGCGCCGCGCCGCGGTGGAGGCGGCGGGGGTCACGCCGTGTCCGATCGATCTCGGTGGCAGCGACCTCTCGGCGCTGCCCGAGCGGATCGACTACGTCCTGCACTACGCCTACGCCCGAAGGAACTCCGGTGAGTTCGACGAAGCGATCGAGGTCAACGGCGTCGGCACGGGTCGCGTGCTCGCGCATTGCCGCGACGCGAAGGCGGCGCTCGTCATGTCGTCGGGCACCGTCTACTCGACCCGGCCCGGAGATCCGCACCATGCGTTCCGCGAGACCGACGACATCGGTCAGGCTTCGGCGCCCTGGGCGCCTTCGGCTCCGACGTCGAAGGTGGCGATGGAAGCCGTGGCGCGCTTCTGCGCCGAACACTTCGACCTGCCGACCGTGATCGTGAGACCGAGCTCGCCCTACGGAACCGGTCCAGACGTCCCGGGCATGGCGCTCCAGGCGGCCCTCGCCGGCGCCTCCTACCCCGTCTTCCACGACCCCCAGCCCTACTCGACGATCCACATCGACGACATGTGTCGCGAGGTCGAGGCGTTGCTCGGCGCCGCGTCGGTGCCCGCGAACGTCGTGAACTGGGCGTCCGACGAGGTCGTGACGATGCAGGAGATGGCCGAGATGATCCACGAGTTCACCGGAAAGACGCTGCAGCTCGATCCGGTCGACGTGCCTGGGGCGGGGCACGGCTACGTGCTCGACGCTTCCCGGTGTCGAGCGATCACCGGTCCCCCGACTCGAGACTTTCGTGCCGCGTTCGAGGCGATCTGCCGCGCGGCAGTCGAAGGAGACTGAACATCTCGTCGGCCCCATCTCACCTCTGAGCTCGCCCGGGGTTTCACCCGAGACCGACCGCCACGACGCGAAGTTCGGATGAGAGACGGAGTCGCAAGCCGAGGGGCATCCCCATCACGCGGCCCTCCACGTTCGCGGTCCGAACCTTTTCCGGGCGGGACAGGGGGCCGTCGTACGCTTTCTCGTGTCGGTATGGAACCGAAACCTGGAGTTCGGCGTACAAAGAGACGCGCGCCAGGATCGGACCGGGGGGTTCCATGAAGATCGACGTCAACGAGCCGGTGGGAGCGAACGACGACTTCCACGCCTTCGCCCACACTCAACTGGCCTTCGCCACGTTCCATCCTCACTATCGATTCGAGGACTGCCACGTCGAGCTCTACCTGCACGGGCCGGGGCGCGCCGGCTGTCGCCTCTCGGTCGGTTCGGAGGCGCTGGGCACGGTCGAGGTGAACGCCCTGGCGGACGACGTCTACGACGTCGTCGAACGCGCCGCGGAACTGCTCGGAGAGGCGGTCGACCGGCGCATCGAGCGCGCCGATCGAGCCAGCGGTCCGGTCCCGCACCTGCCGCTGCACTCGCTCGCGCCGGCGCCGCGACCGGCCTCCACGAGCTGGGCCGACATTGGCTAGGCGGAGCGGCTAGTCGGATCGTTCGCCTCGATGCCGTGCTCGATTCTATTCGCTCGGCTCTCCAGGATGTCGCCGCGCCCACGATCGAGCTGATGAAAATCGACGGGTTGCGGGCAGGAGTTGCCTCTTTCCTTCCGCAGCGTCGGCGTCGCCCGCTCCAGGCAGGCCTTGCGTCGCGGGCATTGGGCGCTCGAGCGGCCCGGTGCCTGTGGGGAGATCGAGCATGACATCCGACCCGTGCAGTCTCGAACGGACTCCGATTCCGGCTTCACCTTCAGATCGAAGTCGCATAACATTGAGCATGAACGTGCACATCCCGAGAAGCGATGAGTCACGAGGCTCCGAACAGTCGCACCCGGTTCTCGCGCGCCTTCGCACTCTGGCTCCTCGCCGCGAGTTCGTTGACGCTCTCGCTCGCCGTACTGGGCGTGATCGGCGAGCTGGTCTTGCGCATGCAGGTCGAGGGCGGCGTTCACTACGAGCTCTACCGCATCGCCAGGTTCGATCGGGAGCTGGGCTGGTCATTGATCCCAGGGGACTATGAGTTCTTCCATCCGGCTGCGTTCACACACTCCACGATCTCGATCGACGAGATCGGTCTTCGCGGCCGAGACATCCGCCTGAAGCCGCCTTCGCGCACCGAACGAGTGACCGTCGTCGGTGACTCGTTCGTCTTCGCCGCCGCTCTGTCGGAACAGACGCGGCTGACCGGGCGAATGGCGTCGCAGCTCGCGGGCACCGAGGTCGTAGACGTATCCGTGCCGGGATTCGGAACTGGCCAGCAGAAGCTCCTCGTCGAACGACTGGTCGCCCAGGGATACGATCCGGGTAGAACGATCGTGCACCTCTTCTTCCTCAACGACATCCTCGACAACGCGGGGCGGAAGTACGGCCGCGAAGTCGATGACCCCACGCGACCTGCCTGGGCGATCACGCCGGAAGGCGTGAGGCGCGTTCGCGAGCCGATCGACCCGACCGATGGCCGGCCGCGGGCGTTCTACACACCGAGTCTGCTGGAGCGCTCTCTCTTCGTCGGCGTGCTCAAGAAACGCGCCTACGTCGCGGCTTCGAATCTCGCGGGCCTCGCGGGCTTCGCGACGAAACTCGGTATTCGGGTTCCGCTGCCGCGAACGCCAGGGATCATCAACGGCTGGTATCGCGACGGCTGGACCGAGATGTGGCAAACCACGGAGGCCTTGCTCGCCGATTTCAAGGAGACGGCGCATGCGGCCGGCGCAGAGCGCTTCGTCGTCGTATTCCTTCCGTCCCCGTTCCAGGTCGAGCCTGTCCTCACCGAAGTCATTCGAGGTCACGAGGACGACGAGGCCTTCGCGGATTTTCTCGAGGACATGAACAGGCCGCAACGAGTGTTCTTCGAGTCCTGTGAGCGGCATGGAATCGAATGCCACGATCTCACGCCGAAGCTTCTCCGCGACGTCGTGGGCGAGCCGGCCTATTTCCTTCGCGAGGGTCACCTCAACGAACACGGTTCCCTGATCGTCGGGCAGGAGCTCGCGAGGTTGATCGAGGCCCGGTGACTCGGCGTGGGGATCGGCGGAGGGAGATGAGTCCGCCGCAGGCCTCATCGAATCGACCTGGATCCGCCGAGTCGAGAGCCCGGCGTGGTTCGTTCAGTCGCGAGCGTCGAAGCGCCGGGTGACCATGGCGAGATAGGCGGCGGCACCGAGGCCTCCAGAGCCGAAGACCATGCACATCACCATGATCTGGTAGCGGACGGCCACCAGGGGCGCGATGCCCGACAGGATCTGGCCCGTCATCATGCCCGGTAGCGAGACGAGGCCGACGGCCAGCAGGGCGTTGATCTGGGGAATCAGCGCGGCCTCGAGCGCGACGCGGCGCGCCTCGAGCACGCTTTCCTGATGACGCCGCTCGGAGGCGAAGCGCTCCGCCGCCAGGCTCACGGTGTTCATCGTGTTGGCGAAGATCATGCCCGCGAGCGGAACCGTGAAGCGAGGCTCGAACCAGCGTGGCAGATCGAGGACGAGCTGGGTCACCAGGACCAGCATCCCGAAGCCGCTCGACGCGATCGCGGCGAGCACGATCGCATAGACCCGCGCGCCCCGATCCGGAATCGGCCGCATCGCGATCCTGGCCGCGACACCCACCATCAGGGCGAAGACCGCCAGCACCACCCACGGTGTCTCGGCCTCGAAGACGTACGCGAGCGCGTAGCCGACCAGCAGCAGCTGCCCGAGCATCCTCGCGTTCGCGTAGAGGGCCTCTCCGGTCGAGAGTCGCCAGCGCTTCATCACGCCGATCAGGAAGAGACTCGGCAGGAAGGCGAGGCAGAGGCTGGAGAACGGAATGGTCGGAAGCGCTTCGCTCATGGGTTGCCTCGCAGAGACGGAGGAATCGTGTCCACGATCCTCTCACAACGTCAGGGCGATGTCGCAGAGCAGGCGACGAAGCGGGCCGACGTGGTTCGGCCGTAGTCGGCGTAGTTGGCGTAGTCGGCGTAGTGTCCCGTCCGCAAGGAGGCGCACGGACCCCGGCAGGATCCAGGGGGCGAGCCTACGCGGGCGACCCTGCTCTGCGCCGGAAAGCGCACAGGCCTCCCAGACCCAGGCCGAGCAGGATCGCCGTGCCGGGCTCGGGAATCGTCACGAGGTAGAGCGCGTTGGTTCCGCCGATGAAGTCCACGCCCAGCGCGAGCTCGTCGCCGTGCAGCCCGTCCGAGTAGAAGTTCGCGAAGTCGACCTCGGCGCCGTCGAGCAGGGATCCGAACGCGAGGAGCGTGTGCACTTCCCCTGCGACGTCGACGTAGATCCCTTCTTCCCCGCTGAGTGTTCGTGCCCGGAAGACCGTCTTGTCGCCGAAGTGAGCGACGTCTCCTGTGAACCAGAGGAAGGAATCGCCTCCGCCAGGAACGAGATCGCCTCGGGACGCGATACGACGCAGGCCCGCGGCCTCGTCGACGTAGACCGCGCCGAAGCTCCCGCCGCTGTGCGCTGCGCGGAACGCGACGTCGTCGCCTCCGATCGCGCTCCCGAAGTCGAATCCCGAAAGCGTCGTTCCGTTCACGGGATCGAGGACCACGTCTTCGAGGGCGACGCTCTCGAGTGCGCCCGTGCGGTCGCTGAAGAGCCCTTCCTGGAGCGGGGAGACGCCGCCGAGGAAGGCGATGTTGCCCTCGGTGCCGACGTGGACCGTCGAGAAGCTCCGGAAGGGCACGCCTTGTCCGGGAACCGTCGTGTTCCGGTCCGCGACGACCTCGAGCAACCCGTTCTCGTACCGGTAGATGCCGGCCAGCTGGCCGGTATCGACCTGGGCCTTGAATGCGATCGTGCCCGAGCCCGCGGACGCGTCGGTGATCGCGGTGAAAGGCTGCCCGTATCCCGGGGCGATCGTAGTCGTGTTCGCGATGACCTCGATCGGACCGCCGCCGAGCGGAACGCGATAGAGACCGGTTGCTCCGGGCACGCTCGGGTTGCCGCCGGTGAAGATCAGATGTCCGCCATCGATGTCGCTCGCGCCGAAGGAGTCGAAGAGCGCGGCGCCACCGGGGACGAGGGTCGATTCGTCGACGAGCGTCGTCACGTTGCCGGTCGTCGAATCGACGGCGTAGAAGCCTCTCTCGCCGACGTTGGAAGTGAAAACGAGCTGGCTGTCTTCGACGACGGGAAAGCGCACGCTGGCGAAGGTGTTCGCGGAGCCCGGGATCAGCGTCGTGTCGTCGAGCAGCCGATCGAAGACCGGGTCGATGGCGATCGCGGGTGAGGCGAGAATGAGCGTCGCGAGCAGCGTCGTGAGAGCGAGCGGTAGGAAGAAGCGCCTTCGCATCGGACCTCCAGGTTATGCGTCGATTGTCCCATGGGCGGCTCGATCGCGTCAACGGAAAGCAAGGGATCCGTGATCCTGCGGGGTTCGATCGGACGGACGGAAATGCGATCGATCAATGGGCGAGCGCGGGCCTGCAGGGCCTCCGAATCGGGACGAGCGATCCGTGGCGGGGCGGGTCCAGACGGTCGACCGATGATTCGCCGGAGGGGCTCGCGCTTCTTCGCGCACCAGGGACCTGGTGCAGGAGGGCTACGTGGGGCGACTTCCGAGGCCGGTCGGGCCGAGGTGCGGATCGGCTACGCTCCGCGCGTACCCCACGAAATCCGCCGCCCGGAGAAGCGACCGACGGTCGCGTCGGCGCGGCGGGGCAGGATGCGCCACGTGCTCCGAGATTGCCTTTCTCCCCGACGCCTTGCGCTCTGCGGCTTGATCGCGCTCGTGGGCGTCGGCCTGACGCTCCCTTCTTCACGGGTCGCGATCGCGACGGAACCCTCCACCACGGCCCTGCGCCTCGCCTCCGATCGATGGCCTCCCTTCACGGACGAGGAAGGCTCCGCTCGCGTGGCGATCAAGCTCGTGGAGCTGGCGCTCGGCCGAACCGGCCAGCTCCCGGCGTCGACGATTCTCGAGGGCGACTTCGCCAACGTCATGGAACGCATCGAGCAGGGCGACTTCGACGGGAGCGCCGCTCTCTGGAAGACGCCCGAGCGAGAAGCCTTCCTTCGTTTTTCCGTACCCTACCTCGAGAATCGTCTCGTTCTGGTGGGGCGCGAGGGAAGCGCCGTGGACGCGCGGAGCATCTCCGAGCTGGCCGGCAAGCGGGTCGCCACGGTGGGCGCCTACGCCTACGGCGGAATCCTCGAGTCTGCTGTCGGGCCCGAGCTGGTGCCGGGGGAAAGCGACGCCGCGAACCTCCAGAAGCTGCTCGACGGGAAAGTCGACTACGTCCTCGTCGACGAGCTCCTGGTCCATCATCTCTTTCGCGGACAGGAAGCCGAGGCCGAGGCCGCCCTCGCGGTCGGCGGGTATCCGCTCGTGAGCCGAACGCTCCACTTCGCGCTGCGCAAGGACGTCGACGGTGCCGAAGGAATCGTAGAAGCGTTCGACCGGGAGATTCGTGCCATGATGGCGGATGGCACGTACCACCAGACGCTGGACGTCGACTGGCTGTGGGCGGACATCGATGGCGATGGCGATACCGAACTCGTTCTCGGCGGAGTCCAGGCCGGCGCGAGCGAGCCGATTCAAGGCTATGACGTCGTGGCCGGGGAGCGGGGCGCGTCGGGTGAGAAGAGGGCGTCGCGCTACGCCGTCGAAGGCGTGATCTACGAGAGCTGGGAACACATCCCCGATCGCTACAAGGTGGAGATCGATCGCACGCGGGAGCCGCTGGAGTCGGGTGTGACGGTGATCCGGTTCTAGGAGCGAGAGGCGTCGGCCTCCTCCGCGCCAGCGATGACGGGCCGGAGACGACGGGCCGGCCCGCGCTCACCTGAGCCGTGCGGGCATGCTCTGGATCTCACGCAGGAAGGCGTTGGACGGGTCCCAGACCATCTCGGCAGGATCGACGCTCGCTCCGACCGGCAGGTGGTCGAGGAAGAAGCCGAGGAGCTCTTCGAGCTGGAGCTTCGCCAGGTGCGAGCCCATGCAGAACCCGCGCCCGTGGCCGAACGCGAGCGTGCCGCGCAGCTCCCGGGTGATGTCGAAACGTTCGGGTGATTCGTAGACGCTGGGATCCCAGCCGGCGCCGAGGATCGAGATCAAGACGCTCGTGTCGGCGGGGATCGTCTGGCCCTTCCACGTCACGTCCTCGAGGGTCGATCGCGCGAGAAATTTCGTCGCGCCCTCGAAACGCATCAGCTCCATGATCGCGTTGGGCAGGAGGTCTCGATTCGCTCGAAGCTTCTCCATCTCCTCGGGATGGTCGAGCAGGGTCTTCACGGCGAGCGACGTCGTGAGCCGGGTCGTGTCCGTTCCGGCGGCCAGCAGAACGACGAGCGTCGGGATCACCTCGTCCGGGTCCATCCCTTCCGTCTCGTCGACGACCTCGATCACGTTGGAGATCAGATCGTCGCGCGGCTGCACGCGCCGCGACTCGACCTCCTCGGCGAGCACCTGGATCATCGCCAGGGCCGCCGCCTCCGCCCGGTCCTTCGCCGCGTCGGAGACGAGCGGACCGATGCCACGGAAGAAGTCGGGGCCCGCCGTCAGGAAGGTCTCCGCGTTCGGGCCGGACTCGGAGATGCCCAGCAGCTGCGTGATGATGCTCAGCGGGACGCTCTGGACGAGCTTCACGACGTCGACCTTCTCCTCCGATTGGATCGGCGCGAGATGCTTGGCGACGACGTCTCGGACCGTCGCGGCCATCTTGCGGATCGTGCCCGGTCGGAAATCGGGGGCGAGGACTTTCCGAAGCACGAGCTGATCGTTGTACTCCTCGTCCTGCGGTGCCGATCCGCCGGTCATCCTCGCCTCGAGGATCGGCCAGCGCGCAAGGCGCGCCTCCGCCTCCTCTTCGGACACGTGTTCGACGCTCGGCCGCCTCGACATCTGGGGGTGGTCGCAGAAGGCGCGGACGGATTCGTAGTCGTGGGCGAACCACGCGCCGAACGCTTCGTGCTCGAAGAGTCGACCGTCGGCGTGGAAGTGCGCGAAATAGGGCTTCGGGTTCGCGGTGTACTCGAGCGAGAAGGGATGGAAGGGCGGAAGCGTCATGGCGTACTGTTTCCTGGTGATCGGCGAGCAGGGAAACGAAGCGTATCGAACGAGGGGAGGCCGATGAAGCACTCGTCCCGCGTTCGGGGCCGCTCCGGGCGGCGGTCACGAAGCGCCGCCTCGCGCACTCGATCCCGAGATCGTGGGACGGGACGTCGCACACAGAGACAGGAGGTCCGATGAACGAATCCACTCCCCACGTCGTGACCGGTGCCGCCCGTGGTATCGGTCTGTGTTGCGCTGACCGGCTCCGCGCCTCGGGCCCCCTCCTCATGACGGATCTGGATGCCGGCTCGCTCGAGTCGAGCGCGAAGGCACTCGAAGCTCAGGGGGCCGAGGTCGAAACGCTCGCGGGGAATCTCACCGACCCGGGCGTGCGAAAGGCGCTCGTCGATCGCATCGCCGAGCGCGGTGGTTTTCGTTCGCTGGTCCATGCTGCCGGCGTGGCGGGAAGCCAGGCGGGCGCGGACCTGATCCTGGACCTGAATCTGATCACCGCGGCCGAGCTGCTCCGCGATCTGCTTCCGCACGCGCATGCCGGGAGCGTCGTCGTGATTCTCGCCTCTCAAGCCGGGCACGTCTTCAAGTCCCACGTGACCCCCGAGATCACCGCGCTCGTCGCGGACCCGTTGGTCCCGGATTTCCAGTCGAAGGCGAAGGCGCTCCTACCCGCGGCCTGGGACGTGCCTTCGCTCGCCTACTCCCTGTCCAAGTACGGCGTGCATCAGCTGGTCGCCGCGCAAGCCCGCGGCTTCGGCGAGCGTGGCGCGCGGATCGTCTCCGTTTCTCCGGCCTTGATCGAAACACCCATGGGCGAGGCGGAGAGAGCGGAGCAGCCCGCGATCGACGACCTCCTGAAGATCGCGGCCCTCGGACGATCCGGTCAGCCGGAGGAGATCGCCTCGGTCGTGAACTTCCTCTGTTCGGACGAGGCGAGCTTCGTGACCGGCGTCGACTGGCTCGTCGACGGCGGCGGAACGCGTCCGATGCTCGACGCGATCGAATCGGGCGGCTTCCCCAGCTAGTCCCGAGTGGAGTACGTCGGCCCGGATCAGGGGCACGTCCGCGAGAAGATCGTGGCGGATGCCAGGCCGGCGCCGCTCGGCACGAGGACGAGGGGCACGACCATCGATGGAATGAGCCTGCGATCTCGCCGTGATCGGCCCTCCCTTGACTTCTGCGATCGGTCCTTCGAGACTTCCCCGATCCCTCTCCGTCGGAGCCCATGCGCAAGCGAATCTCGCTCAAGACCCGACGCCCCGGACTCTCGCCCTCGGCGTTCCGCGACCACTACGAGAACCGACACGTCCCGCTCGGTCTCGAGTACGTGGATCGCTTCCAATGGCGGCGCTACGTCCGTAACTACGTGGTCGGCTCGATCGGGACGCCGGTCGGCTTCGATGGCTACACGGAGTTCTGGGTGGACGATGACGCAGACGACGACGCGCTCGCCCGATTCGTCGCCTCGCCCGAGTTCGCAGCGCTCCACGAAGACGACGCCCGCTTCCTCGACGTCGACGCCCGCTTCTCCGGCGAGGTCGTGGCCGTGCCCTTCGTAGACATGGCGTGCGGATCGCAAGGCCCCGGTTCTGCGCCGCCGGATGCGGTGGAGAAGGTGGCTTTGCTCTGGACCTCGGGTGAGACGCCGCCGGCCGACGCGGCCGCGCGCGCGTCGCGCATCGTGGCGCCGCTCGCCGAGCGCGTGGCCGACGCGACGCTCGAGCGCGTGCTCGGTCCGCCGCCAGGAGCGCCTTTCGACACGCTCATGACGATCTTTCTCGTCGACGCCCGGGCGGCCGACGTGCCACTCGACGCGATGCCCGCGTCGCCCTGGTCGCTGCTCACCCTCGACCCGATCGAGACACCCGCCCACCGACTCTTCGGCGGAGCCCGGGCTTCGGGCTCCCGCGTGGGAGAGCACGAGGCCGAAATCGAGAGGACCTCCTGATGAATCCCCTGAACCGTGAAGGCGAAGACCTCGAAGCCAAGGTCGAACGGCTGCTCGACATCGAAGAGATCAAGCGCCTCAAGTACAAGTACTTCCGCTGCTTCGACACGGCGGACGTCGAGGGGATTCGGGACGTCTTCCATCCCGACGTGACGCTCTCCGTCGTGGGGGGCGTGTACAAATTCAAGCTCGAGGGACGGGACGCCTATCTCGACATGGTCCGCGACGGCGCGCACGCCGAGATGATCACGCAGCACCAGGGACATCACCCCGAGATCGACATCCTCTCGCCCACCGAAGCGCGCGGCACCTGGTACCTCCAGGACAGCGTCTGGGAGTTCCGCCGCAAGATGCACATCACGGGCGCGGCGTTCTACCACGAGCGCTACGAGAAGGTCGACGGCCGCTGGGTCATCCGGGAGATCGAGTTCCAGCGAATCCACGAGATCGTCGACCCGATCGACGCTCCGCCGAACGTGACCGTGAACTACCTCGAAGAGCACGGACGCCGACTGCCCCCGGGCGATCTGCCTCCGTTCCAGAAGGACGAAGATTGAGACTCGGGCTCGATCTCGAAGAGCGGGTCTTCGTCGTCGCCGGCGCCGGCGGAGGCGGGATCGGCAGCGCGACGGCGCGGTCTCTGGCCGCTGCGGGCGCGCACGTGGCTGGAATCGACCGCAGCGCCGAGGCCTTCGGTGCGGTCCGCGACGACCTCGAGCGAATGGGCTTGCCCCACCACCTCGTCGAGTGCGACCTCGCCGCCGAGGGCGCCGCGGAGTCGGCGCTGGAGGCGATCGAGCGAGCGCTCGGCCCCGTGGACGGCGTCGTCAACGTGGTGGGCGGGTTCGAGTCCCAGGACCAGATGGGGCCGCTGCTCGGCGCCGGCGCCGAGGAGAATTTCGGCCGGCTCCTCGAGTTCAACCTGCGTCCGACCCTGGCGACGTCGATCGCGGTCGCTCGACGGCTCCGCGATCGATCGAGCGCCGGCTCCATCGTGCAGATCACGTCTTCGACGGGCCTCGTCTCGATGCCCTTCGGTGCGGGCTACGCCGCGGCGAAGGCGGCGCTCGTGAACCTCACGCGAACGATGGCGGTCGAGTGGGGAAGCGCGAGGATCCGCGTGAACGCGATCGCGTGCGGGACGATCCAGACCGCCGAGGCCCGGCGCTGGGCGGAAGGCGTCGAGGAAGCGGCCCGGCGCGTCGTGCCGCTCGGACGGACCGGGGAGCCCGAGGAGATCGCCGGCGCTGCGCTCTTCCTGCTCAGCGATCTCTCGAGCTACGTGAGCGGCACCGTGCTCGGCGTCGACGGCGGCGCACTGGCCCGCGCGCCCTACAACGACGAGCACGATCTGCCCGTATTCATCACGGACGACACGATCCGCGATCGGTTGCTGAAGGACTGAGCTCGAGAGCGACCCGAGCACGCGGGGGCGCCCCGCGGTCGTTCGGCTCGTGGAGAGAGGACATGATCGACTTCGAGAGACTCGACGAGCGCGGCGTCCTGATCACGGGCGGAGCCAGCGGAATCGGTCTCGCGCTCGCGCGGACCTTCCAGGAGCGGGGCGCGCGGGTCTGCCTCGCCGATCGCGATCCGGCGCGTCTGGCGGAGAGCGCGGCGACCCTCGGCGTCGGGAGCGTGGTCTGCGACGTGACCGACCCGGACGCCGTGGAGGCCGCTCTCGCGCAGGCCTGGGACACGTGTGGCCCGATCGACGTCCTCTGCGCGAACGCGGGCGTCGTTCGCTCGGCGCCGTTGATCGAGGTGAGCCGAGACGAGGCCGAATGGCAGTTCGCGGTGAACGTGTGGGGGGTGCTCGACTGCTGCCAGGCGTTCGTGCGGCGGCTGCGTCGCGAAGGCCGCCCCGGGCATCTGCTCCTCACCGGCTCCGAGGCCAGCCTCTCCCATCCCGACTTCGTCCGACCGATGCAGGTCGGCATCTACCACATGACGAAGCACTCGGTGCTCTCGATGGGCGACGCGCTGCGGGGCGAGCTCGCGCCCGACGGAATCGGCGTGAGTGTCCTCTGTCCTGGACCGACGCCCACGGACCTCGCCGTGACCTCGGAGGCTGCGCGCGTGGCTCATCTCGGCGGCGCGGCGGAGCTGCGTGGGCCCGAGGCCGACGACGACGAAGCGGTGGACGAGCGCTCGCGAGACACGCGCGACGTAGCGGAGGCCGCGCTGGCGGGACTGCGGCGCGGACTCTTCGTGATCCCCACCCACCCCCACATCCGCGAGGACGTCCAGCTTCGCTACCGCGAGATCGAACGGTCCTTCGAGGGGCTGTCGTGACGCGGATTTCGGCAGGGTGTCGTGTGACGGCGGCTTCGCCTCGGGGTGGTAGGCTCTCGTCATGAGCGAGAAGAGCCAGTCCGCACGGGTCCGCGAGGCCGTCGACCACCCGATCATCGACGCCGACGGGCACTTCGTCGAGATCTGGCCGCTGGCCCACGAGGAGATCACCGCGTACGTCGAGCAGGAGGGGGGCGCCGCGCTGCGCGATCGATTCCTCGCCGGCCACGCCGCGCCCTTCGACACGACCTCGTCCGTCGCGACGATCGGCGGCGATCCGGATCGCGGGCAGGCGATGCCCTCGTGGTGGGGCTGGCCGACCGAGCACACCCTCGATCGGGCGACGGCCTACCTGCCCGAGCTCCTCTACCAGCGGCTCGACGACTTCGGGATCGACGTGACGATCCTCTATGCGTCGATGAGCCTCTCCTTTCTCGACCTGGAGGACGCGGAGCTCGCGGGCGCTGCGTGCCGGGCGATGAACCGCATGCACGCCCGGATCTTCGCGCCCTACCGCGACCGGATCGTCGTCGGCGCCCTCATCCCGATGAACACGCCCGATGTCGCGATCGAGACCCTCGACCACGCGGTCGATCTGGGCCTGCACACGGGCGCCATCTCGGGCTACGTGCGCCGATCGATCCCGGCCCTGGAACGCGCCCACGGGAAGCTCGATCCGCCGGTGCACGTCTACGACCAGTACGGGATGGACTCCGCCTACGACTACGATCCGTTCTGGCAGCGCTGCCTCGATCGGCGCTTCTCGCCGATCTCGCACAGCTCGGATCAGTATCACAACGTGGCCCGGTCGACGTCGAGCTACGTCTTCAACCACGTCGGTGGACTCGCGCGCGGCCACGAGAGTCTCTGCAAGGCGCTCTTCCTCGGCGGCGTCACCCGACGCTTTCCGGATCTGCGGATCGGATTCCTGGAGGGGGGTGTCGCCTGGGGGTGCAGCCTCTATGCGGACCTGATCGGTCACTACGAGAAGCGGGGTGGCCACGCGATCGGATCCCTCGATCCCGAGCGCCTCGACGTCGGCGGCTTGATGGCGCTCTTCGACGCGCATGGGGGCGACGAGGTGAAGGCGGCGCGAGACCGCGTCGAGCGACACTTCGCGCAGCCCGGCGCCCGGCCTGCTCGGATCGACGAGTTCGAAGCCGTCGCGCTGGAGGCGCCGTCCCAGATCCGCGACCGGTTCGAGCCGAACTTCTACTTCGGTTGCGAAGCCGACGATCCGCTCGTGCCCTGGGCCTTCGCCGAGCGCGTGAACCCCTTCGGCGCGCGGCTCCGGGCGATGTTCGGGTCCGACATCTCCCACTGGGACGTCTCCGATATGACCGAGCCGGTGCACGAGGCCTTCGAGGCGGTCGAGGACGGGCGACTCTCGGACCGGGACTTCCGCGACTTCGCCTTCACGAACGCCGTGCGTCTCCATGCGGGGATGAATCCGGCGTTCTTCGAGGACACGATCGTCGCCGAGGCCGCCGCCGAGGCGCTCGTGAAAGCGTCGAGCGCTTGAGCTTCGCGCCGCGTCGCCGGCTCGAGCGCCCGGCGGTCCCGCCGCTGCGAAGCGTGCTCTTTGCGCCGGGCTCGAACGAAGCCGCGGTCTCGCGGGCGATGGCCTCGGGGGCCGATGCGGTCGTGCTCGACCTCGAGGAGCCGGAGACGCCGATGACCGAGGCGGTCCGCGAACGGGCACATTCGGTCTGCGGAGAGGTCTTGCGGGAGCGGGCCGGGCGGGCCGGGAGCGAAGGGCCGCTGATCTTCGCGCGCGTTCGGACCGCGTACTCCGGCGGCGCCTTCACGGATCTTCGCGCGCTCGTGGGACCGGCCCTGGCTGGAGTGCTCGTCCCGAAGATCGAGGGACCCGAGGACGTCGTCGCGATGGATGCGCTCCTGCTCGCGGCGGAGGTCGAAGCCGAACGACCGCGCGGCTCGATCGGGCTCTATCCGATTCTCGAGACGGCGGAGGGGCTCCGGCTCGCCTACGAGATCGCAAAGGCGTCGCCGCGGGTCGTGTACATGGGCGGAGCCATCTCACGTTTCGGCGACATCCACCAGGCGCTCGGCTATCGCTGGACCGCCGAGGGCCGCGAGACGCTCTTCGTTCGGTCGAAGGTCCTGATGGACGTGAAGGCGGCGGGCATCCGCTACCCGGTGAGCGGGATGTGGGGCGGGGCGTCCGACGATCTCGATGGCCTCCGCATGTTCGCCGACGAGCTTCGGGCGCTCGGCTACTACGGAATGATGCTGGGCGATCCGGCGCACGTGCCCCTGGTTCACGAGGTGTTCACGCCGTCGGCGGAAGAGGTCGCCTACTGGTCCGACCTGGTGCGTCTCGGGGATGCCGCGGCGGAGAGCGGCGAAGGTCCGATCCTCTACGGGGACCCGAGTCAGGGCGAGGGCCACGAAGTCCATCTGGCCCACGTGGAGAGCGCGCGGCTGAACCTCGAGTGGGCGAGGGCGCTCGGCCTCGCCTGAGTGGCGACTTCGCGGAATCGTCACGCCGTGCCCGGTGCGAGCTCGATCCGCTCCCAGGCGCGCACCCAGAGCGAGGGCAGGCGCGTGAGCTTCGCCTCGTCGACGGGCAGGTCGGGCCAGCGTTCGAGGAGCGCTTCGAAGGCGATCCGCGCCTCGAGGCGCGCGAGGCCGGCACCGAGGCAGAAATGCGTCCCGTGGCCGAGGGCGAGATGGCGACGGATCGGTCTTTCGACGTCGAAGACGTCCGGGCGCTCGAACTCGCGGTCGTCGCGGTTCGCGGCGCCCCACTGGAGCCGGACCTCGCTTCCGGCGGGCAGGCGGACGCCGTGCAACGTCACGTCCCGGGTCAGGCGCCGAGCGAGGGATTGGACCGGCGACTCGAAGCGGAGCATCTCCTCGATCCCGTTCGGGATCCCGGACGGGTCCGCCGCGAGCCGCGCGCGGGCCTCGGGATGGCGCGCGAGCAGGACCACGCCGTTGCCGACGAGATTGGTCACCGTGTCGGTGCCGGCGAGCACGAGGTTGCTGCAGACACCGCGCAGCTCGTCTTCGTCCAGGGGCTCGTCCTTCGCCCCCGCTCTCGTCTCGCTCTGGAGCGCCTGGATCAAACCCGGCTTCGAGGGCGCTGGATCGCCTCGCACGACGCGCGTCGTGAGGTCGGAGAGCGCCTCCATGAGACGGCCGAGCTCGCCCGCGTCGCGAGCGGCGCCGATCCCGAGCGCGATCTGGCGCATCGGTTCGTCGAGCGCCTCCGGGACCCCCATCAGCCGGTGGATCACGAGACTCGGGAAGCGGGAAGTGAAGCCCTCGACGAGGTCGAAGGCCGGCTCCGCTTCGAGTGGGTCGAGGAGTGCGTCGACGACGCCGCGGATCTGCGGTTCGAGCTCGGCGATCCGACGGGGCGCGAAGTGGCGCGCGACGCTCGCGCGGAGCCGATCGTGGGCGGGCGGATCGGTCGAGGCCATGTGCTTGAGTCGGGCGACCGGGCTCTCGGAGGAGAAGCTCCGCCAATCCTCCGTCGCCCGCCAGACGTCCTCGAAGCGCGACAGGAAGAAGCTGCCGGAGGGCGCGTGCTCATGGACGGGGTCTTCCTCACGGAGCCACCGATAGTAGTCGGCGGGGTCGTCGAGGAACTGCGCGTCGTCCGGGCGCCAGGCGAGGCCCGTGATGGCCTCCGGATCCGTCACGCCCCCGTCTCGGGAGCGAATGCGGGCACGATCTCCTCGGCGAACCGATCGACCGACTCCAGGTACGCACCGACGTCGCTGCCTGCTCGAGCAGGCCACAGCGCGATGTGGTCGAGTCCCGCCTGGCGCAGCCGACCGATCTCCTCGAGGACGAAGTCGCGTGGTCCCATGAGCGGGGCGAAGCGCTCTTTCTCCGGGATCGGCGCCTCCGACAGCACGACCTGCGCGCGCATGGAGACGACGATCTCCGTGGGGTCGCGCCCCGCCTTCTCGCAGCGTGCACGCAGGTCGCGCACACCTCGATCGAGCGTCTCGACGGGAAGGTCGATCACGTGCCAGGCGTCGCCGAGCGTGACCGCGCGGCGCCTTGCGGGGGGGCTGTTGCCCCCGATCCAGATCGGGAGCGGGGACTGGACGGGCTTCGGCTCGAAGCCCAGGTTGTCGAAACGGTAGTGCTCGCCCTCGAAGCGGGGCGCGGTGTCGGAGAAGAGCGTCCGCAGGGCGGCGAGGTGCTCGTCGAGCACGCGGCCGCGCTCCGCGAACGGGATGCCCATGGTCTCGTACTCCTCGGGAATCCAGCCGGCGCCGACGCCGAGACGCACGCGCCCGCCGGAGAGGTGATCGAGGGAGGCGACGAGGCGGGCGGCGACGAGGGGATGGCGCAGGGCCGCCAGATAGACGCTGATGCCGAGTCCGATGGTTCGCGTTCGCGTGGCGAGACCGGCGAGGGCGATCATCGGGTCGATGATCGGATGCGTCGGATCGAGCCGGACCTTCGCGTCCCGCACGTAGGGGTAGGACGTGTCCGACTCGATCGGGAGGACGACGTGGTCCGCGGTCCAGAGGTCCGCGAAGCCGCGCGCCTCGGCCCGCTCGGCGATCGCGATCATCGACTCGGCCGTGGCGAGCGGGCCGAGATTGGGCAGGACGAGACCGATCCCCAGCGGCTTCTTCATGGTCTCTCCCGATCGTGGATCACGCGCGCGCGCCGGCCCCACCCGTCCGCAGCAATCGTCCCGGCGCCTCTGGCCCCGCGTTCGGCACGTCCTCGCCGTTCCGCCGGATCGCCTGCCCGGCGACGAAGACGTGCTCGACGCCCGTGCTCCGGGCGACGAGGCGATCGGCACCGGTCGGAAAGTCGCGGACGCGCTCGGTCGGACGGGACCCCACGCGGTCGGGGTCGAATACCGTGACGTCGGCGATGGCGCCGGGCACGAGGTGCCCGCGATCGCTGAGACCGAGGAATTCGGCGGGCTGGCCGGTGAGGCGCCAGACCGCGCGCTCGAGGGAAATCGCTTGCTCCTCCCGCCACCAGTGCTGAAGCAGATAGGTCGCGAAGTCCGCGTCGCAGAGCTGCGAAGTGTGCGCGCCGGCATCCGACAGGCCCAGCAGCAGATGGTCGTTCGCGAGCATCTCGGCGACCTGCGCTTCGTTGTCGTTGGTCATGGGGACGTGGAAGCGCGTCTTCAGCTCTTCCTCGAGGGCGAGGTCGATCATCAGGGCGAAGGACGAGACGCCGCGCTCCGCCGCGAGCCCGCCGAGGGGACCGGCTCCGACGAGGTCGGCATGGAGGGTGCTCTCGGAAACGGTCGCGCGGTCGACGATGTCGCCCCAGCTCTCGCGGATCTGGGCTTCAGCCCGGCCGCGCCACTCGGCGTCGCGGTACTTCGCGGGGCGTTCCGCGGGCGGGAGCGCGAGCACCTCGACGAAGCTGGGCACGTTTCCGAAGGGGCCGGGATCGGTCAGCATGATCTGGACGACGATCGGTCGGACCGCGATCTGCGGGCGCACGAAGCCACCCGCTGCCTCCGTTCGCTCGACCACTTCGGGCGCGTAGTCGGGATCGCGACGCGTCGCCATGATCGCGGCCCACGACACCGGGCGGTCGATGTCTCGCGCGAGGCGCGCGAACTCGTCGACGAAGAGGTCGGGGCCCCAGGTCGCCTCGATGACGCCGCGGTCGCGCCGACCGAGCTCGCCTGCCAAGGTCCAGATCTCGTCGAGGGTGGAGAGTCGGCTCGGGACGGGCTTGCCGTAGGCGCCGACGTGGGACGCGGCGTGGGAGGTCGAGAAGCCGATCGCGCCGGCGTCGATCGCCTCGCCGACGATCCGCCGCATCGCCTCCACCTCGTCGTCGGTCGCCTCGCGCTCGGTCGCGTCTTCGCCCATCACGTATTGCCGGACCGGCGTGTGCCCGACATAGGCCGCCGCGTTGAGTCTCAGCGGAAGCCGCTCGACCGCATCGAGGTATTCCGGGAAGGACTCGAAGCCCCACGGAATGCCCGCCTCGAGGGCCTCGAGGGTCATCCCTTCCACGTTCTCGAGAATGCGCGCGATCGTGCCGCGATCCGCCGGGCGCGTGGGGGCGATCCCGAAGCCGCAGTTGCCCATCACGACGGTGGTGACGCCGTGCCAGGAGGAGGGCGTGAAGTCCGGGTCCCAGAAGACCTGGGCGTCGTAGTGGGTGTGGACGTCGATGAAGCCGGGGGCCACGACGAGTCCGTCGCAGTCGATCGTCCGGGCGTCGCGGGCCGTCTCGGCGTCGACGGTCCCGACGGCGAAGAGTCGGTCGCCCTCGAGGAGCAGGTCGCCGCGGCGCGGCGGCGCGCCGGTTCCGTCGACGAGCGTCCCGCCTCGCAGCCAGGTCTTGAGTTCCTTGCCCATCGCCACCTAGCTCCGGTCCGGCTCGGCGAGCACCCGCGCCGCCTCGGTCTCGATCGTCGTCCCCGCGAAGCAGTCGGGGTCGAGCGAGCCGTAGAAGCGGACGGCGTTCTCGAAGGTGAAGGCACGGAACTGGTCGGCGTCGAGATGACCGTCGTCGACGAGCTCGTAGGCTTCGGCCAGCACGCCGTCCATCGCCGGCACGTCCCAGTGGCCGACGTCCGAGCTGAACATCGGCCGGAGGGTCGCGCCGCCCGGATTCACCCGGTCGGCGAAGGCCCAGGCGACCATCGGGTCGTCCGCCTCGCAACCGAAATAGAAGCGCGGCGCGAAGAGCGCCCGCAGCGCATCGACCGTCTCGGCCCCGACCGCGGCGAACTCGTCGAGGGGCTCGGGCTCGGGCTCGCCCTGCACGAGCCAGGGCAGCAACCGATCGAGGGCGTTCCGTGCCTTCGCGTCCCCGTACTCCTCGAAGAGCGCCCGCATCCGTTCGGCGTCGAGGTGCGCTGGATCGAGGCTCCGAATCGCGCGGCCGTTGCGCTTCTCCCAGTGGCCGACGAGATCGGCCCAGAGGTTCACCGCGTAGCCGACGCCGCCCTCGAGCAGCGCGAAATCGAGCTCGGGATGGCGCTTCGTGACGCCGCCCAGGAAGAGCGAGCGGCAGATCGCTTCGCCGGAGGCGGCGAAGGAGCCGATGTGGTTCGAGACGTAGCTGGTCGGTGAACGCCGGCTGCCCCAGCCCTGGCCGCTCGCGTGGAAGCAGGGGACGACGCGCTCTCGCACGAGCGCTTCCCAAAGCGGTTCGTAGTCGTGTTCGCTGTCCATGCCGAGCGTATCGAGCCGGGTCCCGCCGCTCTCGAGGGGGCGATGGACGACGCCGTTGATCATGGCCGCCTTCGCCCTGAGCTCCCTCGCGACGAACTCGAGCTCGGCGATCGCCTCCTCGGGCGTATGCGCCGGGATCACCGCGACGGGACGCAGGCGGTCCGCGAACTCGGCGTGGATCTCCTTCTGATACACGTTGAGCGCGCGGATCGCGAGCTGACGCAGCTCGGCCTCGGGGATCGAGACCATCGGCAGCGCCCGGGACGGAAAGAGCATCGCGAAGTCGACGCCGAAATCGTCGAGCCGCTCGTACATCAACCGGGGGAGATGGCCCGTCGCGCGGTCGAGGGTGTCAGCGGGCAGGGACCAGAAGGGCGGGCGGTTGATGCCCCGACCGCGGCGCTGCTCGGCGCTCAGCCCCTCGAAGCGGCCCTGGACGCGCCGGTCGTAGAAGAGGCCGTCCTTCTCGGCGAGGGCGACGGCCGCCTCGTGCCCGCCCTGGGCCCGCGCGAACTCGAAGAACCACTCCTCGAAGAGCGGTTGGACCTCGATCACGTGTCCGTCGGCGTCGAGGACGGGGTGGGGGAGGGAGGCGCGAAGGGTCTTCGAGGAGCGGTCATTGGGCACGGCGAGGGGACTCCCACGTTCGCGCCTCGGGTTCTGGGATCGAGGCGGCTCTCACGACGATAGGGCAGGGCGCCGGGGGGTGCCGTGCCCCTCTGGTCGGGGGACGACGCGTCGTCGATTTCGACACGCGCCACGGTCTTCGCGGACGGTGTGTGCTCAGGATCCGCTCGGGATCGACGGCGCCGAGACGTGCTCGATCTCGACCGTGACGATCATGCGCTTCTCGCCGGGTGGATCGTAGGGGTACTCGTCGGCGTCCATGTACTTCCTGGCGATCTCGTTCACGAAGCGCCGGTCGTCGTCGTCCGTGAGCTGGGCCGTGCCGCGGATTTCGACGTAGCGGGTGGGATCGTCCGGGTCGGGGATCGAGAGCGCGATCCGGGGGTCGGCCTGGAGGTTGCGGACCTTCTTCGTCCGTTCGCGGGTGCTGAAGCGGATCTTCTCGCCGTCCCATACGATACTCACCGGATTGCACGAGAGGCGACCGTCCGGTCGAAGGGTGGCCACGCTGGCGAAGCATCGCTTGTCGAGGATGTCGGCGTGCGTCGGCGGAATCTCGGTCGTGCTCATGTCGGTGTGACCTCCGGACGATCGTCGGCTTCGGGCACGAGCGATCGTTCGATCGGACGGCGACACACGGACGACGAGCTGGATCGAGCCACGGTACCCGGGGAGCGGGTGCCTGACCATTCGGACCACCGACGATCGTCCGGGCAGGGAGGGAAGAAGATGGGTGTGCACGATGCGCAGGACCGGGAGGCGCGCCTGCAGGCGCTGCTCGACCGTCAGGAGATCCACGATTGCCTCGTGCGCTACTGCAGGGGCGTGGATCGGCTCGACGCCGAGATGCTCGCTTCGGCCTACCACCCCGATGCCATCGACGATCACGGCATCTACGTGGGCCGGCCTCATCAGTTCGCCGACTACTTCCTGGCGTTCCACGAGAAGAACCAGACGGCCACCCAGCACATCATCACGAACCACTCCTGCGAGCTCGACGGCGACACGGCCCACTGCGAGACCTACTGGATGTTCGCGGGCATGAACCGGGAGGGTCCCGTTCTCTCGCTGGGCGGCGGGCGCTACATCGATCGAATGGAACGACGAGCGGGGCGCTGGGCGATCGCCGCCCGGAAGTGCCTCTACGACTGGCAAGGGCAGCCCGGCGACTACGCGCTGCCACCCGAGCAGCTTGCCATCCTGTTCGGGGCGGGGCCTGCGACTCGGGATCGGAATGACCCTTCCTACGAGCGACCGCTCACGATCGATCGCAAGCGGATCGAGCGCCCTCCGCAGGGAGCGGAGGCCCCCGGGTAGGGCCGCGCTCCTCCGGATCGTTCAGGAGCCGGCGCGTTCGGGCTACCCGCCCAGCGATTCTCGCGCTTCGCTCGCGGGTCGGTGGCGCGCATAGATCGCGTCCCGCCACGCGATCAGCCTTTCGTAGCGGCTGGCGAAGGCTTCGATGTGCATGCCGCTCTCGGGCAGGCCCTGGAGTCGGACGATGTAGCCGGGGGCGACGGGGCTCACCTGCTGGAGCGTGAGGGCCATCGCGATGTCGGCATGGCTGAACGTATCGCCGACGAGATAGCGCCGTCCTTCCAGTGCGCTCTCGAGCCTGTCCAGCTCGGCCGACAACAGATCATCGGGTGTGCCCTTCGATTCGGGAATGCGGTAGCGGGCCATGAAGCTCGCGAGTCGCTTTCGGCCGATGGGCAGGAAGAGTGGCTCGAGGATCCGCGGGATGCCGGGCGGCAGGGCGGCACGGACGAGCTCGGGCGTGTCGACCCAGCTGCGCATCAGAATCGCACGGCCGGCTGCGAGCGCGATCTCGCTTCGGCGATTCCATTCCTCGATCTCGGCCCGGGCCGTGCTCGGAAAGAGCGGGGCGCCGTGGCCGATCGATTCGGCGTGGCGGGCGATGTCGAAGGAGTCGGTCCACCAACGCTTCCCGTCCCGAAGGACGGGGACCGTGACGGGCCCCAGCGGTCGACGAAGTCGCCACCGAAGCGCGATCTCGCCGAGGATCGGGGTGTAGTCGACCTCGCGGTAGTCGATCCCGTGATGATCGAGCGCCCAACGGGCCTTTTCCGACCACGGGGAGAACGCGATCCCAGTCAAGACGTACATGGTCGTCGCTCGCTTTCGTGGATCGTTTCGCCGGCTATGGTCGCTCCGAGAGCGGGGAGATCCATCGATGAAGCAGATCACCGGAATGAATCACGTCGGACTGCGCGTGCGAGACCTCGACGTCACGCGCGCCTTCTACGAGAAGCTGGGCTTCGACTTCATCGCGGGCCCCATCGGCCCCGAGCCCGTCGCCGTCATGCTGCACCCGTCCGGGGTCAACATCAACTTCATCCTGAACGCGACCGCGGAAGCGTCTCCGATCAACCTGCTGATGGACGATCCGGCCAAACACACGGGCTTTACGCATGTCGCACTCGAGATCACCGACGCCGACGAGGTCCAGCGCCAGCTCGAGACGCACTCGATCCCGATCACGGAGTTCGTCGAGTTCGAGGGCGCGCGTTTCTTCTTCGTGCGCGACCCGGACGGCAACGTGATCGAGTTCCACGAGCCGGCGGCTTGAGTTCCGCCCGAGATTCCGTTCGACGACCTGGGACACATCACGGGCGGCGCATGCGAGCGCTGCGGACGATTGGCGACGCTCAGCGCCCCCGCAGTCGCGCGAAGAGGCCGCGGTTCGCGCGCTTGGACGTGCCCTGGATCAGGCACATCTCCTGCACCAGGGCGGGGCTGTCGGGGCTCAGCTCGAGGGCGCGTCGCAGGACCTTCGCCGCCTGCGCGGCTTCGCCGGACTCGCGGAAGATCCGCCCGAGGAAGAGCAGGGGCTTCTCGCGGTCGGGCGAGAGCTTGACGCCCTTGGCCACGTGCTCGAGCGCCTCGCGACGCAGGATCTCCTGGTCCGGGTTGTTGCGATACATCGCGTAGCCGAGGTGGGCGTGGTAGTCGCCCTGGCTCGGGTCGCAGTGGACCGCCATGCCGAACGCCTCGATCGCCTCGGCGTACGCCTCGTGCGCCAGGTGTCCCTCGCCGGTTCGAAACCAGCTCTCGGCCTCGCGCGCTCGCTCGGCGGCCGCGGCCTCGTCCTCCACGGGCTTGGGCTTCGAACGCGCGGAGGTCTCGCCTCTTCGGCGATTCAGGTCCGCGAAGGCCTGTCGCACGTCCGCGTCCTTGATCCGAGCGTAGGCCTGGTCGAGCTTCGGGAGCAGCTCGCGGGCGAGCGCACGCAGCTCGTCGAGCTCCGCCGGAATGTGGTCGGTGGCGAGACAGCCGCGGAGTCGATCGTAGGCCGCGCGCACTTCCGTGTTGCTGCTGTCGCCGTCGATCTCGAAGAGGGCGAAGTCGTCCCGCGCCGCCAGTCGTTTCTCGACGTGGCGGATCGTGGCCTCGGTCGTCCCGTCGTCCACGACGCGCTGTCGAGGAAGTCGACTCCGCGAGAGGTCGGGTCCCATCAGCTCGTCTTCGGGGTCGATCTCGAGCGGCTCCTCGGCGGGCAGCTCGGGCTTGAGCTCCTCGTCGAGCACGAGCATCGGGGCGTCGTCCAGATCGACGAGTCCCGTCGCGAGCAGCCGGTAGAGCGTGGGGCCGTCGAGACGGCTGCGGTCGAGCACCTCGCCGAGGGACTGCTCGCCGGTCAGGGCGAGAGCGTCGGCGCGCTGATCGGCGGTGAGGCCCAGGGGATCGAAGGCGTCGCTGCGATTCGTCGCGAGGCAGACGTAGAGATGTGCGCGGCGCGCGAGGAAGGGGTCGAGGATCTCGCGGTCGAGCCGCTTCGTGCCGGCGAGGACGATCGCTTCGGCCCTGCCCGAGATCTCGAGGGAGTTCGCCGCGTCCAACTTCGCGCCGGCCTCGAACGCGAACGTGCCGGAGCTCCAGCGGCACATCGCGAGGACGAGGCCGTGCGCCTGCTCGTGGGTCGCGGCCCGGAGCTCGGCCTCGCCGAGTGCCCCCATGCCGAGCAGGATCTCGCGAGGGCCCGCCAGCTTGGCCATCAGATGATCGAGCAGCATCTCGTACTGCTGCTCGTCGATGCGCCCGGTCTTCAGCAGGTACTTCGCGACCGATTCGGTTTCCTGCTCGAGCGAGACCTGGAGCGGTGCGCCGTTGCGCAGCTCGAGCGCGCCGGTGCGGCCGCCCGCGCGGATCGACAGCACGCCGGAGGCCGCCGCGCGATGGAGGCGGCCGAGCAGAGCCGGAAGCAGCTCGTCGTCGAGCGCTCCCGAGAAGGAGGACGCGGCGGCGGGGGCCGTCGTCGCGCGCGGCGCTTCCGCGTTCGCGTACTGCGCGCAGTCGAGCACCGCCTCGAGAATCTGGGCCCGCGTCGCAGGCTTGCACAGGAAGTCCTCGACGCCGAGCTCGAGGCCCCGTCCGTAGAGCTCCGGCGTCCGGTCGCCTCGGGTCAGCACGATCACGGGGAGCGGCCGAGGCGCGGCCTCCGCCATCAACCTCTCCACGAGGGCGTAGCCGTCGTGGCCCCGAAGCAGGACCTCGGCGAGCACGAGGGTGGGCGCAGCGTCGCGGACGTGTTGCATCGCCTCTTTCGGCGTGCGCGCGTGCGCGACCGCGAAGTCCGCCTGGCGCAGCATCGGCCCGATCTCGTCGATCAGGTGCTCGTCGTCGTCGATGTAGAGGATCGTCTGGGGCATGCGTCGTGTCGGCGCGCTCGACCGTCTGGAGAGTTCCTCGGAACGCGCCACCTGCCTGAAGGAGGGCTAGCGGTTCGCCGTCAGCTTCGCGTGGATCTTGGTGTCCCAGCCGCTGTCGGGAACCTCCCGCAGCACGCTTCGAAGGACTCGTTCTTCCTCTCTTGCGAGCGTTCGCAGCTCCAGCGAGAACGTTCCGCTGCCCGCCGTCAGGAGGCTCGAACGGTTCATGAAGTTGGGAATCGGCTCTGGCCCCGCTCCGGGCGTCGAGCTCATCAGGCGAACGGGACCGATCTGCGGACTCAGCTTGCTCGAGAGGCCTCGCTTCCAGTCGTCGATCCGATGATTGCCGAGGTAGGCGACTTCGCCTGCACGGACCTCTACGAGTCGCTCGGTGATCGCCTCCTTCGCTTCGGACATCTTCGGCGGGTAGAGGTAGAAGGCTTCGAATCCCGCGACCACGTGGTGGACGAAGTACTGACCGGGCTTCACGCCCTCCGCGAAGAAATCGCCGTTGGGGAAGAAGCGAGCGACGACCGGGCTCTTGAACGGGGGGACATAGACCTCACCGTACCTGTACACATGGATCCACTGGATCTTGTCACGCACCTCCTCCGGCAGATCGAGATGTCCGTAGATCATCGCCGTGGTCGGCGAAGCCGACCGGATCGCTCCGCCCGACGAAGCGCAGCCCGCCAGGACGAGGGCGAGCGCGACCGGGATCAGCCGACGCATCGCGTCGCGAACAAGATGGTGCACGAGCGTTCCTCCACCACCCGAACGAATCCGATGGCTCGCCAGGGTGAACTTCCCTACACATTCGACGCTTTCGCTCGAGACCTTGAGCGAGACCGGCAGCAGATCGGCGACCCGTGCGCAAGATCGGTGTTCGACGTCGGTGCTCCGCATTCCGCGATTCCGCATCAAGCGAGCTGCACGGCGAGCGTCCGGGGACCAGCTCGATGCCGAATTGGTTCCAGATGGGTGACTCTCTTTGGCGCACGCGCATTGCGTACTCGAGGCGGGCGGTCTCTGACGGTGCGGCCTGCCGAGCAGAGCGGAAGATCACCGCGGCCCCAGGCCGCGAAGACAAAGGATCGAACACATGGTTCATCGGAACGGATTCAACCGGACTCTCATTGGCACGGCGATCGCCGCGCTGCTGCTCACCCCGGCGCTCGGTGCCTCCGCGGATGGTCACGGCGGCAAGGGGCACGGCAAGGGCGGACGGGCCGTCGAAAACCGCGCCGAGCGCGCGAGCGAGCGCGGAAATGCGCAGTGGGATGACGCGTCGAAGCGTGGCAAGGCGCGCGCCGATGAGGTGCGCGACCGCGCCGAGGAGCAGGGCGAGGAGGCCAAGGAACGAGGCCGCGACGCGCGAGACAAGGCCGCGCGCAAAGCCGAGAAGGCGGAGCGCAAGGCGGCTGAGCAGAAGGGGAAGGCCGAGCGGAAAGCGCGCGACAAGCGGCGCGAGGCGCGCGAGGATGCGGACGACCTCGAGGATGCGGCGCGCAAGCGCCACGAGGACGCCGAGGAGAAGGCGCGCGAGATGCGCAAGGGCGCCAAGGAGAAGGAGGGCGAGACTCGCGAGGACGCCGAGGAGCGCGCGGCGAAGGCGCGCGAAGCGGCCGGAGAGAAGCGCGACGCCGCTGGCGACCGGGCGACCGAAGCTGCGGAGCGTGCCGACCGCGCCCGTGAAGCCGCGCGCACCCAGGCACAGCCGAACGAGAACGCGCGCGGTTTCTGGTCGCGGCTGTTCGGCGGCGACGACTGAATGGATGAGTCGAGGACGCGAGTTCGGTCTCCGGGATTCCGGGTCACGACCTTCCCCGAGATCAGGGGGACGATCGTGGAGAATCAACGGGTCGCGTTGGTCTCGACGGCGCTCGCTGTGAAGGTCGCCCTACGCCCGACGGCCGCTCAGAAATCGTCCCCGAGCGCAGCCTTGAACTCCGACAGCGCCTTGATCCGTGGCTCGATTCCGCTCCACCGTACGCCCTGTTCCCGAACCCCGGTCTCCTCGGGGCCGAGATCGGCCCACGGCGCCGTGACCCAATAGCGGGACGCGCCCAGCCCTTTCCAGATGTGCGCGTACTCGACGCACTCGTCGAGCGTCTCCGGTGGCTTCCGTCCCCCCGGCGGCATCTCGAAGCGCGGGTCCGCGAAGTAGATCGCCCCTTCGAGTCCGATCTCCGAGGGGTCGCGATCCACGGACTTCGCCGCATCGTGGATCGTGCTCAGGTGTTCGCGGACCAGGTCTTCGCTGAACCACGGGTAGTAGGGGAACCAGCCGTCCGCGAGTCGGCCGACGCGCTTCAATACCCGGGAGCTCTGACCGCCGAGCCAGACGGGGATCGGTCGCTGGATCGGCAGCGGGTTGATGCCGACCGCGTTGAGCGTGTGGAAGTCGCCGTGATAGGTCACCACCTCTTCGGTCCAGAGTCGCTTCAGCAGTTCGAGCTGCTCGTCCATGATCTTGCCGCGCTTCGAGAAGTCGACGCCCATGCCCTCGAACTCGACGTCGTTCCAGCCCACCGCCATCACGAAGCGCGTCCGTCCGCCCGAGAGCAGATCGACCTCGGCGGCCTGCTTCGCGAGCAGCGCCGTCTGGCGTTGCGGCCCGACCATGATGCCGGTGCAGAACTCGAGGCTCTTCGTGATCGCGGCGAGGTAGCCGAAGAGCACCATCGGCTCGTGCCAGGGCATGTGTCGGTCGTAGAGAGGCGGATGGCCGAGATAGGGTCGCCAATCCGGCCGCACCTCGAGGTCGGCGCCCAGCACGTGGTCGCCGATCGTGACGTAGCCGTAGCCCAACTCCTCGATCGCCTGGAGGAACTCGCGCAGGGCGCCCATGTCCTCGAGGATCAGATGTTCGGGGAGATTCGTTCCGAGCTTCACCGTCATGACCCGCACCTCGCGACCGGCCCGGATTCTCGGCGCCGTTCGCCAAGTCTACTGCGGCCGCGCAGACTCGCGACGGGCTTTCGGGGGCTTCGGTGGTGCTCGGTCCGTCGTGGCGTCCTGGGTCCCACGTCATCGCGCGCGAGGAGGTGCGAGAGGGGGCCGGCCGCTTCTCGTGAAGCGCGGTCGTTCGCCGCCAGGGTGTAGAATCGGGAGCGACTGGAATGGAGGGAGACATGAAGATCGCGATCCGGATCCTCGCCGTGACGGTGGTGGTGCTCTTCTCCGGCTACCAGTTCGTCTCCCGGCCCAAGCCGACGATCGAGCGCCTCCACAATCCGGACGCCATCAACAACCTTCATCTGATCGACGAGGACCGGGACACGGGCTTCGCGATCTACCGCTTGGGGGAGCCGGACGCCGACGACATCGAAGCGCTGTGCGACCTCGGCGTGGACGAGATCGCCGTGCTCGCGGGCACGGCCCTCGAGCACGAGATCGCTCATCGGGAACGATGCCCCCGCCTTCGCGTCGTCTACAACCACGAGGACGATCTCTCGCCCCTCGACCGGAGCTGGCTCGAGGCCTTCGACGCCTGGGTCGAGCGCGCCCGGGACCAGGGGGTGAAGATCGCGTTCCGGTGCAGCTGTGGCTGTCACCGGACGGGCCGACTGGCGGCCTACTATCAGATGAAGCACCGCGGCCTGTCGGCACGGGATGCCTGGGACCTCGCGCTCGCCCGGGGCTCCGTGATGCACGCGGTCGACTATTTCGGCTCGCTCCAGGAGCAGATCCTCGCCCTCGAAGAACACATCCGAGGTGTTCCGTGCACGCAGGGAGAGCATTGTGTGGTCTCCGAACGCAGGACGCCGGCCCGATGCGACGACCCGCTTCTCGGCTGTGGCTGGGAGTCGGTTGCCCCCGCGGCGAGCCGGGGGCGCAAAGCGGACGCCGGCGCGCGCGCGGATTCGGGTCGCCCTCCGACGTAGCGCTCCCGAGACTGGCGCGTGCTCTCGGTTCGACCTTTGAGGCCGACCGGTGGTGCGCCCCTGGCTTCCCTGCGCGGAGGCCTCCCTGGTTCTCCAAACATTCTGCGGGAATGAGTGGAGCCGACGATCCGACTCGAACGGACGACCTGCTCATTACGAGTGGGTGGGTTCCGTTGCGAGTCTGTTGCCGGCCACACCAACCCAACGAGTGGCGGCGTATGGAGAAACGTCCGTTCCGGAGAGCGACCGATTGGTAAATGAGCTTCTCACACCGGAGGCCGCTGAGTCCAGCAGAATCGGAGAGCGGAGCTCAACTATGCCTACCAGGCACGGGATGAACGGAGGGCGGGAGTCGATCGATGCGCATGTGCTGCGGCGCGGCGCCATGGCCTCGCACCCCCTCTAGGTGGCAAGGATCGATGCGCTCGCGGCAATCGCTGCATCGATCGCCTCGGAGGTTGGACTAAGGTAGAACCGCTCAACGACGGCGATGCTGGACCAACCCCCGAGGGCCACTACCGTGTGTGTTGGTGCGCCGCCCGCGATCAGGTGGGAGGCCCACGATCGCCGTAGATCGTGGAGCGGTTTGCATCCCGGCTCCCAGACGCCGGCGGCCCTCGCTTCGCGGGTTGCTCGCTTGCTGAACCCACTCTCGCTCCAGACACCTCCTGTTGTCGGAGAGGGAAACACCCAGCTTTCACCGCTCGACCTTGTCGAGTCCGCGTGGGCGCGGAGGCGATCCACGAGAACCTGCGGAATCGGCACCGAGCGCTCTGCGTGCGACTTCGGCCGCCAATCTGCTTTCGCCCGCACGTGGATCTGGTGGCGCGCGAGATCGACGTCCTGCCAGGAAAGCCACCGCATCTCGGCCGCTCGAAGCCCTGCGAGAGCGGCCGTGGCGAAGACCATGGAATACTCCCCGCCGTATCCGACGAGCTTCCGGATGTCGTTCTTGCTCAGCACTCGTGGGACGGGGCGCACGGTTCGCAGCATCTGGATCTTGGGCACACGTTCAATGAACCCGTCATCCTTCGCGAGCGTAAGGGCGGCCCGCAGGCACGCGAGGTCTCGGTTGACCGTGTTGTCCGAGACGCCCTCGCCCTTGCGGCTCTGGAGAAACTGGTCGATTTGCGACCTCGACAGATCACCCAGTGCGAGGCCTGCGAAGTGCCGCCCTAGGCGCCGAACGGCGCTCGTTGTCGCCGCCACGGTGCGGTCGCGACGCCGGAGTCGCGTCGACGCGAGGAACCGATCCAGAGCAGTCTGGACGAGAACGCTCTGTGATTCCGTCTCGGCGTAAGCGGCGGTCTGGATCGCCGCCTCTTCAGGCTGACTGAGGATCGCCGCCAAGAGGGCTTCGGCTTCGAGGCGGCTTGCCGCTGATCGACGAACGCGGTCTCCTCGAATCGTTACATCGACTTGCCACCGGTCCCCGCGACGGCGGACTACTCCCGGCCTGCTTGACGTTGAAGCTCGCGGCATACCTCAGCCCAGTCTCGTTTCGCGTCAATCTGGTCTCCTTGCGCGCTCGACGCGGGATCAACGTCTAGGTCAGTTCGCAGAGTGGCTTCTGCAAGCTCGGTAGTTAGGGCTCCTGTCCTCATGGGATGGGGCGAGCTGGCCGGTTGGCTCACAGGGGGACTCGACGCAGACCGGCAGAGCCTACGAGGCCTCTTCTGCGCTCAAGGCTGATCAGCAGGATCCGCAGTTCGACATCGCCCGATCGAGCTGATCTCGAAGTCGGCGCCCCAACCCCGGGTGGAACTGGGCGACGTGATGGATTGCCCCGGTTGCGGCATCGAAATCGAGATCGGAGCCGCCGCTGCGGGCTACTCGTCGCACACGTAGCTCGATGGAGCGTCGACTTTGGCGAGGCAGGATCAATCGGTGCTGGTCGACGCGCAGACCGCAGACGGTCGGCATCCTACGGCGCGGGAGGATCCGCGTCTTGCGCTCGTTGAGGCGGAGTTGGAGGGCCTGGAGGCCATGTCGGATGAATTCGATGGCCTCCGTGACATCGCACTGTTGGGCGCCGCTAATTGCCCAGTCGTCCGCGACGCGACTGACGGCCAGGCCGCGAGCGGCCGCGAACGTGGCGATACGACGGTCGAGTCCGAAAAACAGCAGCTCGAGGAAGATCGGGCTCGCTGGAGAGCCCTGGATCAGGTGCCCGCGGAGCGCCAAGACGTCCACCAGAACGTCCACCACGTCCGATTCGATCTCTAGTGATTCGAGGAGCCGGGAGACGGAGTCTCGGCTGACTGATGGGTGACAGTTGTGGATGTCGGTGGTGCCGACCCACTGCGAGCAGAGATGTCGGCGAGCCCCATGCCAGTACGGTCGGCCGTGTACTCCAAATGCGATGGGCGATGGGGTCCAGGGCTGCTGCAGAAGCTGTCTGGCCAGGCGCTGCAGCAGCTTCAGGTCGTCTCTCGGTGCTTCGATCGTTCGGTAGCCACCCGCAGGCTTCGCCCGCGGGTAGCTGCGAATCGGCGGCCCGAATCCCTCTAGCGACTCAAGTGCGACAGCGACCCCGCCAAGGCTTCCAAGGTGAGCGCCAAGCTGCCGGAATGCCGAGTACTCCAACGATGAGCGCAAGCGCTTGCGCATTTCGCCGGGCCAGGGGCTTTGAGTACCGCCTGGAAGATCCTTATCCGCACCAGCCATTGGGGTCGACACCGCCGAGGACGTATCGACCTCGGCGACTCGGTAGGCATCGCTGCCTGGGCCGCTGAACACGTCGGATGTGTTCGATCCATCGGAGGACTGGTGCGGAGGGCGCGACAGACCCTCAATAGGGGCACAACCAGACCCAGACTCCGTCACGGAGGCTAGAGCGGCATGCGACCCTACCTGGCTGGCGCGCGTTGCCGAACACGCCTCAACAGAAGGCGAGTCGGCAGTCTCTCCGCTTGCGGCACAGCCGTGTTCAGCGGGGGAGGGGCCCGAGCTAGATCCGAGTTGGGATCCGCCGAGATCTCCGCCGCAAGCGGGAGGGGTGTAGTGATCGAGGACGCTCTCGCAGATATGACGTAGGGCGAGGGAGCGATCGTTGGTTTCGATTCGCGTCTGTGCAAGTGCAAGCGCTTGCTCAATCGTCTCCCATTGATCGGGGTAAGCTGCGAGCCGAACTGCACGTCGATTGCCGGTCTTACTGGCCTTCTCGGCATACTTCGGCAGGCCGGAGGTGTACTCGATGCAGATCCACTCCAACGGGTGCGCCTGGAGGTCGACCTCCGCCAGCTCCTTGAATAGGTTGATCGCGCGGAACACGATGCTTCGTGAGCTGTTGTCGACCATGAAAGTCTTGCGCTCGGATTGCTTGAGTTCGTCGGCCGTCATCATTTTCTTCCCAGGTCAGGAATTCTTCTAAGGTTTGCGACCCGCTTCGCCGATATGTGGGCCGTATCGGCACGTGCGCCGGACGACTTCACAGCTGGGAGGGCTCCAGGAGCCGCCTCGCGAGAAAGTTGCTGTGGAGAGCCTGAGTTGACGCCTCGACGCCACTCCGCACGGAGCTAGGTCTGCGACGCCCGACGCCTTTGGCGGCGTGATCTCGCGTTGGAGAACTCAGTCGACGCGGAGATGTCTGCGCCTGCCTGGGAGTGAGTTGCGCCGGTCGCCGATCTGCGTGGTGGCCGTTGCCGCCGGCCCCCTGCGCGCCCCAGCAGCTAAATCGGTGTCGACGATTGGCAGGGGAGACCTTGACCGGGTGCGCAGGTCAACGGGCGAGGAGGCGAAACACTCGCGCCGTCGGCGCCAATCCGATTGACCTCCGGGGTATGGCGCTGCGCAGACCGAGCGGCCCCCTAGCCAGCGGAGCGGTACTCGCCGGTGTTGGGAGCTGGCTTCCGGCCAATCGCCGTTCGCGAGCGGCCCTCGGAGGACCGTCCGGCCGATGGTCGGGATTCTTCGTATTGGCAAGCGCTTGCCGATTCTCGCGGGCGGCTGGGTCTCTGGCTTGGCCTGGAAACCTTGGCCCGCGAGTCTGATCGGACGCTGGCGACCGCTGTCGGCTCCCCGGCCCCAAAGGCTCAGACGCGGATTAGACCGCCTAGAGTGAGTCGACTCCTCAAGGGAGGGCAGCCTGATCCGCGCGGGGGGGGGACGGAATTACGGCGACGTTCGGCCGATCCAGCGGAGTCCGCGACACGTGACCTGCGCAAGCGCTTGCATCGAACGCGCCGGGTACACAGCCAGTTAGGTGTCGGTGCGCTCCTGCAACTCGTGAGGACGCGAGAGCGCGGTGGCCCCCCGCCCTGGGGCGGCCCCGCGAACCTCGGACACGACGTGATCGGCGCACGGTCGATCTGGGGCGCTGATCTCGTGAGGTCGCTCGATCGCGAGGAGTTGCCCTGCAACCAGGCACGGCTGGACTCCTGCAGCGTCCAACCAACCACGCGGTCAATCAGGCCCTCGAGAACACGTCTGCCGACTCGCCGGGAGGTTGGGAGCGAATCTGAAGGGTGGTCCTTCGTTTGATCTAGGGGAGCTAACCAGCGATACGGCCCGAAGATGACTCGACGCTCGTTGCCCACGCGCCTCTACTGCACTACTGCACAGGAGCTGCGTAGTCCGACTAGAATCGGACCGAACCAGACAGAACCAGACAGAACGAAACAGAACCGAATAGCCCGAACCTTCATTAGGCGGTCATCTAGAGGGATTCTGCTCGAAGTGCTCTCGTTACCGAGGCGTGTCCGGACGTGATTCCAGAGGGCGGGAGCGACGTCGACTTCAAATTTCTGTAGAAAAGTGTGGCGCGCTGACCTGTAGCTGGATTAAAAGGGGAGCTAACGCTCCGCACGTAGCGGTAGGCTGTCATCGTTCGGGAATCCGCATGGAGGCGACTTTCCTGGGACCTGTCCCAGAGGTGTCGGCCGGCGGATGAGATGACAGGAGCCCACAACTACACGGCAGACGACTGTTCGAGTCGTCCGGGTGTCGTGGAGCTTCGGGCAAATCAGCGGCAGCTGCGGGCTCACACGGCGATCGGTACTCAGCTGGACTGCGCAAGCGCTTGCATCTCTTCCGTCTGCGAAAATGTGGATCGTCGAACAGCAGACGGAGAACTCGATATGTCGACAATTGAATCGGACACCGCGGGAATCGGAAGCCTCACTACGCGGCGTCGTGGATACTGGGGCGAGCTAAAGCAGCCGTCTCCATCGGATCGTCTCCCTAGCAATTCCGAGTTCGAGGAGCGATTCGCAGCGCACTTCAGTAGCACCGCGCATCTGGCGGAGTTCTCGCGTCCGAGCGAGACGCTCAGCTTCATTGCGTGGTCGTGGGTACAGCTCTGTTCGCTTGCCGGCTACGACTGGGAAGAAAACGGTCCCGAGCAGATCGGTAACGCGGACTACCTGCTTGAGGTCTGCGCGGGAATCCTTGGTTGTGACGGCTGGGGAATCGAGACCGAGGTGAAGGCCATGCAGATCATGCGCGCAGCGGTGGTGAACTGGGACGCGATTCTTTGCTGCTCCAAACGACGGGGAGTGCAATTCCCGGAGTGCGTTGCGGTCTTGCTCTCGCCGCCAACGCTGGACGCTGTTGCCGAGATGGTTCTCCACATCGAGCAGTTCGTTGCCCGTCGAGATCTAGTGCTGGACGCGACGCAATCGGTGTTTGCTCATCGAGCCGGTGGCTCCTCGGATTCATAGAACCGGTCCACCCAGGGCGGCAGAGTCGGGCTCGGGCACGTCAGACGCGCCCGAGCCTGCTGACCTGCCGCACCTGCGTCCCCCAGGAAAGGGGGTATGCAGCAGATTCAATGAAGCAAGACTCTGCCTGGATGACGGCGACCGATACCGGACCGCCTTCCCCGCCTCGCAGGCAGACCCCCTGCGTCGGTGCTCGGTAACATCTCCGTCACTGCCCGTGAGAATGTTCTCGCCCGCGATCCACGCTGGTCACAACGATCGATATCGTGCGTGCCTTCTCGGACCGAGGCCTGCGCGGTGGAGGCGACCTCAGCGACAGAGTGTTCGGAGCCCGGAGGCGGTAGCCCGCGGGACACGCAGAGAGTAGACGGCTAATCCGGACTTGCTGCGCCCGCACGATCTAGTCGGGCCGCACAGCCGGATGCCGTTCGGGATTCACCGCTCGCGTGCCGAAGGCAGCGGGTAGGCCCCGTCGTTTCTACCCGATAGCCCGACTGAGGCCTCGCTTATCCAATCGACGAGTAGTCCCTGGACCACTCCACCGCCAAGCCGGTTGAGGGTCTAGGCGCGCCTGAAAGTTCTCGATCCTATCTGGCGAGCCCCTACGCGCGAGAGGGGGTTCCTCGTCGCCGACGCCTCCTGGGGCTCGGTTGCGGCGCATCGGGGCGAGCGTCGTGACGACGCCTAGAAGCGGCGATGCGGATCTTCTGGGCCTGGTCGTAGGTGGCTGCCCCACAGGTTGAGTTCCTACCCAGATTCCTGCCGAAGCGGCCCATAGTCTTACGCACGCGGACCCCGACTCGACGGTGGGGGCGTTCGAGCAGCTCATCTCGGATGAGCTGCTTGGTCGACGGGTTGCGGCTGCCGAGGGGCGCCGTCAATGACATTCGCGGGCCCGTGCGGCTTTCCGACGCTCGCAGCATTAGGGCTTCTCGGGCGCGTCACCGGCCCACGGTCTTTGTGCAACAGCCTGTCGCTACGGCCCCGTCCGCGTCATGCTTCGCCGGTCCAATGCACACCCGTGATGGGGGACTCCCACGCCCGACCCTCGGGTTCGAAGCCTGAACGGGACCCGCGGGAGATCCAGAGAGTGACGCGATTCCGATCGGGAATACGCGGGAATGATCGGGAACACGGGCACAAGATGGTTACAGCAGACCAGCGCGATGTGACTGCGCGCCGCGACCATGCCTCTGCCCGGAAGCGCGGCTCGCCGCCCTTGAGCAGCTGCGCGGCGCGCTGCGATGAGAGGACGTGCTCCGCGAGGGTCGGCCTCCAGCGGGACGGCGCTTCGGTTGCCCATTCGAGCCTAACGTAGTAGCCGGATCCGGCGCGCGCCTCGCGCCGTTTTCCGACCGTCGCGGCTAGGTGTAACCCACGTTAGTGCTCAAGCGCCTGCCGTGTATCATAGATAAGGCTGCATCCCCGCGCGCATCAGGCGCCGCGGGACGTGAGGGGATGGCGAACATGGCGGTCGTTCGCGTCATCGCACACTTCATGCACGAGTCCGAGGCCGCATCGGCCCAGGATTTGCTCGAGGACGCCGAGTTCACGGAGGGCTATGCGCTCGGGTCGATCGACGCGTCGCAGTTGTCGCAGCTCCGGGACGCAGGTCTGATCGTCGGCGTGCTCGACGGCGGGACCGATCCGGGCGTGGACGTCGAGGGTCTTCCCCAACCCGCGGCGGCGGCGGCCGGACCCCAGGTCGCGGGCGCGCCGGAGCCCGGCTTCTTCGTCGTCCAGCTGGCCGGGCCCATCACCCCCGCCCGACGCGAGTCGCTGCAAGACCTCGACGTCCGTCTTCTCGAGTGCGTCGCGCCGAGTCGAAGCCTCTACAGCACCTATCTCACGCCGCAGCAGCTGGAGAACGTCCGGGGCTTGGGCTTCGTGGCGGCGGTTCGACCCTACGACCCGAACGACCAGGCGCCCGCCGCCGCATCCGCGCGAGCCCAGGCTCCCGCGATCGGCGTCGACCGCATGCTGACGCTCGACCTGCGCCTCCATCGCGCGGAAGACGCCGACACAGTGGAGTCTTGGCTCGCTTCCGAGGGCGTCTCGGTGGCCGGCGTTCGCGGGCGCAAGATCCGGATCTATCTCCTCGAGAGCTCGCCGCTCCTGACGCGTATTCGGGCCAGGCAGGAGGTCCAGGCCGTGGAGGAGTTCATCGCGCCTTCACTCCACAACGACCGCGCCCGCGCGTTGATGGGCATCGACCCCGAGCCGGGGGGTGAGCCGGTCCTGACCCAGACGGGGGATGGCGAGCTCGTGGCCGTCGCCGACACGGGCGTCGACCGCGCGCACCCCGACCTCGTGAGTCGCATCGAGCGGGTCGACGCGCTCGGGCGCACGGGCGACGCGAGCGACCCCGATGGTCACGGAACCCACGTGTGCGGTTCGGTCGCCGGCGACGGAAGCGCCTCGAACGGTGGGATCCGCGGGACCGCGCCCGGCGCGAAGCTGTACGTGCAGTCGATCATGGACGCCGATGGCGAGCTGGGCGGCCTGCCCTGGAACCTCGCCGACCTGTTCCAGCCCCCCTATGACGCGGGGGCGCGCATCCACAACAACAGCTGGGGCGCGGCGACCGCCTCCCGCTACACCTTCAACTCGATCGAGGCCGACGAGTTCGTTCACGAACACCGCGACATGCTGCTGGTGATCTCCGCGGGCAACGAGGGCGTCGATCGCGGCGGCCCGAATACCGGTTCGGGCTTCGTGGACTGGCTCTCGATCGGATCGCCGGCCTCCAGCAAGAATGCGCTCACGGTCGGCGCCAGCCGCAGCGACCGCTCGAGCGGGGGCTACTCGGGGCTGCGCAACAACGACGCCTGGCCCGCTGACTTCCCCCACGCGCCGGAGGGCGACGACCGCGTTTCCGGCGACCCGGAGGAGATCGCGGCATTCAGCAGTCGGGGACCCTGCGACGATCGTCGCATCAAGCCGGACCTCGTGGCCCCGGGGACGGACATCGTCTCGACCCGGTCCTCGACGGCCCCGAGCCGGAACTTCTGGGGCTCCTTCCCGGGTAGCAACCGGCGCTATGCATACAACGGCGGAACGAGCATGTCCGCGCCGCTGGTGGCCGGATGCGCCGCGCTCGTGCGGGAGTACTACCGTAAGCAGCGCGAGCACGAGAGCCCGAGCGCCGCTCTCGTGAAGGCGACCCTCGTCAACAGCACGCGCTGGCTCAGCGGCCGCAGCGCCACCGCCGAGTTCTCCGTGTCGCCCAACTTCCACCAGGGCTTCGGCTGCCTGCACATGCAGCACGCCATCCCGAACGACGCCGAGCCGTGGATGCGCCTGGCCTTCCTCGACCCCTGGGAAGACACCAACCTCCACTTCGCCACGCCGGGCCAGCGCATGCGCTTCGACATCGACGTCGCCGACGGCGGCGAGTTCCTGCGCCTGTGTCTCGCCTGGACCGACCTACCCGCACGCGCGCTGCAGAACAACCTGAACCTGTTCGTGGAGGAGGCCGCGACCGGGCGGAAGTGGGTCGGCAATCAGGACCTGCCGCTGAGCCTCGGCATCCCCGACCCCGAGAACAACGTCGAGGTCGTTCGCATCCCGAACCCGACGGCCGGCACGTACCGCGTCCAGGTCACGGCGACCAACCTGCTCGGCGAGTTCGCGCAGGACTTCGCGCTGGTCGCAACGGGCGCCCTCGACTCCGAGCTCGTTCCGGCCTGATCCGACGGACGTTCCGCCCAAGGAGGACCCCCCTGTGTTCAAGCTGCGCATCATCCAGGCCGATTTCGGCGATTGCTTCATCCTCGAGTACGGATCGGAGTCGAACCCGCGCTTCAGCCTCATCGACGGCGGGCCGGAGGACGTCTACCGCGACCACCTGCGGCGACAGATCCGCCACGTCCGCAACGCGGGCGGCAAGTTCGACGTGGTCAACGTCAGCCATGTCGACGGTGACCACATCGTGGGACTGCTCGACTTCTTCGCCGAGCTCGAGGAGGACCAGGCGGAGGGCGATTCGCCCCTCATCGAGGTGGACAACGTCTGGCACAACTCGTTCACCGAGGCGATCGATTCGGACGGCAGCATCCAGGCCCGGATGGCGGCAGCGCTGGGCGCGGCAGGGACCGCCAGCATGCCGATGGCGATGGCGGGCTTCCTCGGGCTCGGGCAGGGGAGCCGCTTCCGGCGGCTCGCCGTCCTGCTCGGACTACCCCTGAACGACCAGTTCCCCGACGGGCTGATCTGCGTCGACGACGCACCAAATCCCCTCGAGTTCGGGAACCTCAATCTCCACATCGTCGGGCCCACCCGCGCGAACCTAGACGCGCTGAAGACGGAGTGGGCGGAATGGCTCGACGTCCACGAGGATGACCTCATCAGCGGTGAGTCCCAGGTGATGGCCAACGCGGACCAGAGCGTCCCGAACCTGAGCAGCGTCATGATGATCGCCGAGGCTCACGACAAGACGATCCTGTTCACGGGCGACGGACGCAGCGACCACCTGCTCGACGGTCTCGGCGATGCCGGCCACCTCGACGACGACGGAAAGCTCCACGTCGACGTCATGAAGGTTCCGCACCACGGGAGCGACCGGAACGTCACCAAGACCTTCTTCAAGAAGGTCACTGCCGATACCTACGTGATCTCCGCCAACGGCCACCCGGACAACCCGGACCTGTCGACCTTGAGCTGGATCGTCGAGGCGGCGAAGGCCCAGGAGCGCGAGATCGACATCATCGCGACGAACCGGCGCAACACGCTGACGAAGCTGCAGCAGGAGTTCCCCGAGAACGAGTTCGGCTACGACCTCAAGATCATGCCCTCGAATCATCACTTCAAGACGTTGACACTCGCGTAGGAGCTCCGATGGCGATCATCCTGAAGCAGCGATTCGGGCTCGTCGTCCTTCGAATCGCCCTCGACTTGTCGGGATCGGAGACCTGGGTGCTCTTCGACCTGGAGGGGGGAGGCGAGGGACACGCGGAGCCCCTGATGCCGCAGCAGCGCGTCCCGATCGAGGAGATCGGCGTGCCCGAGCGGCTCGAGCGGCGAGCCACACTCCGCCAGGGCATCCCGTTTGAACTTCCCGACTCCGTCCTCGACGCGATCGGGGCCGCGCTGGAGCACGACCATGGGGCGGACGACCCGGTCTGGATCCACCTGGTGAAGCCCTGCGGATACCTCTCGATGGTGCCCTGGGAGCGTCTCCTCCGCGAGCGACTCCCGCATCCGCTGCTGCGGCTGCCGGACTTCCTCGTCGACTCGAGCCACGGTGCACCCGGCAGGCTCGAGGTGGCGATCTGCAGCAGCAGCCCCATCGCCAAGGAGGACTTCCACCTCGTGGAGACGCTCGAGAGCCTGGTCGACATCCTGACCGACGGGCACGTCCGGGAGCGGGTCCGCGTCCACGTCTTCGTGGAGCCGGTCTTCCTCGACGAGCTGCAACGCCGTCTCCAGGACCGCGTCGGTCCCGACGGACCGGTCCGCCTGCACGAGCCCTCCGGCGCCGGCGACTACGGCGCGCCCGAGCGGGACCTGACAATCCGCAGCGACGACAGGATCGTGAATCCCTGGCTCCTCTGGATGCAGGACGCTCTCTCCGGACGTTCGATCGACGTCGTGCACTTCCTCGCGCACGGGTACGCGGCACGCGGGCAGGGCGCACTCGCGCTATCCGAGTCGCCCCGCCAGAACGAAGACCTCCGCATGGCACGCTTCGTCGGCGCGCCGGAGCTCAACAGCTTCTGCGAACGGATCGGCGCCTGGGGGACGGTGTTCTCCTCCCCCGATCCGAGTCACTCGGAGATGGGGCTGCGCGCATTGGCGTACGAGCTCGCGGAGCTGCGACCGGGCCCGGTGCTCCACCACGAGCTCCGGCTCGACCCGAGCTGTCTCGCACTCCGCGAAGCCGAGCGATTCCTGTTCGGCTCCGCCGAGGGCCCAGCCCCGTCGCCGCCACCCCGATCGCCGGCCCTCTTCCTCTACTGCCACCCCGAGCTCCTGGGCCAGACGACCACGGAGGAGGAGCAGACCGCGCAGGCGATCCTCACGTCCGACTTCAAGAGCCTCCTCGAGGACATCCGCCTCACCGAGGAGAGTGTGCCCACCTGGCTCTCGGCGAGCGAACGCTACATGCAGAAGCAGTCGCTGGAGATCGGACGCCTCACGGAGCAGATTCGCAGCGGCAGCCTCCCGCGAGCCAGCTCGGACGTCGAGGAGCTGACGGACACCCTCGGCAAGATCCAGAGCATCGTGGCGGACTTCTCACGACGGGAGCGTTCCTGATGGGCGACCGGACGGTCATCAGTCTCCATGCGTCGTACCAGGACGCGGCGCTCTTCCGTCTCGACAAGGGTCAGGCCAACGGGCACGAGGCGATTCTGCAGCCGCTCGACTGCGACCCCCCGGACTGGTCGGTGCCGCAATCCGTTCGGCAACACGGACAGCGGCTCTGGGCCCAGCTTCGACAGGATCAGGCCGTCGCGGCGGCGCTCCAGAACGCGCTGGCCGCACCCCCGGGCGAGATCAGCCCGATCTTCTTCCGGATCGCGGGCGTCTCCGATTCCGAGCTGCTCTCGTGGGAGACCCTTTGCAGCGACGCTGGGAAGTTCGTTTCCCTTGAGCGGGTGTCGCCCATCGGCCGGATGGCGGACTCGACGCGACCGCTCTCGGCCAACACCGCGGAGTTCAGCCTGCCGCTACGGCTCGTCGCCGTGCTGGGCGTGCGGGAGGATTCCGGTCTGTCGGAATGGCTTGCGCTCAAGCAGACCGCGGTACGAGCCCACGACGCCGGCCTCGAGCTGGAGATGCAGCTCTTCGTCGCAAGCGAAGCGACGCTTGCGACGATTCGCGGCGAGATCGATGCCGACGGGCTCGAGGCGTGGATCCAGGCGGACGAGGTCCCCCCGAACCTGGCCGAGCTCGAGCGTGCGTTGGCCGACGCCAGGGCCAACATCCTCCACCTCTCGTGTCACGGCAGGACGAGTGCCGGAATGACGGAGCTGCACATCGCGACCCCGTTGGACATCGCGACGGGCGCGAGTGGCTCCTCCATCCAGCTGACCGGAAGCGACCTCGCCTCCATGCCCGGCCTGGATGGCGTCTGGCTCGTCACGCTGAGCTGCTGCAAGAGCGGCCAGGCCCCGGCGAACGGACACTCCCTCGCGCACCTCCTCGTCTCCGAGCGGGGCGTCCCGGCGGCGATCGGCATGTTGGAGCCCGTCAACGCGTCGGACGCCAGCAGCTTCGCTGCCGACTTCTACCAGGCATTGTTCGGCCTGCTCGACGACGGGCTGTCGGGCCTCGCCTTCGGGCAGTCCCTCGAGATCGAGTGGGCGGCGGCGCTCCACGCGCCCCGCCGCAGCCTGTGCCAGCGCTACCAGGGCGACGCCGAGAACAACCGCGAGTGGGCGCTGCCCCTGCTCTACGTGCGTCCCGATGCCTTCGTCTTGACCCTCGAGGACGCGTCTCACCGGATGGACCCGGAGACGTTCGCACTCATGCAACGGAAGGCGGACCTCGTCGCCGGGCAACTCCGGGTCATGCAGGTCGATGCGCCGGAAGACATGCGCGACGCGCTCCTGGATCTGCTCGATGGCTATCCGCCGGAGCTGGTGCCCGACCGGAACGGCAACTTCCCCCATGCCTCGGCTCCGGAGCTCCACCCGCCGACGCAACCCGAGCCCGCGACCGAGCACCGGGCCGGGGTGGGCTGATCCCCTTGACGCTTCCCGAGAGCCTCTCGATCAATGCGTGGACCGGTGACGAGGTCGCGAGCGCGGACGCGCTCGCCGAGGGGGGTAGGAACTGGGCCCTCCACGAACGTGGCCGCCAGCGCCTGATGCTCGCCGCCGAGTCCCCGCCCGACCTGCGCGACTTCCGAGACGAGCGGGTGGGATGGGGGCTCCTGCTTCCCGAGAACCCCGCGCTGACCCCAGCGGAGCAGGCCACGGCGGCGGACGCGCCGGAGCCGATCCAGAAGCTCCTGCTCTCCCGCCCGGGGTCGCCCGTTCTTCGCTACGCGCCCGACTTGGCTCCCGAGGCGCTGCGTCGCTACCGCGCCGACGGCGGACACGCCGACATTCCGCTGACCGGAACGAAGCGCGGTACCGGCCCGGGTCGGCTGCCGCTCTACCTGCTGATCTGCGCAGACCCGAGCGACGTCCCGTGGGCCATGCAGTACGTGCTGAACCAGGGCTTCTACGTTGGACGGCTACGGCCGTCGATGGAGGGACTCGATCGCTACGTGGATGCCCTGATCGATGGATGGGCGGGCGCGGAGTCGAGGCCGACGCACCCGGTCGTCTGGGCAACGGACCAGGACGCGATCTCGCACCTGATGCGCGTCTCGATCGCGGAGAAGACGGCGGAGCGCCTTCACCACGACTCCGACGTCCAGCAGACGACGACGCTCTTCGACCAGGCGGCGACGGGCCCGGCGCTCATCGAGGCACTCGCGCAGGAGCGCCCCGGGCTGGTCGTGACCACCAGCCACGGCATGACGGGCCCGACCCACGACCCGGACGCGATGCGCGCGCAGCTCGGCGTGCCCGTGGACGACGGCCACCACGTGCTGCAGGTCGATGCCCTGCTGGACGCGTGGCAGCCGGACGGCGCGATCTGGTACGCGCACGCGTGCTGCTCGGCGGGAGGCGATACGGGCACGATCTATCACGGCCTGCTGCCACAGGGTTCCGCCGCTCTCCGCGTGGTGGACGGGGTCGCGGCGCTGGGCGCCCAGGTGGCACCGCTCCCGGAGCGACTCCTGGGTGCAGAGAAGCCCCTGCGCTCCTTCGTCGGCCATGTCGAGCCGACGTTCGACTGGACGCTGCAGCAGCCCGAGTCCAAGCAGCTGATGACCGACGGCACCGTGCGCGCGCTCTACGAGGGCCTCTACCAGGCGCGACCCGAGACCATCGGCATGGCCTTCGACGTTTGCCATCGGGCGGCGGGCGACCTCTTCGGGCAGCTCGCCCAGCTCCGCGACCACTCGCCGCTCGGCGACCCGAACACGCGACCCCGCGCGCTGCGTCTCCAGCTGACGGCGCTCGACCGGCAGAGCCTGGTGATCCTGGGCGACCCGACCGTGGCACCTGTCTCGGTGGCCCCGTAGCCCCGCCCGCAACGCGCAACGGACTCGACACACGACACACGAGGAGGAAACTCATGGCAGGGACGCGAAAGGACATCGCGAGACTCGGCACCTGGTCCGACGAGCTCGTCTGGTACGCGCTGGCCGTCGGAGAGCTCCGCTCGAGGGCGCTGGCGACGCGGACGAGCTGGCTCTACCTCGCCGCGATCCACGGAATCAACGGCCAAGGCTGGCTCGACCAGGGGCTCATTTCGAGCACGACGCCGGCGCCGGGTCGCGTGGAGCGGGGCCGCCTGTTCAACCAATGCCAGCACGCCGGCTGGTTCTTCCTGCCGTGGCATCGCGGCTACCTGGCGGCCTTCGAGAGTATCCTCGCGGACTGGATCGCGAGCCAGGGCGGTCCGGCCGATTGGGCCCTGCCGTACTGGAACTACCTGGATGCGTCGAACTCCGCGGCTCGGGACATCCCTCAGGAGTTCCGGGACCCCACACTTCCGAGTCATCCCGCGACCACCGCGGGAGATCCGAACCCGCTCGCCGACGCGCTGCGCGGCCCCGCGGCGTCGCTTGGGCCGCAGACCTGGATCGCCAGCGACATCGACCTCGCAGCCCAGACCGAAGACACGTACACGTCGGACCCCGGATCCCTCGGATACGGAGGTCCGATCAGCGGCTTCGACCAGCAGGGCAACGCCTATGGGGCGATCGAGAGCAACCCCCACAACTTCGTGCACGTCATGGTCGGCGGCGGACGAACTACCGGGCCCGATGGCTGGATGTCCGATCCCTCGTTCGCTGCCCTCGACCCCATCTTCTGGGTCCACCACTGCAACATCGACCGCCTCTGGGCGGCCTGGATGGACGATCCACAGAACGACCAGGAGCGGAGTCAGCCCTGGCGAAACGGTCCCTTCCCACGCCAGTTCGAGATGCCCCGACCCGACGAGAGCCTTGAGGTGTTCGTCCCGGAGGATACGCTCCCGGGTGGCCGGCTCGAACCGACCTACGACTCTCTGACGAGCGGGACCGGCATCGCCCCGCCGGGCCCCGGAGTGGCGGCCGTGACACGACCGGGCTCGACTTCGACGTCTCTCATCGCAGCGAACGACGCTGCGGTCACGATCGAGCGTGGGCCGGTCCGGACCGAGGTCACATTCGCCGCGGCCCCGGGGCCGCGCGTCGCTGCGGCCGGCGAAGAGCGCGTCTTCCTCAATGTGGAAGGGGTGCGCGGAGAGGCCGCGAGCGGCGTCCTGAACGTCTCCATTGCGGCGCCCGGCACGGGTGAAACGGTGACCGAGACCCTGGTCTTCTTCGGACTCCGGGAAGCGTCGAATACCGACGGGGCGCACGCGGGAAACGGGCTCTCCGCGACGATCGACGTCACCGAGAAGGTGCAGGCACTGGAGAGCGCTGCAGGCGATTCGCCGGGAACGCTCTCGGTCGAGATCTCGCAGCCCGAGGAGGCTGCGATCCGGCCGATCACGGTGGACCGGGTCAGCCTCTACCGGCGTCGTCGAGGCTGAGCATGCGCAGGTTCCAGGCGTTCGCCCGGCAGCTCGGACGGGGGCCGATGCCCTGGCTGCTCGCTGCGAGCGGCGGGGCTTTCGTCGTCATGGCCGTCCTGCCCCACCACGGCGGGCTGGGGATGCTCTGCAACCGCGCGCGGGAGGCCGGGCTCCCCGGTGCCCTCGAGGCCTGGAGCCACCTGTGGGCACCAGCCCGGGTCGCTGCAGACTGGGCCGTGATGGTGGTCGCCATGATGACGCCGCTCGTCTCGATGCCGATCGCGTACGTGCGCAACGCGAGCCATCCGAGGGCGAGGGGCGCCGCGACCGCGGGCTTCCTGTGGGCCTACGGGGGGCTCTGGCTGCTGTCGGCGATCCTTTTCGTCCCGCTCGTCGTCGCCTGGTCGATCGTGCTGCCCGGCGTCGCAGGCGGCCTCTTCGCGCTCGCACTCGCGGCAACCTGGAGTGCCTCTCCCTGGGCGCAGCGCGCCCGGAACCGCTGCCATCGGACGGTGCGGATCGGTGGCCTTCCAGGAACCGCGTGGTCCGACGGCTTGCGCCAGGGACGCGCCACCGCGAGCGGCTGCATCATCGCATGCTGGCCATGGATGCTCGTCCCGATGGTCGTCGAGGCACCGCACGTCGCGTCGATGCTGGTCGCGACCGTCTACTTGTTCGCCGAGCGGATCGCACCGCTCTCTCCCCCTGCATGGCGCATCCCGCCGGGCCTCGAGTCGATCTTCGGCTCACCGAAGTTCGCTCGGTCCGCCGGCTGAACGGGGGGCCATCACCGGAAGCCACGGCCTTGCGCTCGTCCATCCTCGCTTCGCTCTTCGTTTCTTGTCTGTTCGCCGTGGGCTGCGCGGGGGGCCGTTTCGGACCAGTGGATCGGGATTCCTGGCTCCGTGTTCGGCACCAGGTCCGATAGCTCCCTGCGACGTCCACCACGGGCGTGGGGGGACAGGCCGCGTTCCTGGGCCCTGCTTCGCCCCGCTGATGCTCCGCCACGCACGGTCGTCCAAGCAGGAACACCGTGATCGTGGCAGGTACCTTCACTCCGTCAGGAAGCGCCACAAGCATTTTGGATCGACGCATCCTGTCACTCGACTTGATTCCGCTGCGTCTACGTCTGCCTCAAAGAGATGAGACCGTTGCCCCGTGTCGACGATCAGCGGACCATCCGTCGTGGGCCGAGCTCCCGTGGCACTTGCTGGGCTTTGCTCGAATATGAGCCAAACAATCCTGCCGCACGTGAAGTGGCACGTGTCGCTTGTGCGCCCCAAGAAGCTCATCTGGGATGAGCTGCTCGTCCTCCGCACTCTCGGGTGAATCTCGCCGATGGGTGAGCCGTGCCAGCGATCGTTGATCGGCGTGCCGAGATTCCGCCCCATCGTGCAGGCTGACGAGGACGTCCACCGCTACTGGCACGTGAGGCTCCCGCAGCCGCTCGTGGCTCGGGCTTCGCGACGAAATTTGGACCCCCGACCCTCAGGTTCGAAGCATTGAGCAAGGGCTCGAAGAAACAGGGGGTTACGTGAAAGTGCTTGGCATACGCCGGCATAGAGCGGAATAGGGCAGGCGGTTTGACGGCGCGGAATCGGATTGACGGCGATAGACGGCGCGTGTTTCCACCGTATACGCCGGCAAGAATCTCGCTGACGTTGGGCCCGCAGCTCGGACCATGGCGTCGACTCGCAGACCCAATCTCCTGGAGGACTGGCAGCGCGCCTGGTCCCAAATACGGGGGGCACGTCACTCCCAGTACTTCGTACGGGAGACCATCTCCCACGCGTCCTCGTAGGGAACGGTCTTTGTGTCAGCTGCCAATAGGGAGCTTTTCGCACGAGGGAATCACCGGGTCTGGGGCCGGCTCGTCGACCATGGACCAGCTCATGTCGCGGACTTCGTCGCTGAGCTTGGGAGCGATTCTCGGCGTCCGTAGAAGAGGAGGGGCCGTATCGCGAGCGCGGCCTCTCTTGTGGGTTCCCGAAGGGGTACGCGATATAGAATGGGAAGTTGCCTGTTTTCGGTGTACTTTCGCCAATGGACTCGAGGGGCGTCAGATGAACGAAAATGCACCGTTTGATGCTGTCTGGGCCCAAGGGCCGGCCGAGCTCTTGGCCCAGGCTTTGGATGTCTTGGCCGCTGGTCACACGGAGAGGAGCGCTCGAATCGCGTACCTGCTCGTCGACAATTGCGTCGAGCAGGCGCTGCGCACGTATCTCCTCTTGCCGGCAAGGATCTCCGGGCACCGAGCCTCAAGAAAGCGGCTGGCCGAGGCCGGCAGCAGCTTTCCTGCTCTGCTTGATGCGCTCGAGGAGATCGCACCCGAGGTTTGCGAGGACCTTGACCTTGGCGCGATTCAGTGGCTGCACCAGCTTCGCAACGAGCTCTACCACCAGGGTATAGGGATGACAGTTCGGAGGGCGAATCTTGAGCTTTATCTCGGCCATGCGGCCTTAGTACTCGAGCGATTGTTCGGAGTCCAAGTTCCGCCATCTCGGCTCGCTGACCTCGAAGTGATCGGTCGCGTAGCAACTTTGGCGAACCGGCTTGTGTCAGCACTCAGATATGCTGCGTCGGACCATGTGCTCGTTGCGCCTCGTCGGGTTGAGCACCTGTTGAGCTTTCTGCGTGACGTGCTCGGCGACGATGAAGTGCGGTTGGTTCGCACATTCTTGCGTGTTCGGCATAAGCTGCTCCACGCAGAGGACACCGTCGAGAGCTTGCTGTCGGGGACGGACCTAGACCGCATCGAAGCGCTCGTCATCGATTTCGAGCAGATTGGCGACCTCGGAGTCGGCCATGAGATTCGCCATGGCCTCTAGCGCATCGATCTCGGAGTACAGCGATGTCAACTCGTAGCCGCATTGAGTGGACTGAGCTGACGTGGAATCCGACAGTCGGCTGCACCAAGGTGTCTCCCGGGTGCAAGCACTGCTACGCGGAGACGATGGCGGGGCGGCTTAAGGCCATGGGCTCGCCGGCCTACAAGCAGGGATTTCGTCTCAATACCGTTCGCGAGAGGCTCTCCGAGCCGACGCGTAGGCGGAAGCCGACAGTCTATTTCGTCAATTCGATGAGTGACTTGTTTCACCAGGGCGTTTCCGACGCGTTTCTTGATGACGTGTTCGGCGTAATCGCCGACTGCGCGCACCATACTTTTCAGGTGCTGACGAAGCGTTCCGGACGGATGGAGCGCTATTTCCGGAGCCGCAAGGTGCCGCCGAACGCCTGGCTTGGGGTTTCTGTGGAGGACCAACGCTACGGCATCCCCAGAATCGGTCATCTTCGTGAGGTTTCAGCACGGTGCCGATTCCTGTCAGTGGAGCCCCTCCTCGAAGAACTTGGGGAGCTCGACCTTGCGGGGATTCACTGGGTGATCGTCGGGGGTGAATCGGGGCCCAGAGCGCGGCCGATGAAGCCCGAATGGGTGGATTCGGTCCGCAGCGAATGCGAGCGTCAATCGGTGCCGTTCTTCTTCAAGCAGTGGGGCGCGTTCGGTCCCGATGGTGTGCGCCGAAGCAAGAAGGCCAATGGTCGAGAGATCCGTGGGAAGGCCGCAGACGGTCTACCTGTCTGGGCATTCGACCCAGCGAGGGCAGGGCCCTAGAGATGCCGAGACGCCCGTATCAGTGGGAACAGGGTGGCAGACCGCCTCCTATCGAGGCGCACAGTAGAGCCAAGCACGCGATTCTCGATCGCTACGTTGAGCGATACATCGAGGTCTTGTGTGCGCTTCCGCAGCGTGAGTCGATTCACCTAACGCTTGTCGATGGTTTCGCTGGCGGCGGCCTCTACTGGAACAACGACGAGCAGGCTCTGCACCCAGGGTCTCCGCTGATCATGCTCGACGCTGTCGAGCGTGCCGAGCGTGTCGTCAACGAACGCCGAATGGCTCAGGGCCAGCGGACACTGCTTAGGGTGAAGGCGGAGTTTTTCTTCGTCGACATCAACAAGGGGAACGTCGAGTGTCTGAAGAAAGTACTCGCCGAGTCGCGTTTCGCTGACCGGGTCGGGGAGGACGTCCACGTTCTTGCGGGTGCGTTCGAATCTCATGCGGAACGTATCATCTCCCGAGCCGAAGGCTCGAGCCGAGCGGGTCGCTCGCTGTTTCTGCTGGACCAATACGGCTACAAGGATGTCCCTGTTCCGCTTCTTCAGAAGATTCTCGGTCGCTTGCCGAACGCTGAGCTTCTGGTCACGTTCGCCGTGGATTCGTTGACGCAGTACCTGAGCGAGAAGAATCTTGAGAGCCACAAACGTGTGTTCGATGAGGTTGGTCTATCGGGCCTAGTAGATCTAGAAGGCGCGCTTGAAGAGCGTTCGCAAGAACATGGATGGCGCTGGCTTATCCAGCACCAGCTGGCGGGAGCGCTTCGCAAGGGGTCGGGGGCGGCGTATATGACCCCATTTTTCAATGTCTCCGAGACTAGTCACCGAGCCTATTGGCTGGTGCATCTCTGCCAAAGCCAGCGGGCGAACATGGAGATGAAGGCGTTGCACTGGGAGTTCGCGAACCATTTCCGGCACTACGGGGCTGCAGGGCTCGATATGCTTGGATACGACCCGACTCGTGACGACGACCTCGTGGGGCAGATTCAGCTCGGATACGATTTCGATATTCCGGCTAGGAAGCGCAGCATTGGTCAGCTCGTGGCCGAATTGCCGAACCGCCTTACAAGCGAAGGCGTGGCATACACGTCCCTGTTTGAGTCGGTTACGAACGAGACTCCGGCGTCGGATGCGATGATCCGGGAAGTCCTAGACGCGCTGATGTCGGAGCGCCTTGTCGAGGCTCGAAGTTCCGATAGTGGCTTTCGCCGTTCCGCTGCAAGAATCAAGAGCACCGATGCGATTGCGCTTCCCTCACAGCGGGTATTCTCATTTCCTGGCGGTTCCCGCAAGAGCTGACCGCGCAGGGGCAAGTATTTGAGAGCCGAAACGATGGTGCCTTCGGCGGCATGCGCGCGGGAAAGGGATAGCTACTCGATGGCGATTCCGAGCGGGGCGAGGTCGAGCGCATCGTCGCCGCGGCAAGAGTAGGTGAGGCACCGCTTCGTGGACGCTCTGGAAGCGTAGCGAGGGACTAACGTCTACGTATCCGTTGTTGCGCTTGATCGGCCACTCGCGGCTCCCTGCTTCAATCGGGAGCTCGGAGAAAAGCGGCTACTGCGGCCCAGATCTAGCCGCCGGCGATGGCGGGACAACAATTCATGGTGTCGAGTTGAGCCGCTTGCAGATACGAGAATTGTGGTGGCGTCAAGTGCTGGTGATTGCTTGCGGAATCGATTCGTGGACTCGACCTGTCGAGGGACTGATGGCCAAGATGACCAAGAGAGGGGGGGCACGTCACGCACGTCAGGGTGCCGTAGCGACTTTTTGGTTCTAGGTTGTTTAGGAGGTTCGTCAACACAAGAACGCGGAGTGACGATATGCGATTCAAAAAAGGTGTCGCGGCGGCGGCTCTGGGACTCGGACTGGCAACACCGACGATTGCGGCATCCGAGTCGGTCTCATCGGGCGGCTGTCCAGCGTCGGAAGTCTGCTTGCTGCAGACGCGACTGAACCTCCGCGGCCATCAGCTCGTCGTGAATGGAATTGTTGGGCCGGACACGATCAAGGCGATGTCGCGCGCGCTTAGAGACGAGCCGTACGGACGGAACGTCACGCAGCGCTTGGACGAGATGGCGACCGAGATCCGGGCGCTCAAGGCTCAACAGCGGGCGCATGGACATCAACAGCCGAAGGAGCCGACCGAGGATTCGCTCTTTTCGACGGTCCGACTTCTAGATCTAGCTCTTGTGGCCATCGGCACCCTCGTCGCCGGCGGCGTGCTGCGTCTCCATTGGATGCAGAGCGCTCGCGATACGACGCTAAAGTGCCTTGATTCCTATCTTGCGGTCTTCAAGGACCGGGTGGCGGCTGAGAATGCGGCCGCGGATCCCGCAATGCGCAAGGCGCAGATGGAGTCGCACTTTCGTGGGTTGCTCGATCTCCATTGGGCCGAGATGTTTCTCTGGCAGCAAGGGGTCCTCAAGGATGAGCCTTACCGGCTCTGGCTCTGCCAGCGGCGCCGCGACTATTTCGCTGGTGTCGCGCACGACGTCGGTGACGGTAAGACCGTTTCCTACCAGGACGTGTGGGAGATGCTCTCCCGTACGAAGTACTGGGAGAAGGACGACACGTTCCACCTGCACATGGACGCCATTCACGGAGAGGCGGAAACCGGCATTGCGGCTGGAGAAACCTGGGCCGATGCGGACGATGAGGCTATCGACAAAGCGCTTGCGATCGCGATCGAACGCAGCACCGGGCGCTGGCGGCGGTTCTTCGGAATCGCCTGAGTGGGACGAGCCTAACTAGGCACGCCTCAGAATTCGGGCGAGGGTCTCGATGGCAAGCTCGACCGGAATCGCGCCGGGCTCTGCGCCGTCCTTCGGCCGGATTATCATCCCGCCGCTGGCAGCGATTCCGCAATCAATCATTAGGTTCTCGACGCACCCGAAGTTCTCGACTTCGTAGCCTTGGGCGTCCTCGACACTGCCCGACGGCCGCCGGCGGATCTTGCCGTCGATGCGCTCGATCCAGCGAAGAGAGCGCTCCGCATAGAGGGCGGTCGCTTCCGTATAGCCAACGACTGGCTTGCCGAGCGCGCGAGCGAAACCGACTTCGTACACGGTGCCCGGATCCGCACTTGGCCCCCGGAAGGGCGAGAGATTGGCGAGCACGCCATCGCAACGGCGGATAAGGTTCTCGTTCGCCTCGCTAATCCTCGCAGCGAAGAGCGAGAGATCGGGATCCGGCTCAACGCCTGCATCGAGAGGGAAGAGGCCCTCGAGGCCCTGATCCGCGCAGAGCCGCTTCAATCGCTCCGCGGCGGCTTGGGGATCGCGTTCAAAGACATCAGGTCCGGCTAGATAGACCTGCGGGTGTGCCATAGCTCGTTCCCCTGGGTTTCGATGGATAGCGCGAAAGGCGAAAGTGTAGCGAAAATTAGCCGTCTCGCCACGGATGACTGGCGCCGTGAGGCGGCACGTCGATGCACGGAGCCGATGATGGACTATCGAGGGGCTGCACGCTCTTGTGGTTCCGCAAGGGCACGGAAGGCCGCGATCACGGTCCGGCCCGGCCCCGGGGATGCGGCGACGAGGTACTCGCCCGTCTCGAAGCTGCCGAAGCTTCGTTTGAGCGCGTACTTGCCCTCGACTGGATTTGCGGTCTCTAGGGCTTCAACCACAGGGCCGTCACGGAATCGGTAGTGGCGTGGAAGGTAGGTACCGCGCGGGGCCATCGCCCAGACGACGCGGGGCGCGATCTTGTCTTCGCTTTGGGGCTTGCCCCGATACGCGACGCCCACAATGCCGTGCCACGGGAATCGCCCCGCCCGAATCGCTTGGTTCGCGACGGCGCTCGGGGTGACACCGAAATGGTCCGAGAGTCTCCAGCAGTCATTGGGGCCGAATTGCGGCGGGATCGCGCTCTTGGGGCAGAGAAGTTCTCCGGCGAACTCATCACAGAATCGCTCCTCAGCTCGACTTCGGGCGCGGACGCGCTTCGCACCGTGCGGCGTTCGCTTGAAGAAGAACGTGTGACCGAGCTCGTGTGCGATCGAGAAGCGGAGGCGGTGCATTCCGCCCTTGCCGAGAATCTGGCCGTAGCGGACTTGGAGCTGCGCGCCTTCGCTTTGGCTAGTGACGAGAAGCGTCGCCTCCTCGCGGAATTCGCCCCGGAGCGGCACGAGCCGGCAGCCAAGGTGCTCGGCGACTTCCGAGATCCGGATCCGCTCCGTCTCGGGCGCGCTCCCGCGCACAGCTTGGGCGAGGCGTCTTGCAATTGCCGGGTCGGGCTCGGGCGCGACGAAATCGTGGTACCAGGCGGTGGTGTCCACTAGAACATCGAACCCTGTCCCGGGTCGTCCTCATCATCCCCGTCGTCGGAGTCCGGTAGATCATCGTCTTGCTCGGACATCGGCGCGTGTTCCGACAACGCGTCGACCATCGATCTCTTGAGATCTTCGTGCGTCGCTACGTTGAGGTCTTCGCGATGCTGTGTGTCGATCATTCGCTGATGGTCTTCGAGCGTAAGGTCGTTCTCAAGAGCGGCGTCGCGCGCCGCCAGATGGATACGGTGCGAGCCGATCTCGGCGGCGGTCGGCCCGAACCACTCAATGTGCATGATATCGGCCACACTCGCCGCGACGATTTCGCGCTGATGGTCGGTCAGGTCGGGATGGGTGTAGAGCTGGATTGACCACAACTCGCGATGTGAGCGCAGGATCTCGGCCGCGTGGGCGCCATGGTGCGCGTCCCAGTTCTTGAGCGGGACCACACTGCCCTTCGCCTGTACGAGTACCCCGGCTGCTTTGAGGCGCATCGCCGGATCGGGAACCGAGAGGAGAACGTAGTGCGCCGGGATTTGGGCGTAGCGTGCGGCGGTGCGCTCGACCTCGGCCCGCGCCGCCGATGTGCGGTACCGGGCGAAGATCTGGTCCGCTCGAATCAGCTCCTCGACGCCAGAGGTCCGATACTTCGACTTGTAGAGCTTCCGTTCGCGAACGCCGCTTGCGAGCTCGGCGACCGCGGGAAACTTCGATGCCGAGAGATTGTCGAGAAGGGCGTCGTCACCGAGTTTTCGAAGCTGCTGCTCGACTGCTTCGGGGCTGGTCTCGTGGATCCAGATTGAAATCGCGCGTTCGAGCATGCAGTCGGCAGCGACCTTGGCGTGGTGGTTGAGCACACGCTCGCCGAGCTCGTAGCGGTAGCGCAGGTACTTGAGCACCTCAGTCGTGACGTCGGCCCTGTAGCGGTCATCCTTGTAGATGCGGAGCGCAACTCGCTTCGGGTAGTCGGGGTTGTCGCTCTGTGTGACCATGAACGACGAAAAGAGCCGGCGACCGAATCCGGCCGGCAAGCCGGTGTAGTAGTAGTCGCGCCACAGGTAGTCGATTAGGTCGGCGGAGATCGTGTTGCCGACCAGATCAGCGACGAATGGGTACTCGGACCCAAAGGGTTCCGCGCCCTCCGCCGTCTGTTCTTTGGAGAGCACGAGGTGGCGGAGCTCTCTCAATAGCGGCGGCTTGATAGCCGCGTGCACTTTGGGGCCCAGGCGCTCCCAGAGATCCTCGAAACGCGGTCCGTTCGCGTCGTGCCTGACAGCGAGTTCAGCGTCGTCTTCGATCGTGTGGCCGTAAGGCACGTGGCAGTAGTCGTGCAGCAGTGCGCCGAGCCTCGCCAGCACGAGCGAGCGCGCGATGTGATTCGCGGCGTAGGTGGGGCCCGCCTGTGCCCACTCGAAAAACAGATCGTCTCGAGCCTCCCTGGACCCGCGACTATCGAGCGCCTCTTCGTAGAGTTCCTGGACCACGTGGAGCGCGCCCAAGGAGTGCTGAAACCGGGTGTGGGTCGCACCGGGGTAGACGAGATGCGCGGTGCCCAATTGACGAAGACCGCGGAGCCGTTGGAATCCAGGGCTGTCGATGATCAGCTGTTCGAGGCCCGTGGTCGCGATGTCGCCGTGGATGGCGTCTGTGTTCGTCCGCGCCGGTTGGAGCAGTTGCGGCGGGATATCCCACGCGGGCGGGATAGGAGGGCCGGGCACGCCCGGAAGGTCAGGATTGATGAGTTTCCATGCCTGCATTCTAGCTCTCACCCTTAGAGGGTTCTTCGGTGTAGCAGCGCGAGTGGAGTATAGGACAATCGCTGGTCGGCCCCGTGGGGGGCGTGGCAGGAGTAGCCGACGACATTGGCGGCGAAGCGGCAATATCCATGGCCGGGGGCGTGAGTGCGCTCGACCCGTTGCTCAAGTCGACGTTTCGGTCCACGAGAGCACGTTCTCCGACGCCTGGCAGTAGAGATGCGCCGGGTCCGGATCCATGATGCATTGGGGCATCTCGACGTCGTACCACCCGTCCAGATACCACCAGTGGTAGGGGCTCGCCATGTAGTCCTCGAGCAGTGGCGCACCGCACGCGGACCTCGACGTCCGTCTATCGTTGTTGCGACGACGGCGACTACTTCGAGCGCGTCGTGGCCGCAATCGGGAAGTCCGCAGATTGGGCGACGAACCCAAGGAATCGCGGCTCTAGAAGTCGGGCCCTGTCTCGTGCTCTCCCGCCTGATCAGCCTCAGGCTCGCCTGGCGGGATCGTCGTGAAACCCATGTCGGGAATCTTCAGTGCGTGGCTGAATAGCACCTGGCCAAGAACGCTCTCAGGTGCGCGGAAGTCTCGGCGGAAGGCGTTTACCTCCCATCCCTGCGCGAGGGCTCGCTCGACCATGCGTTGAATCGCGCCAGGCACAACGTTCGCCGCATGTTTACGCGACTTCGCTTCTCGCAGATAGAACGCCGCCGCATCCTTGGCGGCCCTCCAGATGAAGCTGTAGACCTGCCCGACAGAGAAGCTTCGCAGCGCGGTCTGAATCACGTGCACGGTCCTGTCGCCCGGACTAAACGTGAAACCGTGGTCATCGAGTACGACTTCGAGGTACTGGAGGCACTCATGCAGTGCGACCAGACGCTGAAGTTCCGCGACTTCGAAAGAGTGAAGGTCTTGCCAATCTGGGTCGGCGATAGCGGACTCGAGCTGCTCAAGTACTTTCGCTACCGATGGACCGTCTTCGTCTCGGAGCAGTAGCCAATGCACGCGAAATGGGATGAAGCTCTTGAATGCCTCATCTTCAATCGTGACGGAATCTGCGGATGAGCCTGGATGAACGCTCAGAATGCGTCCCTCAAAGAGCTCGTCAAGAATCACACGCGCGAGGCGCCCCGTTGGCGCGAGGGTTCCTCCATGTCCGTCGTACGGGAACAGAAAGGAGAAGTCCTCCGATGCCAGCGACCGAAGCGCGCTAACGAGGAACACCGCTTCGCGAAACGTGACTCCGTCCCGATCGAGATGCCTGGGTTCGCGCCGGTACGCAGCGGCGTCAAGAATCTCGTACCGACGATCCGCCTCCCGCTCGGCCCTTTCCGCTGCTGCACTGCGCCGGTCGTTCGCGCAATCAGCACATACCCACTCGCGATGCCTACCGTCCCGCCGGATCTCGGTCAGGTTGGCGCGGCTGTTCACGACTCGACCGATTCCGCAATCGGCGCAGCCAAACTCGGTCGAGCGCGCAATCGACGCCGCTGTGACTGTCTTGAGCACTCGCGCAGACGGAACGCCGAACTGGCTCGCAAGGTCGGCAACCTTGTGGACGAACGCACCGGACTCGTCAGTCCGCCAATACTCTCTGCAGAGTGCGTGATGCTCCCCGCTCTCTGGCAGAAGCGAGAGTTCGAACGTGGGGCTCCGACCTTCTTCCATCGCTTCTCCAAGGCCAAGCTGCGGGGATTCTGTGCGCGTGCTGCAAGTGTGGAGCCCACCCGATCGCGGGGCCAACTATCGGGTCCGTCGCACCCCGCAGGGTGTCGCTCAGACCGGTTCGTCCGTACACCGGCAGTAGATGGTTAGCTTGTTCGAGTTTGAGCCGGCCTGAACCGCGTAGAGGGGCTCGGAGATCGCGTCGACACGCCGTCCCCAGTCCCACGTTACCCAAGGATGGTCTTCCTCGGACCACCGCACCTCGCTCTCTGCACCACAGCGCGGACATCGCTCTTGGCTGGTCCATCTCTCTCGTGCAGCCATGGATTTACTCCCTGATTCAGTCGTGGCGAGATGGGCGGATCGCACCGTTGGACGCGGCCCTTTGAGCAGCCTCTGAGGAGAATCGAGTGCAGATTCTCCTCATGCGAAATCCCTTCTCTCATCTCGACCTAAAACAGACCGAGCTCGCCGAGCGGCGCGCGCGAGAGGCCCACGCGATTCTGCGGTGGCTCGCCGAGCTGTACGTCTTCGTTCTCAACCCGCGACGCGCCATTCGAACGCGCCTTCGAATGCGAAGGATAGGGTACGACGGCCGACGCACGCGCAGGAAAATGCGAAAGGTCGAGGTCATCTCGAGAGCGCGAGGATCTGCGGCCAGCGCTGAATCTAGCCGCAAGTAGCTGAGCAGCTTCGCGCGCTCGGCTTTGCCGGGCTTATGAAACCCGGCCCGCGACATCGGCGAGCTGATGCGTCGGATAGCGACGGTGGCAGCGACCGAAGTTTCCACGGTTGACGTGTGGTCGCGGTCGGACGTGGAGCATCTGATCTCAACGGCACGCGAGCACGAGCCGCAGTTTGCGCCCCAGCTTGTCATCCTCTTCAACACCGGGCTTCGCCGCGGCGAGCTTTTGGGCCTCAAATGGGACGATGTCGACTTCGAATCGATGAGAATCTCGATTCGAAGGTCGCTCTTGGACAAGGGCCATGTGAGCACTCCCAAGAGCGGCAAGTCTCGGCACGTTGCGATGTCGCCCGTGGTGGCGGACGAGTTCTTCTCGCTGCTCGCTTTTCGTCGCCAGCAGCGAATCGACAACGGTTGGGCGGAGATTCCTGAGTGGATCTTCTCGTCTCGCGCGGGCACGCAGCTCTCGCCGCGAAACCATCAGCGCGTGTGGGATCGCGTCCGTATCCGAGCCCAGGATGAGCACGGAGTTCGCCCACTCAAGCTCCACTGTACCCGCCATACCTTTGCAACGATGGCGCTCGATGCCGGCAAGAGCGTTAAGTGGGTGGCGCAGGTCCTGGGCCACTCCGACCCAGCGCTCACGCTTCGCGTGTACGCCCACGTGGTCAAGGGCGATGAGTCCGATATGAATTTCGCAGATCTTGGCGGCGCAAGACGGCGATATACGGCGCGGCCGGAAATCGATGGGGTGGGGGAGTCGCCTAACCCATTGATTTCAATGGCACGCCGGGAGGGATTCGAACCCCCGACCCTCAGGTTCGAAGCCTGCGGCCCACCCAGATCTAGGCGTTGCTCCGCGAACGCGGAAGGTCGGCTTAGATGCGCGAGATGACGCTGCGGTCAGCCGAGGCTTTCAGAGCGTTGGGCCGGATGGCCCGGCGCGAGACTTTTGACGAGTGCCGCCACGATGCTCACCAGAGCAGCCTATTGCTGATGAGCTGGCACCCGGAGGGCTCTCCTGGTGATTTCCGACTGCCCGCACACCTTCCTACCCAACGCGTAAACGTCGCAGTCCAAGGGTCGGCAAGAGGTGCTGCGCGAGCGCTGATGCCTATCGGAGCCGGTGGCCGATGGCGACAAGCCGAGATCGCGTCGGAATCTTCCGATCTCCTGGGGCTGGAACTCTCAAAGCGATCGCTCGGTTGCTTGTCCCTAGGTCCTGGAGCTCGTCCACTTGCGGCGAGTGCGGCAGGCGGGTCTCTAAGCAGTCGGGTGGTTCGCGTCTTCTTGGTGTGACGAAGGCGACTCGCGGCGCGAGAAGATGCCCACATGGGAACTCGACTACGCGCGGAGCTTCTTCGCGAGATAAACCTCTGAAGTGACTTAACCAAGCGTAGGTGTTCGAAGCCTCGTGCTTGACGTGAGTTACTGGCCAACCACGGCCGCTAAGCATGATCCAACCGGTACAGACCCATGGCGCGATTTGCCCGCCACGTGGGGCACGGACTCTGTCGATCGGGTTCGTTCTCGAAGCTGGGTGTTAATCGTGAAGCAAGGACGGTACTCGTGCGGGCAGCTGATGCGGATTCGAGTGAACGACGAGACGTTTCGCCACACCCCGGTCCGTGGGAATCCCCGATCCCCAAGCGATAGCCATACCTAGTTTGCATTCGGCCGTGGCGGCTTCATGACACTTCGATGAAGTGTAATTCGGGCTACAGAACGGTCGCTTCTCCGAGGATTGCGTCCGCACGTGAGCCCGTGCGAGTCGTTTCTGATTGTCAGTTCGTTGGTACGATGTGCGGAAGGCAGACCGAATCGATCGGTTAAGCGTCGTTGATCCGGACGGCATCGGTGTTAGGTTGAGAGGCGTTGAGCGCCGGGAAGATTTCGCATTCAACTAGCGGGGCCGCCAAGCCGGGAACTCGCGTAGAAGTCACGGTTGAGCAACTGTCAAAGATCTCTGAGTAATAGCGGCGATCACTGGTGACGAGCCGAGACTTGAGATTGAGGGCAATCGAATTGAATCCGCGTCTCATTCTCATTGAGACTTTGCTTCGTGCTCTCGGCAGACCTGTCTCCAGTGCCTGTTGCGCAGTCGGCCCGAGTCTGTCGAGCGGTAGTCGAACCAGTGTTCTTGCGGGGGTACTCGCTGCGTTCCTCCTGTCCGCGAACAGCGGAGAGTCTGCCGTGTTCGAGTTCGGCGACAACGACCCGGGAGGCAGGCCGTATACGGAAGACGACCGATTCTCGAATCTGAGGGCCCAGGGCTCTGGTTCAAGTGTGAGTCGTCGAGATCCCGACGGCGATGGCGACGTTGAGTACTACTTGCGAACGACGTCACCCGCTGCCAGTCGAACGTTTTCGTGGTTGCGGATTGGCCGTCGGGATGAAGGCCCCTTCAACGCGAATTCGGTGGATATCGAGCTTCTCGAGACTGGTTCCGTCGGTGAGGTCTACATTCGCTCTGATCGTGGCGGCGATCTATCGATCACGACGATTGGCTCGATCGACTTCAACTCGGTCGTCGACGTCGGAGACACGCGCCTCTGGGACTCTATTTCCTGGGTCCAGTTCGGTTTTGAACATCCCGCTCCCGGTTCAGCCGGTATCGCGTTCGACCGGCTTGACGTGACCTGGGTTCCCGAGCCTTCTCCGGCCGCACTTATGCTCGTTGGGCTAGCCCTTCTCTCAGGGGTGCGCGCGGCGACCTCGGAGCCAAGCGCTCCGTCCGGCCGTTTCCGGACCAACACGACCGGTCTCGAACTCAAGAACTTCCAGCAAGCTCCGGGTGAGAATGGGAGGGGTAATGACTAGCGGTCTTCGGCGGTGCCAGTTGGCAATGGCGGTTTTCGCCGTCGTATCTCTGCTGAGCGTTGCGCGTCTTTTCGTCCCCGGAGACGCGACGGCACAGACGCAGCCGAGAGTGTTTGCCAGCCCTACGGACAACGGAGAGGAGGGCAACGACGGGCCAGTCGCTGTTGATCCGGACGCGTCGTCACCTCTGTTCATCTACGCCGCCTCGGAGACGTACCCAGGGTGGCAGCTACCCAGTCAGGCGAGTGCGATCGGTACGCCGTGCGTTGACGGCGATGGCGCTGAAACTTGCGCGTTCGATCTCATCCTAGTGACCAGCGACGGCGTTGAGTTTATTGATTTCGACGAGACGCTCGGATCTGAGACAGAGTACGACTTCACGTCGCGGCGCCTGCGAGTAAACGGTCTGTCCGCAGTATCAGGCAGTCTTCCACCTGTTCGCGCCGGAGAGGTGACCGTTACGTCGGGGGCAATCTCGGAGGGCGGGACGGTCCGAATCGAGCGAGCCGAGATCGTGGACGCTGCGCTCGAGATTCGAGACGTTGCCCCCGCTGCGATCGCACGAGTCCCAGAGCCGAAGCTCACGGTCGGGATCGCGACTGCGTTTCTCGCGATGGTCCTCTTGGTGGGTCGGTCGCGAGTGGCTCGGAAGTCCGTTCTGTTCGCGTTTCTTTTGGTGATGATTCCGGGGAGCCGAGCGACCGCGGCGGACGACCTCGACTGGGACGACGACGGCATCCGAAACTACCGGGATAACTGTCCCTATGTGGCAAATCCGATGCAGGAGGACTCCAGCGGCGCTGGGATCCGCGAACCGGATGGCATCGGCGATGCTTGCCAATGCGGAGACGTCGACAACGATGGCGACGTCGATGTTCGTGATCTTGCGCTTCTGAGGCGCTTCGTCGGAGGGCAGCTCGCCAGCCTGCCCTCGCCGAGCAAGTGCAGTCTGGTTGGGACCCCAGATGATTGTTTGCAGGACGATCTCGACCTCCTGGCGGATGCGCTTGCGGAAAGGGTGTCGCCGTGGCCAGAGCCCGTTTGTCGCCCGGCGGTTTCAAATTTCTTGGGTTCGGCCGGTCCGCCCAGCGATCTGGACGTATACGTTGGTGACTCGAGGCTCGTGTTGGATTGGGAGCCGGTCCCTTCCTCGCTTGTCACGGGGTATAACGTCTATCGCGCTGATGTTCCGGGCGGGCCCTATTCGCTCATCACTCCGTCACCCACGACATGGACGAGCTTCGACGACGCGGCAGTCGTAAACGGCCAGCCGTACTACTACGTGGTTCGCGCGATCGAAGGAAGCGAGACTGCAGACTCGGTCGAAAGATCTGGCGTACCGGCGCCGAGCACCGGGCCTGTGAGCATAAATACGGACGTCGTCGCGTCGACCACCTGGACTCTTCTCAATAGCCCCTACACCGTTTCAGGAGACCGTTCGGTGCGGGCGGGCGCAGTTCTAGCAATCGAGCCGGGCGTCGAAGTCGTCTTCACAGGTGGCGCCTCTCTCTCGATCTCGACGCCCCACGAGTCCGGCGGAATCAACGCCCTTGGAGTCGAGGCTGCAGAGATCCAGATGCGTGGCGCGTCCTCGGCGCCCGGCGCCTGGGATGGTCTTCTCTTTGACGAGAACGTGCTCTCCGGGGGGCGCTTCGACTACGTGTCGATCTCCGACGCCGGCGCTGGAGGGCTCGCGGCAGTGGAACTCCGCGACCTCGGCGCCGAAGTACCCCTGCGCCATGGCTCGATATCCAACACCCTCGACGACGGTATTCTGGTTGAAGGCGGCGCGCCAGAGATTGATCACTGGTCGATTGTTGTACCGACCTGGTCTGGTGGCTCTCCCCGTTATCACAGCATTCGAACGGTTGGGCTGCCGAATATCACCCTGACCGACCTTGTCGCGTCCGGCGGGATCCGCGTGGAGCACGACGCGGACGGCGCCCTCTATCGCGATCTGACGTTTGAGAACTACGGAAGCCATTCGCCTCTTCGGATCGATGCCTCGCTTGTTGCCGACATCATGAACACTTCGACGATTACCGGCGAGGCGGTGGATAGTCACGTTGAGGTGAGGAGCAGCTACGTCCGTCGAAGCGGCGCCTGGCCCAAATTCAACTACCGAATTGACGTGGAGCTCTACATCACGGGCGACGATGAGCCGGTGTTGACGCTCGCTCCGGGGACCGTGCTTCAGTTCGATCACAACCGCGAGCTCGAAGTCGGCAGTTCGAACCTGCAGAAGCCCGGTGGCCTTGTCGCCAGGGGAACAGCCGCAGAGCCGATCGTATTCGAGGAGTTCTTGGACGACGGCGAACCGGGTTGGCGGGGAATTCGTATTCTCGAGTCCGCGCTACCCGCTACCGAGCTCGACCATGTTGTGATCAAGGATGTGGGAGTTGGTCAGACGCAGGAGTTTGTTACTTCGAGCCTTCGTCTCGTCGATGTCTCGTCATCGATATCACTACGGAACGGGACGATTCAGAGCGGAGCCTACGCAGGCATTGAGGTCGTCGGCGGGCAGCCGCGGCTCGACGGATGGACGATCTCGCCGGGTTCGTCGCAATTCGCGGTTGAAGGCGAAGATGGCGGAGTGGCGTCGATCCTGAATTCGACGCTGGAAAGCGGTGTCTACTATCCGGATGATAATGCCGCCGCGGTCTTTGAGAACGTCATTTTCGACGGGTACTCGTCTGCTCGCCAGATCTCAGTTCATCCGAATCTTGTGGCCCGCTTGATGGAGGGTTCCTTGATCAACGGTGCGAACTCGTCGAGCTACGTAGAAGCGAGTGATTCCCAGGGTGTCGATCCACCGAACCTGTCGAGAAGCGGATTGTGGAAACAGTTCCGCTATCACCTTCCAGACGGCCTTCTGGTCGGAGCGTCGAGCCCTGTCTTGTTCGGGATTGAGGCGGGCTCTGAGATCCGCGTAGGTGGCGGCGAGTTTATCGACATTGGTGGCGCAGGAAGTGAGGCGGCTTCGTTCAAGGGCACGATCACCGCGGTAGGCGCGAGCGGGAACGAGATCGTCTTCGGTCCGATTACGTCAGCCTGGCGCGGGATTCGATACCAAGATGGAGCGATATCTGGCTCCATGCTCCAATGGATCCGAGTCGAAGGAATCGGGGGAGGCAGTGTCGCGCGTGCTGTCCACTACGATTTCTCAGCGGCGACGTCGACGAGCGATCTCTACCTACTGGACAGCGAGATCGTACTGTCGCTCGCCGGCGCAGACGGTGTCAGGGTGGACCACGCGTCTCCCACGATTGAGCGAAACACGATCACGCTTACCGGCGACGCTGACGACGGCATCGTGTGCGACGAGCCGGAAGCGCGCCCGCTGATTCGCGCCAATACCATAGTTGGTCCCGGAGCGTCGGGCGGGAGCGCAAGCCCGAGAGGGATCACCTTCGACTGCAACCCCCTGATCGTCGGCAACGAGATCTCGAATTTCCAGTATGCGATTGCGGTTCGAGGAAACGGCGAACCGGCGCTACTTCGTGGGAACAACCTCTCGGGGAACTTCGACGCGGCCCTCTTTACCGAATCCCCGGTCCTCATCGACTCGCGAGCCAACTGGTGGGGAGCTGCGGGTGGTCCCGCTCCAGGCGACATCGAAGTAGACCCTGGTCCGCCTCAGGCTCCGGGTACCCTCTCGAATCCGTGGCTGGCTAGCCCGGTGAATATCGGGAGCACGGAGCCCTTCGTCGACTCAGCGGCATTTGGACCGCTCGAGTTTCCGTCTGTCGGGCTGAGTTCGGAGACGGTTTTCTCCGCCGAGTTCAGCGAGTCCGTAGACTGGACGATCGACGTTCGGAACACGGGCGGGCAAGTGGTCCGGACCTTCTCTGAGACTGCTTCATCAGTCTCGCAGCCGTGGTCGGGCGGTGATGGTGGCTCGCCGGAAAACGCACTCGCCGACGGTGTGTACGAAGTAACTCTGAGTGCAGATCGCGCTGGAGCCGCAGTAGCTGCGGCGCCGGATGTTGTCGGAACTGTCGAGATCAACTCCGCGCTGCCTGTGGCCCGCCTCACGGCGCCAGCTGAACTCGGCGTTGCGGCCGCGGGTCCGATCGCGATCGTGGGCGAAGCCGCAGGGGCTGGCGCGACCGCCTATCGCATCAAACAGGCTTACGGCTACAGCCCCGCGGAGTCCGCGTTTTCGACGATTTGCGAATCGCCCGCGGGTGGCCAACCCGGCGATCCGCCCGCATGCGATATCGCTTCGGTCCCGGCAAACGGCCAGCTCGTTTCGTGGGACGCGTCGGCTGAGATCAATGGGATCTACACGGTGAGACTCGAAGTGGACTCGCCAGGTGGAACCGCCGTTACCGACAGGACGGTGCGCGTTCTGCACGCGTCGGCTCCGGCCGCGTCCTTGGCGGTTTTCTCTCCTAACAACGACGGCGCGTTCGACAAGGTGTCGATCGAAGCAGGTTTGAGTCTGGACGATGCAAGCTGGACTCTCGACGTCTTGTCGGGTGGCTCCGTGGTCAATCAGTTCACCGGGAGTGGACGTTCTGCGGTTGGAGAATGGTCCGGACAGGTGTCCTCGGGGACCATTTCCGACGGAATCTATGACTTTCGACTCACGGCGAGTCTTGATGGCGCGCAGTACGTAGCCTCAGGTGGTTCGGTCGTCGTTGATCTGACGCCGCCGGTGGCGGCCATCGAGACGCCGAACAGTCTCACGCCGATCGTGAACTACGGCCCCGTGGAAGTGCGCGGAACCATCGACGACGATCATCCAGGAGACTATCGGCTGCTCTGGGGAGCGGGCCTTGATCCAGTGGACTTCGACGAGTTCGCGAACGATACGGGGAATGTGCAGAGCGGGCTTCTTGGATTTCTGCCAAGCGACAACGGGACGGAAGCCAGATACTCCGAAGAGGACACGATCCGGATCGTACTCCAGGTCTCGGATGCGGTCGGCAACACCAGCGAGACTGGAGTCGACGTGACGGTCGATCGTCTTGAAGTGGTTTCGTTGGAGTTCGATCGAGAAGTGATCGATCCGCTTGCTGGCGAGCAGGTGCAGATCACCTACGAGTTGTCCGCCGATGCGGACGTCACCGTCGAGCTAAAACCGTCCGGTCTCGGCGCGACGACAAAGCTGCTTGTCGACAACGAGTCAAGGACTGGAGGCACTCCCCACTCGGTAGTTTGGGACGGGACCACCGACGAAGTGCCGGTCTCCGTGGCGCCGAATGGTGCGTACTTTGTCGAGATCTCCGCAACAGACGCCAGCGGTCGAAGTGTCGTGCTCAACGATGGCAACGATCGCGCGATTGGCGATCCGCCGTTGTGGCAATTCCCGGCCCAATTCAACGGATTCGAGAATGGTGGGAGCTCGCTGAGCGGTATGCCGGAACCGATCTCGACGTTCATGAACGAGTGGCTCGAGATCGACTACACGATGAATTATCCCGGCAGGCACACGGTCAAGGTCTGCCTCTTTGAACCGGGTGATGACCCCCAGAACCCCGATCCTCCTCAGGTGCAGGTGAGTAGCGACTGTGCGACGGCGTCGCCGACGCCCGATCGTGTCGTGACCCTCCTTGGAAACGAGGTCGTCCCGAGCGGCCCTGTCTCCTTGGTGTGGAACGCGCGCGACGAGAATCGTCAATTCTCGGAGTCGGGTCTCGCATACACCGTATACCTCGAAGTCCCGGAGCCTCTCGAAAGGGACAGCGTAATCGTGAGGACTCCCCCGGCGGAGATCCGTCGGCTCGCCCTCAATCCCTACCTTTTTCGGCCCGTCTTTGGCCAGTCGACGCGGATCTTCTTCGAGCTGTTGCGGCCGGCGACCGTCGACGTCGATGTCTATAGCCCCAACAATCAGCTCATTCGGACGCTCGAGTCGAATACATCCTTTGCGGCCGGGTCGCATTTTCTCGAGTGGGACGGGTTGGACGAGAGCGGGGCCGTGACAACACTGATCGGCAAGTACCGCGTTCGGGTCGAGATCGAGGATCAGGTGACGGGCGAATTCGTTGCCGAGGACCTCGTATTTCGCGTAGACACACGTATCCCGGCTGAACCGCTTGGCGGCTCCGCCGCTTGCAACTGCCCCTGACCCGTGATGCGCGGAACGTCGAGCGTTGCCCTGGTTATCGGCATCCTCGCATTCGGTTGCGCGGGTGGCCATGCAAATCGTCCGGCGGAGAGTGGTCGTGAGGCGATCATCTACAGCCGGCTTGATATGCAGTATTGGCAGGTCTGGGTATTCGACGTCCGAGACCGCACCCATCGGAGGCTAACGACGTCCGGCTTCGACAAGAGGCGTCCGGCGTCTGATGGGCGACGGGTGTTCTTCCGCGACGGGAACGACCGGCTGTTTGTTCTCGACCTCCAAAGCGGAGGCGAAGCGCCGTTTCGGCCCGACCTCTGGCCCGCACTGACGCCGAGGCCGTCGCCGACGGGACGTCGACTTGCGCTCGCTCGGATTCGGACGGATGTCGATGATCGAAGTGCGATCGTCATTCTCGACTCGGACGACGCGTCGCCTCGCCTGGTTACGCCCTCTTCTGGCTTTATTCGTCACTACTCGTGGGCTCCGAGCGGTCGGGAGCTCGTGTACTCCAGCGCGAGCGCGGGCAGTCGCGCCGAGCTTTTTCGAGTTTCCTTGGGAAGCGACCCGAAGCCCGAAGCAATCATGGAAGAGCACTCTCGGGCTCTGGAGCCGGCAGCGGCACCTAGTGGGACCGGTCTGCTCTTCTCGTCGTCGGCCGCAGGGAACTTCGATATCTGGCGCAGAACGAGGTTCGGATTCGTTCGTCGCCTTACGGATTCGACGGACGCGGAGATGTCGCCGTCCTGGTCTCCTACTGGCGAGCAGATCGCGTATGTCCGGGTGCAAGACGGTCAGCCCCATGTGTGGAAGATGTCCAGGGCCGGCGAGCACCAGCAGCCTTTCTGGGGGGGTGACATCGTCGCGTTGGATCCCGAATGGACGATTCTCGAGGTTCAGCCGTGACAAGGAAAAACGCGCGCGGCGAGCGAGGCGAAGAGCGGATGTTGGTGGCCATCGTCGCCCTACTGCTCGCGACCATTGTCGCAGGGTGTGCGTCTCGCGCCGTGAAGGAGTTACCCGAAGCTTCGGAAGCACTCTCCAGATTCGACGCTTCCTGGAATCAGGTTGGTGGTCAGCGGATCGGACGCGTCTCGGGGCGCCCATTTCTCTTTGTGCCGGGTGATGGCGCCACGTATGAGCTTTCGTTCACCCTGCGTGCAAAGGGCAAGCCCGTCATCGTCATCTATGACGAGAGCGGGACCGCGATAAGGCTGATGGAGCTCGATGTAAGGGAGAAGGGGCGCCAGCTCGCCGAGTGGGATGGCGCCGACCAAGGCGGCGCGATGGTCGGTCCCGGCGTCTACTTCTACGCGATCGGTGTGCTGGCTCAGAATGGACAGCTCGTTGCGGCCTATGGGGCCGATCCAGTCGATGGGGGCGAAGAGGTTCTGCCGATGCGGTTTACCTTCGACGATGCGTCCGGTCGCGTCTCCTATGCGCTGCCGGAGCCGGCACGTGTGCGCTTGCGCGCCATGCTGCAGGGACTGCCGCTGCTGCGGACGATTCACGATTGGCAGCCGCAGGCCGCAGGTGAGTATGAGGTGGTCTGGGACGGAACCGACAGCTCGGGTGTGTTGGACATGTCCGGCGACTCGCGCGTTCGCTTCTCCATGCATGCATATGCCTTGGGCCGCAACGCGATTGTCGTTCCTGCGGCACACGACGAGCGTTCGCCGCGGCAGGGCGAGACATCGGCTTTTCGAAGCGGATTTAGGCATGCGCTGCACGCGCCGCGCGACTGTCACGACCCTAGATTCGCGGTGGAGCTTGTTGACCCGGATGGCCTCTCGTCTGGCGGCGTCGCGAAGATTTCGGGGCCGGCGACAGTGCGGGTCACGCTCGATCCTGAGGATCTTCCCAACCTGGTATCGGGAGGATTCGAGGTGATGTTTTTTCTTGACTCGGTTTTCCTCTTCGAAGAGGAGGAGGGGTCAAGCCCATTCAATTTCACCCTGGCGGTGGATGACTTGTCGCCTGGTCTGCACTTCTTGACCGTCAACGTTCTCACTTACGACGATCACGGGGGCGCCGTCACGGTGCCCTTCATTCTCGAGTCGTCGGGGAGTTCTTCATGATCCGAATCGGCCAATCCAAGCATCGTGCGGCGATCGCAGCGATCTCCTCCGCATTGCTTCTCCTCTCCGCGGTGGCGCACGCCTCCGATGTGGGCGGCGTGAGTCGAACTCCGCTGCTCTCGCCCCAAGCGATCGTCGAGCGGATTCAGGCGGGGGAGAAGATCCAGTTCGTTGATGTGCGAGAGCCTCAAGAGTACGCCGAAGGACATATTCCTGGTGCGGTGAACATTCCGGAGCGCGAGTTCGCGGCGAGAGTCGATGAGATCGATCGGTCAGCGCTCGTAATCCCGTACTGCAACATGGACTTTCGAGGTTTCATGGCCGTGAAAGCGCTTCGAGGCCTCGGGATATCCGATGTCGCACTAATGCAGGAGCGCGGAATCAACGGATGGCGCGCGTCGGGCCTTCCGGTTGCTGGCCCTGAGACCGGGCTGACCGACATTGACGCCTCGGCACAGATCGGGGAGGCGGATGCCGAGGTGCTGCTCGGGGAGAACTTCCGGCAGCGAGCTGAGCCGACCGGAGTGACCCACCGGATTACGATGACGGCGAGTGAGTGGTACTTCGAGCCGAACGATCTGAGTGTGGAGCCGGGGGATCGTTTGGAGATCGAGCTGACCTCGACGAAGGGCAATCACTACTTCGTCCAGCCGGACTATGAAGTCGGAGTTGAGCTTCCGGAAGGGGAGACGAGAACGGTCTCTTTCATTGCGGACATATCAGGCGACTTCAGGTTCGGCAGCTGCGAATGGGATGGGACAGACCTGCAGGTGATGAAGGGGCGGTTGCGGGTTCGGTCGGAGGTGAACCGCGATGACTCGTAGCCCGAGGGAATCCACGCTCGATCGCCTGAAGCTCGTAGGATCGTTTCTTGCCATGCTCGTGGTTTTCGGTTGCTTCTTGGTGCCGCCTGCCTTTTCAGACAACTACAACTTTACAGGTGGAGAGACGGCTGAGGAAGAGGAAGACGAAGAGGGTGAGATCGATCCGGACAACCAGAACGACTGCCCAGGAAAGACGGATCCGGTTGACGTCGTCACAGGTGAGTTCATTCTGACGCCGGAAGACCAGCATGTACCCGGACTTTTTATTCCGGGCGCGCGACCAGAGATCTCGATCGATCTTCGGCACAGCTACCGATCGGGTTCGCCGTACGACTCTCCGCTGGGCTACGGGTGGGATTTTGCGGCCAATGTTCGCTTGCGGCAGGCTCGAGAGCCGGTTTCGCCGACAACAGAGGGGAAGCTGATCGTTTCCTTCGGAAACTGCACGACGCGTGAGTATTTCCGCTTCGCGAACGAGTGGTACTCGCCCACTCGCGGAGACGAGCGCATCGTTCAGAACGGTGACGGCAGCTACACGATGACGAAGCCAGATGGTCGAACCTACGACTTCGATTCGCATGGATTGCTTACTCGGAAAGCAGACCGTCACGGCAACGAGGTCCTGTATGAGTGGGACGGGGCGCCGGGTGTGCCTGCGAAGTTCCCGCTCTACGGCCGTCCGAAGTTTTCAATCACGGATCGAATGCTGTCCGCAATCGAGGAGACAGCCCCGCCAGGGGCCAACCTGGAGGATTTCAAGACGCTCATTGGTCGCGACTATCGGTTGATTCGCGTGAAGTTCCCGGACCAGGCTGCAGCGAACGATCGTGCCGTAGATCTTCGATACGATCCCGTCACTGGACGACTGGACGAGATTGAGGACTGGACGGGCCGTATCTGGTCGTACGGACACGACTCGTTGGGCAATTTGACGACGGTGTCCAGCCCCCCGGTCCGGACGTTCGAGACGTTACCTGGCGGGGCGACGCAGGTCGTTGTCGAGCCCGCCGTCGCAAGCTTCGCGTATACCGATCCGCATGATCTCCACAACGTGACCGAAGTTACAAGCCCTGCTTTGCAGGGCTCTAGCACTCTTTTCTTGTCGCAGGTCTACGACGAAGAGGGGCGTGTCACGTCTCAGACCTATGGTGACGGGGCAGGAGTTTCGCTCGACTACACGTCGATTCCGAATACCACCGTGCTCACAGACGGAAACGCTACGGACTGGGAGTTCGAATACGATCCAAGCAACTTCAGAGTTCTGTTCGAGCGAGTTGTTACGCGTGGAGTTCGCACGGGTGAACAGGTTGGTACGAAGTACGAGACAGCGTATCTCTACGATTCGCTAGGTCGTCTAACTGATGTTACGTACCCCGAGAGTAACTCGACGCACTGGGAGTGGCCTCTCGTCTCTGGGCCCGTGGAAGAGCGTGGCAACCTGGTCTACGTCGAGGAGCGGCCCAAACCTGGGAGTACAGACCCGCCTTTGCGCACTTCATTCCAGTACACGACGCCCTACCAGCAAATAGAGACGATCATCACGCCCGAGACCCAGACAACGACGTTCGTATATGACCCGACGACCTACAATTTGACATCGATCCAGTATCCGCTCATTAGCGGCAACAACGACGCCGCGACCATCGTCATCAATTCTCGAGGCCAGCTCGAGTCCTTCGAGGACTCGAACGGGAACACGACGCGGTACGAGTACACGCCGGATCCGGGAAACCCTTCCTTGCCGCCGGATACTCGATATCTGGCGCGAGTGATTCGCGCGTACGGGTCGGCCACCGACGAGGCGACAACGTCTTACGATCCTGACGAGCTCGGGCGTCCGACCGCAATCACCACAGACAACGGGCACCGCACGCAGCTCCTATACGACGAGCTTGACCGCTTGGCGACCATTACGAGACCCGCGCCCTTCGCCTCTCAGACTGAAGAGCGGTACTACGATGCGAACGGGAACTTGAGACAACGCGCAATGCTCGACTCCGCCGTGATTCTCGAGTCATTGACATGGGAGTACGACGAAAGGGACCGAGTTGAGTTCGAACGCAACGGGCTGGCCAACAATGAGATTCAGTACTTCTACGACGGCAACGGCAATCGAACCGGGGTGGAGGATGCTTCTGATTATCGCTGGACGTTCCTATTCGACGAGCGCGACCTTCTGTACACCTCTACTCCTCCGGCGGGAACCACTCTCGGGCCGACGACTTTCGGCTATCACGCGAACGGCACGCTTGACGATGTCGTAGACGGCCGCGGAAACAGGACCGGATACGGGTACGATCCCTTCGATCGGTTGAGCTCGGTCCTGCATGACGGAGATCCCAACTCGTCTACGGACGACAAAGAAGAGTCCTTCGAGTGGGACATGAATGGCGACCTCGATCTAGTCACGACCCGGAGTGGCGTCGAAGTCGATTACGTATTCGACAATCGGCGACGGAACACCTTCCGTACGATCGCTGGAGGCGAGACTCACAGTTTCACTTACGATGGTGCAGGTCGCATGCAGACCGCAGGGGATTCGGGCATCTCGATCGTATTCGGCTACAACGAACGGGATGAGCGGACCAGCGAGACGGTGACCTTCCTCGGCTCGGGCGCACCGACGGGCTCGCGTACCGTCGAGCAGGTCATCGACGGTGCTGGCAATCGCTCCGAGCTCATATTCAGCAATCTCGAGGACTTCTTCCTTGCACATGATGCGATGGAGAGGCTCTCGCAGGTCCGAGCGGAGTCCGCGAGCGCGGCGCTCATGACGCAAGTGTTCGATGGACGTGGGCGCCGCGATTATCGCGACTTCAGCTCTGGAGTACGCCACGACTGGGTTTTTGACGCCGCGGGTCGCGTAGACTTGATCGCGGTCTACGCGCAGCACGGGCTGCCTGGCGAGACGATCCTGCTCTATCGGGACTATGAGTTGGACGCGCGTGGAGTCGTCGAGAGCATCGCGTTCGACGCGAGCCCGTCACCGGCCTCGGATATTCTGACGTACGGCCACGATGGGGCTCGGCAGCTCACAGCGGCCTCCTTCCCTTCTGCGCATGCCGCGACCGGATCGCCGGAGAGCTTCCAGTACGATGCTGCGGGGAATCGGGGCGGCGCATTCGTAGCCAACTCTCTAGATCAGTACACGACCGTTCCGGGTTCTGCTGCGACTGTCAGCTATGACGACAATGGAAACCTCGACGACAACGGCGTTCTCGACTTCGAGTGGGACGCAGAGAGTTCCCTAACCGAGATCAGATCTACGCAGGCCGGTCCGTCAATCGCGACGTATCGACATGACCCGTTCGGGCGCCGATACCAGAAGAGCGTTGCCGGCGGAGACACCACTTGGTTCCTTTGGCTCGGGGAGCAGATGATCGAAGAGCTTGACGGCACTGGCGCTTCGGTCAAGCGCTACGTCTATGATTCTGCAGCGCTGGCACCTCTGTTTGTCGAGGATGGCGTTGCGGCCAATGCGGAACTCTATGCCGTTCATCCGGATCATCTTGGAACTCCGGCCATTCTTGTCGATTCGCAGGAAGAACCTGTCTGGTCCAGTGACTATCGCTCGTTCGGTAGTGCCATTGTCGATGAGAACCCTGACGGGGACTCAGTTAATGTCTCGATGAACCTCCGATTCCCAGGTCAGTACTTCGACTCCGAGAGCGGACTTCACTACAACCGTCATCGATACTACGACCCCAGTTCAGCTCGGTACGTTAGTGCGGATCCGATTGGTCAACGTGGAGGTCTGCACCTTTATCAGTATGCAAGGAACAGTCCTAGTCAGGCGCTTGACCCGATGGGGCTCTTTACATTTAGCGTGGGGCAGTTTACGGCGGGCGGCGCAGGCGCGGGCGGACAGGCGCAGCTTGCGCTCGTTGCTGACGACGACGGAAACGTCGGAATAGCACTTACCTACGGCGTAGGGGCAGAAATCGGTGCCGGCGCATCCACTGGCATTGTGGGCGGTCTTTCAAGCGCGGACACGATTTTCGATCTAGAAGGCGATTCGACCGTAACGGGAGCGTCTGCAGGCGAGGGAGCGGTAGCTGGAGTCGACGTCGTCGATTTCAACTCCCGCAGTGGCTCCGACGAGTTCGGTGTCGAGGTTCAATTCGGGTTGGGGGCCGGCACCCCTGTCGAAGCACATGTCATTCCATCGACTACGATCGTCGAGCCCCTCTTTAACTGGAAGCGCGCGATAGAGGATCTCTTTGGTGACAATGACGACGATTCGTTGGCGGGGCAGTGTCCGTGAGCGATCTGGCTACGAGTTTTCGGGCTGGTTTGGAGCTGATTCGCACTGCTCGCCGACGATTCTGGTGGTCGGCGGCGCTTTGGTTGCCTTTGACAGGGTTGGTGCTTGCGATATCAGGTTCGGATCTGGCGACTATGGTTCTTGGTGTGGGTGGAGCCCTATGGGTTCTCGTCTGTGGAATTAGGATCGTGCTTAGCGAGTGCCCACGATGTGGAGAGCGCTACCACACAGCTAGTAGCGTTCCCGGCATCGGCGCCTCGAATCCGTGGACCCGCAACTGCATGACTTGCGGTCTTCCGCTGTACGCTTCGACTGGAAACGGCCATTTCGGGGGCGATTAGGCCGATCGGATGGAGACTAGGGCCCAGGCGTCGTCGTCCTGCAGCCGATCGTACGCACGTGACCGATGCGGGCGCTCGTGACCCTGCTACCGGCGTTTATCTGCTGACCGAGGCTGATGCTGCCTCCGCCTGAGGTCACGTCGCCGAGTAATTGCTGCCGCGAGCTCCGTCGCCTGAGGCTGATCAACTAGGCGGTAGAGGAGCTCGTCGCGGTGGCAAGAGAGTCGTGGCCTAGACGAATCTCGATGCTGATGGGTCTGAGCTACTCAACAGCCACCTACTAGTTTTTGCGCATCGATGGAGAAACGACGATTTCGGGTGCTCTGCCCTCCCGTCCCCCAGAAAGTAGACTAGGTGAGCTGGGCCGTTTCGAAGGCCTATCCCCTTTGTCAACGATCGGAGTGACGTGCTGCGTTTTCCTGCACCACTTTGGGCTTCCAGAATGGAGGTAGTAGGGTAAGCGCTCGACGAACTACGTCCTGCGGCCGGGTGCCGGATGAGCGCCGGATCGATGCTTTGGGGCAGCAGCGCCTCGACCTGATCGGGCAAGGTCGCCCTGGGCAGGGCATCGAACACGTGCCGCAGATACGCCCAAGGCTCGATCCCGTTCGCTTTGGCCGTCTCGACCAGCCCGTAAAGGTTGGCGCTGGCTCGAGATCCCGCCGTCGCGTCGGCGAACAGCCAGTTCTTCCGTCCGACCACGAACGGTCGGATTGCGTTCTCAACGCGTTTCGTGTCGAGCGGGATCCGGCCATCCGCGAACACGCGAACGAGCTTCGGCCACTGACGGTCGAGGTAGGCCATCGCCTTCCCGGTCAGGCTTTGCGGCGGGACTCGGTCGATCGAGTCGTCCAGCCAGGCGCGAAGCGCCTCGACCAACGGCACAGACTCGGCCTGCCGCACGCGGTGACGTTCCTCAGCAGACGCGTCGTTGAGCTTCCTCTCGATCCGATACAGCGCCTGGATCTGGCCCATCGCCTTTCGCGCCACGCTCTCCTTCGCCGTCTTCTTCGAACTCTTCCTGCTCTTCGACCTCTGTCCGCGAAGCGCCTCGTCGAACTTCCGTCGCGCGTGCGCCCAACAGCCCACGTGCACGACTTTGGGTTCGCGTCCGATCGCGGCATAGCCTTCGTAGCGGTCCGTCTGCAGGAACCCTTCGAACCCGCGAAGCAGCCGCTTCGGCACTTCACCGCTCCGCGAAGGGTCGTACTCACAGTAGATGAGCGGGTGCTCCTGAGGACCGCCGCGAAGCGCCGAGAGATAGGACTGGTTCTGGGCCGTCTTCCCGGGCTCCTTCAAGACCTGGAAGGGCGTCTCATCGCACTAAACGAAGTCGTAGGCGCGGATCTCATGCTTGTGATCCGATCAACCAGCGGTTCGACCAGGTCGCCCATCTTGACCATCCAGTGCGCGAGCGTCGCTCGCGAGAGGTCGAGTCCACAGGCTGACTCCAAGGCCATCTCGCCGTGCATTCCCGGAGGAGCAGTTCAATGCCAGCGATCCGGTCGGTGGGTTCGGGATGTTTCTCGGATCTATTCCCCGTGATATTCAGTCGCTGTTAAAGAAGGTCTCTGCTGGCGCGCGTCGCCTTGTCGAGAGACTCGGTAGTTGGAGCTAGATAGAACTGTTCGAGGGTCGAGTTGCTGGCCCATCCGCCAAGGCGACGAACAGTGTCGATCGGCGTGCCCGCAGCAAGGAGGTGGGACGCCCAGGATCGACGGAGGTCGTGGAGCGGTTTACAGCCCGGTGCCCAGACTTTCGCTTCCTGGGCGTGCCGTCTTGCGGCGTGACTGAGGCCCGATTCGCTCCACTGTCCGTGGTGCCGAGGAACGGCCAGTACCCAGTCCTCTGACGAACTTCGAGCCGCGCGGTGCGCTTGGAGTCGCTCAGCGAGTCGCGGCGACATAGGCACCTCGCGCTCGGCATGTGTCTTGGGCCGCCAGGTCCCCTTCGCTCGAATGATGATGGAGCTTCGTGGTGCATCGACGTCGGCCCAGGTGAGCCAGCGCATCTCCGCTGCGCGAAGTCCCGCTCCGGCCGCGAGTGCGAAGACGACCGAGAACTCGCCGGTATCGGTGACTAGCTGCTTGATCTGCGGCTTCGAGAGGACTCTAGGCACCGCCCGGACCGTTCGAAGCATCCGAATCCGCGGTGCTCGCTCAATGAGTCCATCGTCTCGCGCCTGAACCAAGGCAGCCCGCAGGCAGGCGAGCTCGCGATTCGGAGTATGCGGCCCCACGCCGTCGCGCAGCCGGGCGGCGGCATACCGATCGATCTCAGTCCTAGAGAGACTGGACGCAAGCGCTTGCGCGAAGAACTGGTCGAGCCGCTGGATCGCGGCTTCGGTCGTCCTGATCGTACGGGGTCGGCAATGGAGCCGAGTGCTGGCGAGGTATCGCTCGAGGACCAGAGAAACCGTCGGTTCAGTGTGGTCGGCGGCCTGCTCTCCGTGGTCGATCGGTGACGCGCCGTGGTCCTGGGCGTTGATCCGCGTGAGCAATTGGTCGAGCAACTCATTCGCAGCGTCGCGCGTTGGCGCGCTCCGCCGAACACGACGGCCATCCACCACAACGTCGACCTGCCACCGGTTGCCGCGCCGACGAACCGTGCCTCGCTTGTGACGCGGTGTGACCTCAGCCATGTGCAGATTCCTTCCCTAGGTGCCCGGAGTCCGGGCCTAAGGCCGCTCGCGTCACAGTTCGTCACACATAGACGAGCCGTGCCGGGCGGGAGGAATCTCCATCTACCTGACTTTGAAGAGGAAAAATGGAGCCGACGATCCGACTCGAACGGACGACCTGCTCATTACGAGTGAGCTGCTCTACCAGCTGAGCTACGTCGGCCCCGGGTACGGTCCCGTTCTCTCGTTGCCTCGCCGGCCGTCGCCCGCGAACGATTCTGATTCCTCGCTGGGAGGGAGGGAATCGCGAGATCTCGTTTCCGTGTGTCCTCTAGGGCTTTGCCCGCGTCCCGGACGCGCGTTGGCTTTTTGCGACGGTCTTCGTCGGTTCGGCCGGTGGATCCGGTGGGGCTTTGATGACCTCGGGGGCCATCGGGGCGCAGAATGTAGCGCGAGGCTTCCGGCCCGCCATCCGGGTGGGGCGATTCGGCTCACGAACCGGCGAGTCGTGTGCGACTCACAGGCAGGTGCGACAGTCCGTTTGACCCCGACACCTCGCGCGGATTAGAGTGGTCGGCAGGGGAGGGGACGAGCTTGAGGGGCGGCTGACAGGCGGAGACCACGCCGCGGCCCAGAACCCCAAGGCGTTCGAAGAGCCGGGAAAACCGGAAACGCGGAGAGACCGATGCTGCCTGTGCTTCCTCTGATGGACATGCTGATCCTGGCTGGATGGTCGTCGCTCGCCATCGGCTTCGTCCTGAAGGCGATCGCGGCGCTGACCCGCTGGCAGCCGACCATCCTCACGCTCTCGCCGATCGACTTCCTCTTCATCGCGGTCGCTTCCTTCCTCTTCGCGATCGCGCTCGCCGCCCGGACCTGGGTCGCGGAGCAGCAGCCGGCCGTCTCTGCCCAACGGCGGAAGCAGCAGACCCTCGATGCCTACGCGGCGCTCCACAGCCAGGACGCCGGTGCCGAAGTGGGCGTGGCGGGAGACGGCTACGCGGCGCCGCCGACGGCGCAGGAAGCACCCGTCGCCGACCCCGCCCGGCGTACGGGCTGAGGCGCGTCCCGGCCGGGACCTCGCCGGTCCGGCCCGGTCCAGCCGGCCCCGAAACGCGAAAACCCGGTCTCGGCTTCCTCGAGAGGAACCGGACCGGGTCTCGTGTGTTCCAGCACCGTATCCAGTGCTCGGGCGCATTCACATCCAGATGTGACGTGCCTCGGGGACCTCGCGCTAGCGGTAGGTCTCCGCGCGGAACAGATCGCTCGCGGACACTGCCAGCTCTCGGTAGAGATGGGCAGCGACGACGACGACGTTGCTGGCCTTTCGAATGGCTCGGCTCATCGTGTGGTCCTCCGTGAGTTCGGGCTCTTACTAAAAGAGATGAGGAGAAAAGAAGCGCCTCAATCGCGACCCGGCCCCGTTTCGGCGCGGGGAGATCGCGAGCTTCGTAAAGGGATGTAGACGCGAGTGGGGCTCGCGTGGCACTGAAAATTCCCCCCACGGCGCGTTCGCCCGGGCCGGGCGTCGCGGGGACCCGCCCAGGGAGGCGGGCGAGGGCTTCCCATCTGATACCTTCACGGCCGCGCCGACGCCCCGCGCGTGCCCCATGTGAGGAGAAAACCCTTTGAGTTCAACGGGTTCCGTCTATTCGGGTTCTGACAGTACGAACAGCGCGCCCGACCGCCTCATCTGGCTGGACGGGGAGCTGCGGCCCTGGGGCGATGCGACGATCCACGTCCTCTCCCACGCGGTTCAGCGTGGCTCCCTGGTCTTCGACTACATGTCCGTTCATGACCTGGCCGCCGGGAACGCCGCGGGTCATCCCGCGGGGCTCGCAATCTTCCGCCTGGCGGCGCACGTGGAGCGCTTCTTCCAATCCTGCGCGCTGATGGGGCTCCCGGTCGAGCAGGACGCCGAGGCGATCTCCGCCGCGATCCGCGAGACCGTCGTCGCGAACCCCGGCGCCAAGGCAGTCAAGATCAGCGCCTACTTCGCGTCGGTCGAGATCGACGTGATCCCCGTGGACAGCCACGTGACCGTCGCCGTCGCGGCCTACGACCCGGCCGCCGACATCCAGGCGCGCCTGCCGGTCGAGCCCGCGCCGAAGCCCCGGACGATCAAGCTCTGGATCGAGAAGGAGCGGGCGAATCGCCGCGAGGACATCGTCCCGCCCCAGGCCAAGGTGAGCGCCAACTACGCGTCGCCGATGACCGCGAAGGCCCGCGCGCGGGCCGACGGCTACGACGAGATCGTGCTCGTCGACGAAGACGGCCATCTCGCCGAGGCCCCGACCTCGAACCTCTTCTTCGTCCACGAAGGTTCGCTCGTGACGCCGCCGGCGAAGAAGGTCCTCCACGGCGTGACCCGGAGCTCCGTCCTCGAGCTCGCGAAGGCCGAAGGGATCGACGTCCACGAGCGGGCGCTCGGGCCCGCGGCGCTGCTCGACGCGAGCGAAGCCTTCTTGACCGGCACGACCGCCGGCGTCTGGCCGATCGAGTCCGTCGACGGCAAGGCCCTGGGCGCCTGTCCGGGACCGATTTCCCAGGCCCTGCGCGATCGCTTCAAGCGGGCGTCCGCGGGCGAGGATCCCGAGTTCGCCCACTGGCTGACCCCCGCCGCAGGCTGAGGGACGATTCGCTACACCCGGAGCCCGACTCCGACGCATCCCGAGAAACGAATCCATCACGATGTCCAAGAAGAAGAAAGAAGAAGCAGCCGGGCCCCCGAAGCGGCAGCAGATCGTCCTCTCCGGCACGAAGCCGACCGGCGAGAATCTCCATCTCGGCAACTACTTCGGCGCGCTTCGCCAGTTCGTCTCCCTCCAGGACGAGCACGACACGGCGCTCTACTTCATCGCCGACTACCACTCGATGACGAGCGTGCGGAAGGGTGAGGAACGGCGAAAGAACAGCCTGGCCGTCGCCCTCGACTATCTCGGCGCCGGCCTCGATCCCGACCGCGCGATCCTCTTCCGCCAGAGCGATCTGCCGGAGGTGACCGAGCTGACCTGGATGCTCTCCTCGGTCACGGGCATGGGCCTCCTCGAACGGGCCCACGCCTACAAGGCGGCCCAGGACAAGGGCGAGGAGATCGACCACGGGACCTTCACCTATCCCGTGCTGATGGCGGCAGACATCCTGCTCTACGGCTCCCACCTCGTCCCCGTCGGCAAGGACCAGAAGCAGCACATCGAGATGGCCCGCGACATGGCCACCCGCTTCAACAACTACTACGACACCGACGTCCTCGTCCTGCCCGAGCCCTACATCCTCGAGGACACCGCGACGGTCCCCGGGACCGACGGCCGCAAGATGTCGAAGAGCTACGGCAACACGATCTCGATGTTCGGCTCGAAGAAGCAGATCAAGAAGGCCGTGATGGGGATCGTCACCGACTCGACGCCGGTCGAGGATCCGAAGGACACGAACCAGAACGTGTTCGAGATCTGGAGCCTCTTCGCCAGCGAGCCCGAGCAGGAAGAGATGTTCGCCCGCGCAGCGGCCGGCGGGCTCGGCTACGGCGACGTCAAGAAGGACCTGCTCGAGCGCCTGATGGACTACTTCGAGCCGATGCGCGCCCGGCGCGATCAGTACGCGGAGAAGCCCGACGAGGTCGAGGCGATCCTCCGTGCGGGCGTGGAGCGCGCCCGCGCGCTCGCGATGCCGATCCTCGAAGAGTGCCGCCGCGCGGCCGGGCTGGGCGTTCCGCCTCGGTAGCGACCGGCCGCCCATAGCACGCCGCCTTCGAACGCTTCTCCCTTCACCGGTCCTCGACGGACGGGAGTCCGCCTGCGGTCGGCTTCGGTCCGAGGCGTCCGAAATCGGCGCACTCTGGACGCCCTCCCGTCGTTGGGGATCGCCCTCGGCGTGGGTGCAATCCGATCTCAACCCGCAACTCCGAAGCACCGATGGGGCAAGAGGAGGCGGCCATCCACGGCTGCGCGGGGAGAGCGGTATGCGGATCGGTTGGATCGGACTCGGACGGGGGCTCGTGCTCGCGGCGCTGCTGGCGCTCGTGGGGTGCAACCAGATTTCGGCCGAGCGGGACGGCGACGCCGCTGGCGCGGATCCCGCGCCGTCGCTCCTCGAGCGCGCCGAGGGCGGGGACGTCGCGGCCCAGCTCGCGGCCGGACGCTTCTACAAGGACAATGCGCCGGCTGCGGAGGGCGCCGAGCGCGCGCGCCGCGAGTCCGAGGCGCTCCGCTGGCTCACGCTGGCCGCCGAGGCGGAGAACGCCGAGGCCGCGAGCGATCTCGGGATCGTCCTCGCGACCGCCGAGGGCCAGAACCGGAACGTCGCCGCGGCGCGTCGCTGGCTCGGTCGCGCAGGCCAGGCCGGACAGGCGCCCGCCTACTTCATGCTGGGCGAGCTCTCGAAGACCGGGGAAGGCGCCCCGCCGAATCCCGTCATGGCCGTCGAATTCTGGAAGCAGGCCGCGGACCTGGGCCACGTCGGCGCCGTGCATCGGCTCGGCGAGGCCCACGAGCAGGGCCTCGGCGCCGACGCCGACATCGACGCGGCGATCGCCCGCTACCGGGAAGCGGCGTCGACGGGCTACGTCAACTCGCAGTACCGGCTCGCCGTGATCTTCGACGAGGGCGTGCTGATCGGGCGCGATGCCCTCGAGGCCGTCAAGTACTACCGGATGGCCGCGGAGCAGGGACACGCGCCTTCGCAGGCGCAGCTCGGTTATCTCTACGCGCGGGGCGACGGCGTCGTCCAGCGCTACGACGAGGCGGTGCGCTGGAGCCGGATGGCGGCGGAGCAGGGCGACGCCGACGGCTGCAACAATCTCGCCGTCCTGCATCTGAAGGGACTCGGCGTCGAGCAGAGCTTCGACGAGGCGCTTCGCTGGTACCGGCTCGCGGCCCAGCACAATCATCCGGGCGCGCAGAACATGCTCGGCACGATCTACCTGACCGGTCAGGGCGTCGACATCGACCCGAGCGAAGCCGAGCACTGGTGGCGCATGGCCGCCGACCAGGGCTACGCCTCGGCGCAGTACAACCTGGGCGGCATGTTCTCCCGCAAGCTCTCCGACACGCTCACCCGCGACGAAGCCCTCGACTGGCTCGGTCGCGCCGCGGAGCAGGGCCACCGCAGCGCCGGCAAGGAGCTCGCGGAGCTCCAGGCGGCGATCGCCGCGGAGACGGCCGTGGCGGGCGACGGCGCGACCGAGGATGACGGGCCGGTCCCGGCGGCGCCGGACACGGTCACGCTCTAGGCGTTCCGATCTCGTCGCTGCCCGAACGCGGTGACCAGGCCGACTAGCGCTCCTCCACGATCTCCGTGAGGGCGGCCGCGACCTCCGCCGCGTTTGCCGGTCGTCCGTCCGGCTCGACCGACATGAGGCGCTGGATCAGGATCGCGAGCTTCGCCGGGTAGTCCGGGATGCCTTGCGTCGGGTCCGGACGAGGCGCTTCGCGATGTTTCGCCTGGACGTCGCCTTCCCTGAACGGAAGCCGCCCGGTCGAGAGCTCGAAGAGGGTCACGCCGAGGGCGTAGAGGTCCGTGCGGCCGTCGGCGACGTTGCCGCTCGCCTGTTCGGGCGCCATGTAGAAGGGCGTGCCGGCGATCACGGTCGAGCCGTCCATGCGGACCGCTTCGAGGATCTTCGCGAGGCCGAAGTCCATGATCTTCAGCACGCGGTCGCGCGTGATGAAGAGGTTCGAGGTCTTGATGTCGCGGTGGACGATGCCGGCGTCGTGGGCGTACTGGAGGCCGGCGCAGACCTGGAGCCCGAGGCGCGCCGTGTCGCGCGGCCCGAATCGCCCGCGCTCCTTGAGGATGCTGTTGAGCGGCAGGCCTTCGAGGAGCTCCATCGTGATGAAGAAGCTGCCGTTCTCCTGGTCCGCATCGTAGAGCGTCACGATGTTCGGATGGTTCATGCGCGCCGCCGCCTGCGCTTCGGTCAGGAAGAGCTGCACGGCGGTCGGGTGGTCGCGCAGGTTCTCGGGCATGCGCTTGAGCGCGACCGTGCGGCCGAGCCGTCGATCGCGGGCCTTGTAGACGAGTCCCATGCCGCCGCGGCCGACCTCTTCGAGGATCTCGTAGCGCTCTTCGGCGACGAAGGCGGTGGCGCCTGCCGGCGGGGTGAACGTGGCGCCGGAATCGCGGCGGCTCGCCGCGTTCATCTTCTTGCGTAGGGCCTCGATCTTCCCGGCGACGCGGGGATAGGTCGGGTCGCGGTCGCGCAGGGCGCCCAAGACTTCGAGGGCGCGGGGGACTTCGCCGGAGTCCTCGAGGAGCTCGGCGAGGTGGACCTCGAGGGCCGGGGCGAACTCGCCCGGCGCGAGGGCCTGGAGGCAGCGTTCGATCTGGTTCGCGGCGAGGTCGAGGTGACCTTCCTGTTCGTAGGCGAGGGCCAGGAGCTCTCCGGCGCGTCCGAAGGCCTCGTCGCCCTGGCCGACCTGTTGGAGGAGCCGGATCGCGCGAGCGCGATCGCCGGACTCGGTCGCGAGCGCCGCGGCGCGCAGGATCTCGCCCTGACCTTCGAGGGCACCGATCAGCCCGGCGGAATCGCCGGCCGACTCGTAGCAGCGAGCCGCCGCCGTCCAGTCCTCGAGCGTCGCATACGCCCGGGCGGCCTGGTCGAAGGCCCCGGCGGCGTCGTACATCTCCGCGGCGCTGCGCAGCTCGCCGGCGTTCTCGAAGAGCGCCGCGGCGCGGTCGAAGTCCGAGATCTCCTTGCGGAGCTGGGCCGCCTCGCGATCGCGGCCGGCGTTCTCGAGCTGCTCGGCCGCGGCTTCGGTCCGACCCTGGGCCTGGTGCAGGCGCGCGAGGAGGAGAGACGCCGTGCCCGACTGGCCGTCGCGTTCCAGGGCCTGCGCGGCCTGGGCGAGGTCCCCTTGCAGGAACGCGCCGACCGCCGGAGGGCAGCCCTTGAAGACGAGCCCGTCGGCATCGGCGAGGTCGATCGAGACGACGCTCGGCTCGTAGCTCGTGACCTGGCAGGGGCGCTCGACGATCCGGTCGCCGGCTCCGACCACGATCGCGTGTGCACCGAGGGGCAGGGTCGAGCGGACGACACCGACCTGTGTCGCATAACGGACCGTCGCGGGGCGCGAAGCGAGGCCGAGTCCGACGCCGTGGGCCGGCTGGCGGTCCCAGTGGACGCGGAACTCGATCGGGGCTTCGACGGGGGGGAGCGCGTGCTCGAGCTCGGTGCAGGCGCCGATGGCGATCTCGACGTCGACGGACTCCTCGATCCGGGCGAGCTCGGCGCGACTCTGCGCCGCGTGGAGCCGGCCTTCGATCTCGACGCGCCACGCGCCGGGCGGGACGGCGTCGAACTGGGTCTCGCGGCGGACGCCGACGCGTCGGATCGGCCGTCGGTCGTCGCGGCGCCGGTTTCTTCGGACGAGGCGGATCTCGAAGTCACCGTCGACGCCGTCCGGAAAGAGGAGATGGAGCGTGAGGTCCCCGACGTCGCGCCGGCGGCGTCGCTGGATCTGGCCGAGCACGAGCGCGAGGACGACCACCGCGCCGAGGGCGGTGAGGGCGCCGGCATCGCTCGCGAGGAACGCGTCGATCTCGCGCGCCCCGTTCGAGGAGGCGACCCACGCGTGGTAGGCGGCTTCGAGCGGGCCGATGAGCGCCTCGAATCGAGCGCCGTCGGCCAGCGTCGCCAGCGAGCGGCCGAGCCCCTCCGTGGAGGCGCCCGCGGAAGCGGGCGCCGCCGGGAGGAGACCGGTCGCGCCGATGGCGAAGGCACGGATTGCTCGTTCGAGGATGCGCATACCCGGTATGCACATCGGCGAAGTTGCACATGGAATGAAGATGAGGCCGAAAAGCTACGGTTTGCGCGCGATCCAGTGGCGGTTGAGGTCGCCCTGGGCACCGTCGGCGGAGAAGAGGGCCACGGTCTCGAGGCCGGTCCGGTCGCGCCAGGCCGCGATCTCGGCCTCGTCGGTCTCGTGGCAGTAGCGCGGCGCGGCGGCGGGGTCCTCGCCGAAGCGTAGGAGCGCGTCGCCCTCTTCGAGGAACTCGAGCGCGATCGGCGCTCCGAGCACGGGCCCGACCCCAGCCCAGTCGACGCGGCGCTTCTCGAAGCGGGGCCGTCCGGCGAAGCGCCAGAGGGTGAGCGCGAGCAGGCCCCCCGGGGCGAGCCGGTCGGCGGCGGCCTCGACGAGCGCCGCACGCGTCTCCCGGCCGGGCACGTGATGGAGCACGCCCATCAGCACCACGAGGGAGAAGGGACCGCGAGGCAGCGCCGCGCCGGGCGCGTCGTCTTCGTCGAGGAAGTCCTGTTCGAGGAGCTCGGCCGTCGATCCCGCCTCCGCCAGCGCGGGCGCGACGCGTTCGCGGGCGGCGGCGAGGAGCGCCTCGCTCGCGTCGGTCCCCACATAGTCGAAGGCGATCCCCGACTCCGCGAGCCAGGCGGCGAAGCGTCCGTTCCCGCAGCCGACGTCGAGGACCGAGGGCCGCCCCTCCGGAAGCAGCGCCGCGAGCCGTTCCCATCCGGGCCACGGCAGATCGATCCGGCTCGCATCGAAGGCGGCGGCCCGCTCGTCGTAGAACGCGCGCGAGAGCGCGTGGAGTTGTCGCCGGGTGAACGTGTCCATGGAGCGGGGAGTCTAGGCTTCGACCCCGGCCGCGAAACCGGGCGCCTGCAGGGGCGCCGCCCGCGTTCGACTACACTCGACCGTCGACGTTCCTGGGCGGCCAGGAGAGGAGACCGACGCGTGTCGAAGGCAGCGGCCGAACAGGAGCGGGGAGGCGAGGGGGGCGCATCGCGCGTGCCCGGCCGCTTCCGTGGTCGTGCGCCGGATCGCGACTTCGATCCGGCGGCGGCCCGCGAGGCGCTGCTCCCGCTCCTCCGGGAGATCGAAGCGGTCCCGGACGACGTGGTCGAGCCGCTCGAGACGGAGGTGATCGAGCCGCTGCTCCGGCGACATCCCCGACCCGGCGGCGGCTTCTTCTCGCGCAGTCAGCTGATCGCGGGCTTCCGCGCCTTCGCTTCGGAGGCGGGCTTCCGCTTCGACGAGGCCCGTTTCCGCCGGCGCGTACAGCGGCGCCCGGTCCGGACGCGGAGCGGGGTCACACCGCTCACGGTCCTGACGAAGCCCTTCCCTTGTCCGGGCAAGTGCATCTTCTGTCCCAATGACGTGCGGATGCCCAAGAGCTACCTGTCCGACGAGCCCGGCGCCCAGCGGGCCGCGAACAATCGCTTCGATCCCTACCTGCAGACCTGGAACCGGCTGGCGGCCTTCGACGCGACCGGGCATCCCGTCGACAAGGTCGAGCTGATCGTCCTCGGCGGGACCTGGTCCTTCTATCCCGAGGCGTATCAGGTCTGGTTCGTGAAGCGCTGCCTCGAAGCGATGAGCGACTTCGGGCAGGGCCGGGACGAGCGCGAGGCGTTCGATCCGGGGACCCCGGACTTCGAGGAGATCGACGCCGACGTCCGTGGCGACGCCTTCGATCGCAATCCGTACAACGCGCGGGTGACGGCCTTTCTCAAGGAACGCCAGGACGGCGAGCTCCTCCTCGAACACGAAGGGGCCGACTGGGCGGCCCTCGAAGCCGCTCAGCGCACGAACGAAACCGCCGGCGCCCGCTGCGTCGGGCTCGTGCTGGAGACCCGCCCGGACCACGTCGACGACGCGGAGGTCGTGCGCTTGCGTCGCCTCGGAGCGACGAAGGTCCAGCTCGGGGTGCAGAGCCTCGACGAATCGGTCCTCGAGGCGAACCGTCGGGGCCACGGTCTCGCCGAGACCCGGCGCGCCTTCGACCGATTGCGTCGGGCCGGGTTCAAGCTCCACGTCCACTGGATGGCGAACCTGCTGGGCGCGACGCCGTCGAGCGACCGCGCGGACTTCCCGAAGCTCTTCGAGGACGCGGCCTACCGGCCCGACGAGCTCAAGCTCTATCCGTGCAGCCTGATCGAGACGGCGGAGCTGATGGGGCCATGGAAGCGCGGCGAGTGGCGCCCCTACGAGGATGTGGAGCTGCTCGAGGTCGTGGCCGACGCGCTACCGCGGGTGCCGCGCTATTGCCGGGTCACCCGCGTGATCCGCGACATCTCGAGCGACGACATCGTGGTCGGCAACAAGCGCACCAACTTCCGCCAGATCGCCGAGGACGAGATCGCACGGCGCGGTCAGCGACTCGTCGAGATCCGTGCGCGCGAGATCCGCGGCGCGTCCTTCGACGATGCGACCCTCGAAGCGAAGGACACGGAGTACGTGACCGACACAGGGCGAGAGATCTTCCTCGAGTTCGTCACGCCGGAAGACCGGATCGTCGGCTTCCTCCGCCTGTCGCTCCCGAACGAAGCGTCCTTCGTGGACGAGCTCGGTCCGAGCGCCCTCGTCCGCGAGCTCCATGTCTACGGCGGCAGCGTCCGCCTCGGCCACGCCCCGGACGGCGCCGCCCAGCATCGCGGCCTCGGCACGCGCCTCCTCGACCGCGCCGCGGACCGCGCCCGCGCGGCGGGCTACGACACGCTCTCGGTCATCTCGGCGATCGGGACCCGCGACTACTACCGCAAGCAGGGCTTCGTCGACGGTACGCTCTACCAGCACCGCGCCCTCGACGACGCCTCCGCCACGAAGACGCCCTAGCCCGCGCGCGAGAGTCGGACCCAGAGCGTCGAGTTGCCGCGGCGCACGAGGAGCAGGGGGCGGTCGGCTGTCGCGAGCTTTGCAACGAGGTCGTCGACGTCTTCGACGGATTTCCGGTCGAGCTCGACGATGATGTCCCCGGGACGCACGTCGCTCTCGGCCGCCGGTCCCCCCGGATCGACGCCGACGACGAGCACCCCCGCGACCTCCCCTTCGAGACCGAGCCGGGCTGCATCCTCCGGCGTGACGTCGCGCACGCGCATCCCGAAGCCCTCGTTCTCCGGATCCTTGCCGCGAACCGAGGAGAGCGCCGGCCCGTCCTCGAGCCGGCCGACCTCGACGGCGAGTGTCCTCTTCTCTGCGTTTCGGACGACGACGAGGCTCGTCGTCTTGTCGACGGGCGTTCCCGCGACGATCAGGCGCAGGGACTGCACGTCGTCGATCGGTTTCTCGTCGAACTCGAGGATCACGTCGCCGCTCTCGAGCCCGGCCTTCTCCGCAGGCGAGTCCGCCAGGACCGATCCGATGAGCGCGCCGCGCGCCTGGTCGAGGCCGAAGGCTTCCGCCAGGTCCTGGGTCAGGGGCTGGAGCGCCACCCCCAGCCAGCCGCGCGTCGCCCGGCCTTCCGCGCGCAGCGAAGGCAGGATCTGCTTGGCCATGTTGATCGGGACGGCGAAGCCGAGGGTGTTCGCCTCGGCGCGGATCCGCGTGTTGATCCCGACGACGCGTCCTTCCAGATCGATGAGCGGCCCGCCGGAGTTGCCGGGGTTGATCGCCGCGTCGGTCTGGATGTAATCCGCGTAGGACTGGGGGACGAACTCGGAGAGATCGCGGCGGTGGACGCCGGAGACGATCCCCGCGGTGACCGTGTGGTCGAGGCCGAAGGGGTTGCCGATCGCGACGACCCAGTCGCCGGGGCGGATCGCCTCCGAGTCGCCGAGGGCGATCGTCGTGAGCCGCTCGCCTTCCGGGTCGATCTTCAGCAGCGCGATGTCCGTCTTCGGGTCGAGGCCGACGATCGCGGCGGGGAGCTCGCGGCCGCCCAGGAAACGGACGGTGATCTCCTCGGCGCCTTCGACCACGTGGTTGTTCGTCACGATGTAGCCGTCGGTCGAGATCACGAAGCCGCTGCCCATCCCCTCCTGCTCGAAGGGCTCGCCGCCGCCGAAGGGCGGGAGGCCGAAGCCGCGCGGATGCCCGGGGATCATGAGCCCGTCGAGGCGGACCGTCTCGCGGGTCTGGATGCTGACGACCGCCGGCGCCACCCGTTCCGCGAGATCCGCGAAGCTGGTCGGGATGCCGGCCGGGCGGGCCTTCTCGATTCCGCTCTTCGAGCGCCAGAACGCGCCGGGCCAGGCTTCCTTCTCTTCGTCTTCTTCGTCGCCGCTTCCGAAGAAGTCGATCGCCCGCGCGGTCGCGGGACCGAACCCGAGATCGGCGCGCTCGGACGACGGGACGAAGGGGCCGAGGGCGGAGACGGCGAGCGCCAGCAGTGCGCCCGAAACGAGATTGCGTCGCATGTGAAGTCGGCTCCTGGGTGGGAGGGCGTCCTCCCGGAAGGGATCCACGACAGTCGGGCGCGACGAAGAGCAGGTCTTCGCCTGCGCGAAGACTATTGGAGCGGGATCGTGAGATGGTATCGGCCGGGTCCACGCTGGACCAGGACGAGGGCGCGTGTCTTGCCGCGGACCTTGGCGATGCCGCGTCGAAGGGATTCGTAGTCGCGGAGGACCTCTCCGTTCAGCTGCAGCAGGAAGTCGCCCGCGCGGATGCCGAGCGCCTCCGCCCCCGAGCCTTCGCGGACGCTGCGGATCGCGTAGGCCTGCTCGCGCTCGGTGTGCTCGAGCTCGAGACCGAGGCGGCTGTGCGCGATCCGCGACACGACGGCGATGGGCATCTCCGCGGCGACGGCCTTGGCTTCGAGGATCTCTCCCTCGCGGAAGAGCTCGAAGTCGATCGATTGTCCGTCGGTCAGGCGATTGAAGCCCTCGTTCAGCGCCGCCGCGCTGGCCACCCGGCGGCCATCGACCCCGACGATGATGTCCCCGCGTTCGAGGCCGGCCTCGGCGGCGGGACTGCCGGGTTGGACGCGCTGGACCAGCACGCCGCGGGCTCCATTCGGGAGGTCGAGGATCTGCTGGAGGGCCGGGTCGATCCGCTGGAACTCGAGGCCGAGCCAGACGGGACGGACCTCGTCGTAGAGGAGCAGCTCGTTGATGATCCGGCGGGCGGTATCGATCGGGATCGCGAAGCCGATGCCCTGGGCGCCGCCCCAGATCGCCGAGTTGATGCCGATCAGGCGCCCCTCGGCGTTCAGCAGGGGGCCGCCGGAGTTGCCCGGGTTGATCGAGGCGTCGGTCTGCAGGAGCCCGTGGAGCGGAAGGCCGCTGCCCTTGTTGAGGGTCCGGTCGACGGCGGAGATCACCCCCGTCGTGACCGTGTTCGAGAAGCCGAAGGGATTCCCGATCGCGATCACCGGCTCACCGACCATCAGGTCCTGGGACTCGCCCGGGCGGGTGAAGGGCAGGGTCTCGCGTGGCTCCATCTGGATCCGCAGAACCGCGAGGTCGTTGCTCTCGTCGGCGCCCACGACGTCCGCCGCGAAGACCCGCCCGTCCGAGAGCGCCACCCGGATCCCGCGCACGCCCTCGATCACGTGCGCGTTCGTCAGCACGTGGCCCTCGCGGTCGAAGATCACGCCCGAGCCGAGGGTCTTGCCCACGCGCGCGCGCGGATCGTAGAAGGCGCCGAAGAATTCTCCGGACTCGGTGTCGGAATTCGGGCGGCTGAAACGGAAGGGGCTCTCCTGCCGGACCGCGTCCTCCGCGAGGATGTTCACGACCGAGGGACCGACGCGCTCGACGACGTCCACGGTCGCGGTTCGCCGGAGGAAGGGATCCGCCGCCCGCGCGGGGAGCGCGGCGCTGAGCCCGACGGCGGCGAGGGCGAGCGCGGCGAGCAGGGTCGCGCAGGCCGCGCGGAGCCCGAGCGCCAGGAGCCGCGCGTTCTGAATCGGTCGTCGGAGGTCTCGGTTCATGGGGTTCGACTCGGAGCCCGGCTCGCCGGCGATGGCGTGAGCGTCCGTCCCGCTACGCGGGGGACGAAACCGGGCCACGCTCGTCTGTCGCCGCCGAAGGCGGATCGGTTCGCGCTCCATTCCGCTTCCCCCCGGTCGGGCTCGCGCAAATCACGAGCAGAAACCGGAGTTTAGCCGTGCGCGTCGAGTCGTCGTCTGAGGGGGGAAAGGAACGACTCCGGATCCGCGCCCCGCGAGAGCGCTCCGGTCACGGCGACGCCTGCCGCCCCCGAGGCCACGGCTTCCGCCGCCCGATCGGCATCGAGTCCGCCCTGCGCGAAGACGGGCAGCCCGCCGCGGGCCGCCTCGGCGAGCGCATCGACGCCGAGGGCCGGGCGCTCCGCCGGCTTGGAGTTGGGATTCCAGATCGGGGCGAGATGGACGTAGTCCGCCGGGGTCGCCCGCGCCGCCTCGGCGCGGATCTCCTCGACCGTGTGCAGCGACCGTCCGACGATCGCGCCCTCGCCGAGCAGCGCCCGCCCGTCGGCGGCGCCGACCGCGTCGAAGCCGAGGTGGACGCCGTCCGCGCCCGCGGCGAGCGCCACGTCGACCCGCTTGTTCACGAGGACGCGCAGGCGTTCCCGGCGTTCTCCGGCCTCGGCGCGCGCGCGCTCCCGTGCTTCGACCAGCGCCCGAGCGGTGGCGAAGAGGGCGGCGTCCGCGACCGTCCGGTCGCGCAGCTGGACCCAGTCCGCGCCCGCCGCGAAGAGGGCGTGCGCGCGCTTCGTCGGCTCCGTTCCGAACCCGGCCGCGTCGAGGACGACGCAGAGGAGCGGAGCGCCGCCTTCGAGCTGCGGGAACAGCGCGGGGCCTCGTCCGCGCCTAGAAGCTTGCGGTGCCGTCGAGCGGACTCGACGCCGACGCGTAGAGACGCTTCGGCATCCGGCCCGCCTCGTAGGCGGCGCGGCCCGCTTCGACGCCCTGGCGCATCGCCCGCGCCATCTTGACCGGATCCTTCGCGTGGGCGATCGCCGTATTCATGAGCAGCGCCGTCGCGCCGAGCTCCATCGCGTACGCGGCATCGCTCGCCGTCCCCACGCCCGCGTCGACGATCACGGGCACCTCGACCGTCTCCATGATGATGCGCAGGTTGGCGGGGTTCCGGATCCCCATGCCCGAGCCGATCGGGGCGGCCAGCGGCATGACCGCGGGACAGCCGAGCTGCTCGAGGCGCTGGCACGCGACCGGGTCGTCGGTGATGTAGGGCAGGACCGTGAAGCCGTCGGCGATCAGGCGCTCGGCGGCCTCGAGGGTCGCCGGCACGTCCGGGAAGAGCGTGCGCTCGTCGCCGATCACCTCGAGCTTCACGAGGTCGGTGTCGAGGAGCTCGCGGCCCATCTGCGCGGTCGTGACCGCGTCGTCGGCGGTGTAGCAGCCGGCCGTGTTCGGCAGGATCGTGAACTCGGAGGGCTTGATCACGTCGAGCAGGCGCGGTCCCTTCTCGGCGTCGAAGTTCACGCGCCGGAGCGCGACCGTGATCATCTCGGCGCCGGACGCGCGCGCGCACTCGAGGTTCTGCTCGAAGCTCTCGTACTTGCCCGTACCGATGATCAGGCGGGAGTGGAAGGCGTGGTCGCCGATCCGGAAGGCCGGCTCGGAGGTCTCGTTCTGGGGGTGGCTCATCGTGTTCTCCGGTTGGGACGGAAGGGGGCGCGGGGCTCGAAAGAGGGCGGTCGTTCTCAGCCGCCGCCCACGGCTTCGAGGATCTCGATCCGGTCGCCGTCGGCGACCCGGTGCTCCGCGTAGCGCGAGCGGATCACGACGTCGCGATTGACCGCGACTGCGACGCGCTTGCCGCCGAGGTCGAGGGACACGAGGAGCTCGGAGACCGTGCACGGTTCGGCGAGGGTCGTCGGCTCTCCGTTCACGTCGACTTCGATCGCGTGCTCGGGGCGGGCCTCGGTGTCGGCGCTCATGTTCGGAACCCTCCGTCTCCTCGAGGCGAAACGTACCCGAGGCGCTGTCCGCGCGCCGCGGAGAACGGCTCCGCGCGGCCGGATTCGGTAGTCTCCGAGGGCCCCTGGGAGACCCCACTGTTGTCGATCGATCCGGATCAACGCGCGTCCGCCGAGCAGCGCCCGGCCTGGGCGTGGATCGACCGTGCGGCGCTGCGCCACAATGCGCGGCGCGCGATCGAGCTGGCCGAAGGGCGCGCGGTGATCGGCGTCGTGAAGGCCGACGGCTACGGCCACGGCGCGACCGACGTGGCCCGGGCCCTGCTCGCCGAGGGCGTCGCGCGGCTCGCGGTCGTGAGCGTCGCCGAAGGCGCCGCGCTCCGACGGGACGGAATCGGCGCGCCGATCCTGCTCCTCGGCGGGATCGACGATGCCCGGGTGGCGGAACGCGCCGTCAAGTGGGGCCTGGTTCCCGTCCTCCACGACGAGCACGGGCTCGCCCTCGCGCAGAGCTTCGGGAGCGCCGAGGCGCGGCTCGCGGTCGAGCTCGAGGTGGATACGGGCATGCGACGGATGGGCGCTGCGCCGATCCACGCGTCGTCGCTCCTCGCCCGGGCCCTCGACGCGTCGCAGCTCGCGGTGGGCGGGGTCTTCACCCATCTCGCCTGTGCCGACGAGCCGGATCTCGAGAAGAGTCGCGTCCAGGTCCGCGCCCTCACGGCGCTCGTCGACGAGGTGGTTCGGGCGGGGGAAGGGCGGCCGGAGCTCCACGTCGCGAACTCCGCCGGGCTCTTCCGGCGCGAGGCGATCGAAGGCGGGCTGATCGAGTCGACCGCGGTCCGACCCGGGCTCATGCTCTACGGCGTCTCGCCCTTCGAAGACCGGAGCGCCGAGGATCTCGACCTGGAGCCCGCGATGACCCTGGCGGCCCGGGTCGTCGCGACCCGGCGGATCGGTGCCGGGGACTCGGTCGGCTACGGCGGGGCGTGGACCGCGGACCGGGAGACGACGATCGCGACGCTCCCGCTGGGCTATGCGGATGGGATTCCGCGAGCGGTGCTCGCGCGGGGGGAGGTCCATCTCGCGGGGGCGATGCGGCCGATCGTGGGGCGGGTCTCGATGGACAGCGTCTGCGTCGACGTGGGCGACGAGGCTGTCGCGCTCGGCGACGTCGCGACGGTCTTCGGACGGACGCCGGAAGGGGAGCGCGTCCCGGTCGAGGCGCTGGCCCGGGCCGCCGGGACGATCGGCTACGAGCTGCTGGTCGGGGTCGGCGCGCGGGTGCCGCGGCTGTCGGCGGACGGCCCGCCGAGCGCCTGAGCCGGCTCGCGCCGGAGGCCCCGCCCGATCCGTCACGTCGCCCGGGAAGACACTCGACCTGCGGGGCAGGCCGGCCTGCGCGCTCTCCGATTGACGCGCCCGGGTCACGCGGGTACACACTCGCCAACCCCCTGGATCCCCGGCCAGAAAGCGTGCGCCGACTCGTTCGGACGCCGTTCGGAAGACCCGCCGCGCCGCCGCCCACCGACTCCGGTGGGAGCCGCGACGATGGGGGTCCCCGGCTTCTCGGCCGGTCCTCGTGCCGGCGGACACGACCGAGATGCCGCTCGGGGGCCGTTGGACGACGACACGCGCGCCCGATGCGCGGCCGCCCGGCACGGATCGATCACAGCTCGAGGGTGACCCGAAAGTCGCTCGCCATTCGCTTACTCTTCCCTACTTCCTCTCTCAAGGAGCCGACAGCCATGCCCCCCAGCGATGACGTGCAGCCCGTTCGGCGCGCGCTGCTCTCCGTTTCCGACAAGACCGGGCTCGTCGAGCTCGCCAAGGGCCTCGCCGACGTCGGCGTGGAGCTCGTCGCCTCCGGTGGGACGGCCGGCGCGATCCGCGACGCGGGGCTGCCGGTCCTCGATGTCGCCGATCTGACGAAGAGCCCCGAGATGCTCGGCGGCCGAGTGAAGACGCTCCATCCGAAGATCCACGGCGGGATCCTCGCCCGCCGCGACCTGGCAGAGGACCAGGCCGACATGGAGGCGAACGGGATCGGGGCGATCGATCTCGTCGTCTGCAATCTCTATCCGTTCCAGGCGACCGTCGCGAACCCCGACGTGACCCGGCCGGAAGCGGTCGAGAAGATCGACATCGGCGGCCCGTCGATGATCCGCTCCGCCGCGAAGAACCACGCGTTCGTCGGCGTCCTCTGCGACCCCGCGGACTACTACCGGGTGGTCGGGGAGCTTCGGGAGAGTTCGGGGCTCAGCGCCGCGTTGCGGCGCCGACTGGCCCTCAAGGCTTTCCAGCACACGGCGGCCTATGACTCGGCGATCGCGACCTGGCTCGCGGCGAACGATCCGGTCGAGGAGCCGGAGGTGTTTCCCGAGACGCTCACGATCGCCCTCGAGAAGGCGGACGAGCTCCGGTACGGCGAGAACGCCCACCAGCGCGCCGTCCTCTACGGCGACTTCCTCGAGATCTGCGAGCTCCATCACGGGAAGGCGCTCTCCTACAACAACCTGGTCGACGCCCAGGCGGCCCTCGCCTTGATCGCGGACTTCATGCCGACGGATCCGGCGTCGAACGCCGGCGAGCGGGCGGTCGTCGCGATCCTCAAGCACAACACGCCCTGCGGCGTGGGGGCAGGGGCGACGCCGCTCGAGGCCTATGAGAACGCCTTCGCGACGGACCCCGACTCGCCCTTCGGCGGGATCATCGTCTCGAACCGCCCCTTCGACCTCGACCTCGCGAAGGCCGTCGACGAGATCTTCACCGAGGTCCTGATCGCGCCGTCCTTCACGGACGACGCCCTCGAGTTCCTCAAGAAGAAGAGGAACCGCCGACTCCTCTCCTTCGAGCGCGACAAGATCGATTCGAGCCAGACCGAGGTGCGCCGGGTCTTCGGCGGGCTCCTGGTCCAGGAATCCGATCCGGCGCCGGAAGAGGTGATGAGCGCGGAGGTGGCGACGGACGCGCAACCCTCCGACGAGCAGCGCACGGCGATGGAGTTCGCCTGGCGCGTCGTCAAGCACGTGAAGAGCAACGCCATCGTCTTCGCGACCCACGACCGGACCCTCGCGATCGGTGGCGGGGCGACGTCGCGGGTCGACGCCGTCTTGAACGCGGTGGCGAAGGCGGGCCGCGTCGGGCTCTCCCTCGACGGCTGCGTGCTCGCCAGCGATGCCTTCTTCCCGTTCCCGGACGGGCTCGAAGCGGCGGTCGAGGCCGGAGCGGCGGCCGTCGTCCAGCCCGGCGGCTCGAATCGCGACGAGCTCGTGATCGAGGCGGCGAACAAGCTGAACGTGCCGATGCTCATGACCGGCAAGCGACATTTCAGGCACTAGTCAGGCACTAGGCGAAAGGGTTCCCCATGAAGGTCCTGGTCGTCGGCAGCGGCGGGCGCGAGCACGCGCTGGTCTGGAAGATCGCCCAGAGCAACAGCTTGACCGCGCTCCATGCGGCACCCGGCAGCAAGGCGATCGGTCGCCTCGCGACCTGCCATGCCGACGTGAAGGCGAACGATCTCGACGCGATCGTGGCGCTCGCCCAGCGCGAGTCGATCGATCTCGTCGTCGTAGGCCCCGAGGACCCGCTCGCGGCCGGGCTCTCGGATCGTCTGCGTGACGTCGGCGTCGCGACCTTCGGTCCGTCGGCCGCAGCGGCGCAGCTCGAGGGCAGCAAGGCCTTCTCCAAGGACTTCATGGCGCGGCACGGGATTCCGACGGCGGCGTACGAGGTCTTCGACGACGCGACCGCCGCCCACGCCTACGTGGACGCGCTCGGTCGCCCCTGCGTGGTCAAGGCCGACGGGCTCGCCGCGGGCAAGGGCGTGGCGATGTGCGCCGAGGCGGCGGCGGCCCATGCGGCGATCGACGAGATGATGGCCGACAAGCGCTTCGGCGACGCGGGAGATCGCGTCGTGATCGAGGAGTGGCTGCAGGGCGAAGAAGCGTCCTACTACGCCCTCTGCGACGGCGAGCGGATCGTGACCCTCGCCGCGGCCCAGGATCACAAGCGCGCCCTCGACGGCGACCAGGGCGAGAACACCGGGGGCATGGGCGCCTACTCGCCCGCGCCCGTCGTCTCCGACGCGGTCGAGAAGAAGATCCTCGAGCGCGTCGTCCACCCGACGATCAACGGTATGAAGGCCGACGGCCACCCGTACCAGGGCGTGCTCTTCGTCGGGCTGATGATCGACGAGGCCGGCGATCCCTACGTGATCGAGTTCAACGTCCGCTTCGGCGATCCCGAGACCCAGCCGCTGATGGTGCGCATGGAGGGGGACCTCCTGCCGATCCTGGATGCGGCGGCGCGCGGGACGCTCGATCCGTCGACGGCCCTCGGCTGGGGCGACGCCGCGGTCTGCGTCGTGCTCGCGTCCGGTGGATATCCGCGAGGCTACGAGACCGGCAAGGAAATCACCGGCCTCGCCGCCCTCGACGGTGACGACACCCTCGTCGTCTTCCACGCGGGGACGACAGGCTCCGCCGACGGCGACGACTTCGTGACCGCCGGCGGCCGGGTCCTCGGGATCACGGCTCGGGGCGGCTCGGTCGCCGAGGCCCGCGAACGCGCCTACGCCGCGGTCGAGGGCGTCGCCTTCGAAGACATGCACTTCCGACGCGACATCGCCGACCGCGCCCTCGGCCGCTGAGGCGTCGCCCCCGTTCGTCGCTCGCCTTTCGAACGCCCGAAACCGTCGAAGGAGTCCGTTCTCGATGACCGTCGCCCGCCCGCTGCGCGCGCTTCGCTACGACACCGATCGTGTCGACTTGTCCCGGGTGATCGTGCCGCCCTACGACGTGATTGCCGACGACGAACGCGGCGACTTCTTCGACCGGGACCCGCACAACGCGATCCGCTTCGAGCTGACCCGCGACGCGAACGACGAAGCCGCCGCGGACTACGGATGGATCCGCGAGACCCTCGACGCCTGGCGCGCCGAAGGCGTCCTGGTCCGCGACGACACGCCGGCCTACTACGTGATGGGCCAGCGCTACGAGGCCCCGGACGGGCAGCGCCTCGAGCGGATCGGTTTCTTCGCCGAGCTCGGGCTCGCGGAGTACGACGAGCGGGTCGTGCGTCCCCACGAACGGACCCTCGCCGGGCCGCGGGCGGATCGGTTGAAGCTCCTGCGGGCGGCGGAGGCGAATCTCTCCACCGTCTTCCTTCTCTACGAGGATCGCGAGGACACCCTCGGGTCGCTCCTCGCGGAAGCGCTCGAGCGGGGCGACGTCGCGCGTGCGGCGTTCGGGGAGGTCGAGTACCGGCTCGCGCGTCTGGACGATCCTGCGGCGATCGCGCAGGTCCGCGCCTTCATGGACGCGCGGCCGAGCGTGATCGCCGACGGCCACCATCGCTACGAGACGGCGCTCGAGTACCGCCGACAGCAGACCCTCGCGCACGGAGACGATCCCGACGCCCCCTGGCAGTCGACGATCGCCTACTTCGCGAACGCCTGGGCCAAGGGCAGCCTGCTCCTGCCGATCCACCGCGTCGTCCGCGAGGTCGCGGCGCCCTCCGAGGCCGAGTGGCGGGCGAAGCTCCCGGACTGGACGATCCGCGCGCTGGCGCCCGTCGATCTCGAGGGCGTCGAAGCCCGGCTCGCCGCGGAGCTCGCGCCGCTGGCGGGGCGGCCGGCGTTCGTCGCGGAGAGCGCCGGCGGCGCGGCGCTGCTCGTCTCGCGCGATGAGCCGCTCGGCGACGAGCTGATGGTGCGGCTCCTCGAGCGGGACGTACTCGGGACCGTCTTCGGGCTCGACGCCGAGGCGATTCGCGGCGGGGCGGTGGCCTTCCCGAAGAGCGCGCGCCGCGCGGGGCAGGAGATCCGGGAAGGGAAGGGGACCGTGGCCCTCTACCTGAACGCGCTGACCCCGGACGACGTGTTCCGCGTGACGGAGGCTGGCGAGGTCATGCCCCAGAAGTCGACCTTCTTCCATCCGAAGATCCCGACCGGGATGGTCTTCCGCGACCATCGCGCCGATCCCTCCTCCGACGCCGCCGGAGCGGTCTGAGCGTGGCGCGGGACCGGGGACCGGGCGGACGGCGCAAGGGGCGCATGCAGCCGGTCGGTGATCTGGTGGGGCGGGTCCTCGGCGAGCTCGGCCTCGACGGGGTCGCGCTCGCCCATCGGATCGGCAGCGAATGGCCGGAGATCGTCGGCGAGAAGGTCGCCGAGCACTGCCGACCGCTCGGCCTGCGAGCCGGCGTGCTCGAGGTCCAGGTCGACAGCCCGGTCTGGTCGCAACAGCTGCAGCTGCGCAAGGCAGAATTGCTCGAGAAGCTCGAGGCGCGCTACGCGAGGCAAGCGCCGCGGGAGGTTCGATTTCAGGTCGGCTATCCTCGGCGCCGTTGAGCGTCCGCGCTCCCTCCCGCCGGTGGAGCTGCCCCCGGCTCGACCCCCACTCAAGACGTTCGGACCCCGATGGCGAGTTCCCCCACCCCTGATCCCGAGATGACGGGGCGAAGCTGCGATTTCTGCGGCGACGTCGTGTCGTCGGTTCGCCGCGTCGCCCTCGACCAGGAATACGACCGGCTCCAGAAGGCGCACAAGGAGCTGTACTCCTGTGCCGACTGCTTCGAGAAGAAGGAGCAGGAGCGGCTGGGCCTGGCCCGGCGCTGAATCGCGTCCCCGCGAGGACGTCTTCGCGGCCGCCGCGCCTCCTCCGCCCGGCCTCGGCCCGACCTCCGCCCGACCTCCGCCCGACAAAGTTGACCCGGGCGGGCGGTTTCCCTAATTTGCGCGCCTGCTTAGGGCCGGTGCGCGCCGCTGGGCTCGCCCTGGAACGATCGCGCCGCCCGCCATTTTCCCCGTCCAGCTCGATGCTCCCTACCGGCGCGCCTCGCGACCGCTGGAATCGAGCTGCCCACACTTTCGATACACCGTCGGAGCGAGGCTCCGCGACACGAGGACCGAACGAACATGGTCAAGATCCGGCTGACGCGAATGGGCTCGAAGAAGCGCCCGTTCTACCGCGTGATGGCGATCGACGAGCGCAAGCAGCGCGACGGTCGCCCGCTCGAGTTCCTGGGGACCTACGACCCGCGGATCGATCCCGCCTCGCTGAACCTCGACCTCGACGCCATCGAGGCCTGGGTCGGCAAGGGCGCGCAGCTCTCGGACACGGTCCGCAGCCTGGTGAACCGCCTGAAGCGCGAGGGCAACACTGCCAACACCGCGAACGCAGGAGCCGCCTAGCATGTCGAAGAAGGGCAAAGACTCCGCAGAGCTCGTCTCCTTCCTCGCGAAGGCGATCGTTTCCAACCCCGACGACGTCGACGTCGACATCGAGGACGACGGTGAGCTGATCGAGCTCGAGACCGCCGACGGTGATCGTGGTCGCGTGATCGGTCGACAGGGCCGGGTTGCCAAGGCGTTGCGCGCGATCCTCAACGCGACCGCCGACGGCGCCGGGGCACGACTCGACATCGTCGATTGAATTGCGACTTGCAGGCGTTTTGGGCAGGCGGTGGTCACGCATCGCTTCGGGACGTCTGAGCGGATTCGGCGGATCGGAAGGTCCGAGCTGAAATCGAAGTGGATGGCCGCGGCGCTGATGGGCGCTGCGGCCTTTTTCTTTCGAGGGTGCTGGAAGAACGACCATGCCTCTTTCTCCGGGACAGAAGCTGCCTTCCGCGGAGCGGATCGTGCTCGGCGAAGTCGTCGGGGCGCACGGACTTGCGGGCGAGCTTCGCGTTCGGGTCGCCGGGGACGGACCGGAGCACCTGCTCTCCGCCGAGGTCGTCTGGCTCGGGAAGCGGGCGAAGGACCCGGAGGCGAAGCGCCGGATCGTGACGGGCGCGGGGATGGCTCCGCGGGGCGAGGTCCGGCTGCGACTCGAGGGCGTCACCGGTCGCGAGGACGTGCAGCCGCTCGTCGGACTGCTCGTGACGGCTTCGCCGGATCTGCTGCCCGCGCTGCCGGAAGGGGAGTTCTACTGGTACGAGCTCGTCGGCTGCCGGGTCGAGTCGGCCCAGGGCGAGGACATCGGGACCGTGCGCGAGATCTGGGAGACCGGGGCACACGACGTGCTGCTGGTCGAAGACGAGGACGGGGTCCGGCGACTCGTGCCGACCGCCGAGGCGCTGCTCGAATCGATCGACCTCGCCGCTCGAAAGATCGTCGTCGCCGACGTCCCGGGCCTGCTCGAGCCCGTTTAGCAGCCCGTTGAACAACCCTCGGAGTCGCCATGCACGCGCCTTTTCCGACCACTCTTCGTTGCGAAAGCTTGCCTGGGTTCACCCAGGCTGCGCTTCCGCGCCTCGATTGGTCGGAAAATCCACGCACCTGGCTCCGCGAGGGCTGTTCAAAGGGCTGCTGGGGGGGCTGATGCTCGAGGTCGACGTGCTCACGATCTTCCCGGAGCTCTTCGGGCCCTTCCTGGAGACCGCGTTCGTCGGGATGGCCCGTCGCGACGGGGCCGCCCGGATCGAGACCCATGACCTCCGGGAATGGGCGACGGATCGCCACCGGTCCGTCGACGACACGCCCTACGGCGGCGGGCCCGGGATGGTGATGACCCCGGAGCCCCTGATCCCGGCGATCGAGGCGCTCGCCGGCGCGAAGGGCCCCGGCCGGACGGTGCACGTGATCTGCCTGTCGCCGCAGGGGCGTCCCCTCGATCAGGCGCGCCTGGCGGAGCTGGCGGCGGGCCCGCCGCTGCTCTTCGTCTGCGGCCGCTACGAGGGCATCGACCAGCGGGTCCTCGACCTGGCGGTCGACGAGGAGCTCTCGATCGGGGACTACGTCCTGTCGGGAGGGGAGGTCCCCACGATGGTCGTCCTCGAGGGCCTGGTCCGCCTCCTCCCTGGCGTCCTCGGAAATCCGGACTCGATCGAGACAGAATCGTTCCGCGGGGGGGGCGTTCTCGAAGGACCGCAGTATACTCGGCCGCCGATTTATCGGGGCCTCGAAGTCCCGCCCGTCCTCCGCTCGGGGGACCACGCCGCGATCGAGCGGTGGCGGCGGGAGCAGGCCCTGGACAGAACTCGCGCTCGAAGACCCGAACTGCTCGACTCCGCTCCGGAAATCCGATCCGACGAATCCGGAGGGGCGTCGCGCCGGGCCCCAGGCGCTCCGAACGACCGACAGAAAGAATGATCCCGCGTGGGCCGACCGGCCGGCGCGAACCCACCCACCACCCCTCGTATCCAGCCGCCGGATCTCCGGATCCGTCGGGTTCCCCGTTCCGCACGACACGATCGCCGTGCAGGACGGGTCCCGCGTACGAAGCGTGGCGACGAAGCGACCCAAAGGAAGAGACCGATGCGTACTCTGGACTTCATCGAAAACGAAATGCTCCGCCGGGACCTCCCGCCCTTCAAGGTCGGCGACACCATCGCCGTCCACGTGAAGGTTCGCGAGGGCGACAAGGAACGCATCCAGGTCTTCCAGGGACTGGTCATCCGCCGTCGCGGTGCCGGCGCCGGCGAGACCTTCACCGTTCGCAAGATCTCGAGCGGTGTGGGCGTCGAGCGCGTCTTCCCGGTCCAGTCGCCGCTGGTGACGAAGGTCGAGATCAAGGCGCGAGGCTACGTCCGTCGCTCCCGGCTCTACTACCTGCGCAATCTGTCGGGCAAGAAGGCCCGACTGCACAGCAAGGTCCGCGACCTGTCCGGTCTGATCTCCGAGGAAGAGGCCGAGGCGCTCGCGAGCGCCGGCGACGTCGAGGCGGCGGCGCCGGAAGTCGTCGAGGTCGAAGAGACGACCGAGGAGGCGACGACCAAGGGCGGCAAGAAGCTCAAGGGCAAGGCCCTCAAGAAGGCCAAGGCCGCCGAGAAGGCGAAGCGAATGGAGCAGCTCAAGGCCGAGGAGGCCGAGCGCGCCTCGAAGAAGGCCGAGGAAGTCGAAGAGACCGCTGACGAAGCGGAAGAGGCCGCCGCGGACGCGGGCGACGACGCTCCCGCCGAGGAGGCCGAAGAGAGCAAGGACTGAGTCCTCCGCTTTCTTTCGCTCGGGCGCTTTCCCGCTCGTGGCTATTCTTCGCTCGTGGCCGTCAAAACGCGGCCTCCCAGTGTTCGATCGACCACCGCGCATCGTGAGGGTGCGCGGTGTCGTCGTTTCGGGGGGCGAGTACGCCGAACCGCTCGTCCCGTAGGCACGTGATCACGTCGAAGCGCACCCGCGTGCGACCGCGGCGCGCCTCGGGATGTTCGGCGAGCCAGGCGGCCGCCCCGCGACGCAGCCGCGCCTGCTTTCGGGCATCGACGGCCTCCGCGGCCGATGCGTGACGGCCGAACACGCCGCGTGAATCCCGTCGCCGCGTCTTCACCTCGACGAAGACGATCGCGCCGCGGCCACGGACGATCAGGTCGATCTCGACCCGCGCCGCGCGGACGTTGCGTGCGACGATCTGATACCCTCGCGCCTCGAGATGACGCGCGGCGCGCTCCTCCCCCTCGCGCCCGAGGGATCTCCGTGCTCGGGACATGACCGGACCTGTGGCCTCGCTCGGGACCGGGTCGGTTGGCCAGGAACGGGGCCGGGCGGTCCAAGCCTGTCCGAGCGTCGTCCGACCTGTTCGGGGTCGGGGCAGGATAGGGATGGGAACGCTCCACATCGTCGCGACACCGATCGGTCACCTCGAGGACGTGACCTTGCGGGCACTCCGGGTGCTCCGCGAGGCGGACTGGGTCCTGGCCGAGGACACGCGACGGACGCGCGTCCTCCTGGATCACTTCGAGATCCCGCAGAAGCCGACCTCCCTCCACGCACACAACGAGGCGGGGCGGATCGAGTCGGTCCTGGACGCCCTGACCGAAGGCAGGCACGTCGCGTTGGTCTCGGACGCCGGTACACCGCTGGTCTCGGATCCCGGCGAGCGACTCGTGGCCGCAGCGGTCGAAGCCGGTCATCGCGTCGAGGCCGTGCCTGGCCCCTCGGCGCTGTTGACGGCGCTCACGGTCGCCGGCTTCTCGACCGAGCACGTGCTCTTTCTGGGCTTCCTGCCGCGCAAGGTGGGGGCCCGGCGGAAGATCCTCGAAGCCCAGCGCGGCCGGGGCGAAACCGTCGTCCTCTTCGAGTCTCCGAAGCGGGTCGCGACGACGCTTCGCGAAGTCGCCGAGACGCTCGGCGCCCGCCGTGCCTGCCTGGCGCGCGAGCTCACGAAGCAGCACGAAGAGGTGCTGCGCGACGAGGCCGGCGCCCTCGCGGAGCGCCTCGAGGCGTCGCCGCCGCGGGGCGAGTGCACCCTCGTGATCGAAGGCGGAGACCCTGCCGAGGAGGCCGCGGGAGGGGCCTGGACCGATGAAGCCGTCGACGAGGCGATCGAGGCGGCGCTCGCGTCGGGGCGTTCGGTCAAGGACGTCGCGAGCGAGATGGCGGAGCGCACCGGACGCAAGCGGCGGGCGCTCTACGCGCGGACCGTCGAGCTCCGCGATCTCCGAAGCGAAGGGCAGGGCGACGCATGAGTCGACCCGAGGCGATCCTCGGCCTCGTCGGCAGGGCGCCGACGGTCCTGCGTACCGTCGCGCACCTGCGTCCAGCCCAGGTCCGCGCGCAGGTCACCCATCTCTTCACCGGCGTGCCCGCCCCGGTTCGTCTCGACGCGCCGCATCTCTCGCTCGCGGTCACGACCCCGTCGACGCCGTTTCTCGCTCCGGCGCCGCATGTCGACGTGCGGGCCGCGGCGGGAGACGCGGTCGCGCTCCAGCTCCTCGGTCTCGATCTCGAGATCCCGTTCGATGCGGTTCCGTGGACCAGTGATCGTCACGGCCCGCTGTTCGCCTATCACCTGCACGAGCAGGCGTGGCTTCGACACGCGGGCCTCTCGCCGGGGATCCGACGGGCGATCGTCGACGACTGGATCGATCGACACGACGAAGGCATCGGCTGGGATCCCCACCCGATCTCGCTTCGACTGCTCGCATGGGGGAAGCTGCTGCTGACCGAGGGCGCTCTCCCTGCCGAGGAAGAGCGCTCGACGCGGATGCTCCGTTCGATGGCGAACCAGGCCGAGACCCTCTCGCGCGGACTCGAGATCCGGCTCCAGGCGAACCATCTCCTGTCGAACCGGATCGGCGTCGTGTGGGCGGGGCTCCTCTTCGGGGGCGAGGCCGCGGACCGGTGGCGCGCCGGCAGCGAGGCCCTGCTCGCAGAGTTCGACGCGCAGGTCCACCCCGACGGCGGTCACGAAGAGCGCAGCCCGATGTATCACGCGTTGATCCTCGAGAACGGGCTGGACCTGCTGAATCTGGCGCGCGCGAGCGAGCGCACACCGGAGGGCTTCGCCGAGGCCCTCGCCGGGGTCCTGGCGCGCATGACCACGGCGCTCGCGCGCTGGACGGGTCCCGACGGGCGGATCACGCTCTTCGCTGACTCGGCCTGGGGTGTCGCAGCGGAGCCCGAAGCGCTCTTCGACTACGCCCGCCGTCTCGGCGTGATCGACGCGCCGCCGACCGCGGAAGACGGCGCCGCCGAAGGCTCGGCCTACGAGCGGCGCACGAACGGAGACTTCGTGCTGATCGCCTCGACCGGCGGCCCCGCCCCCGCCCACCAGCCGGGCCATGCCCACTGCGACGCGCTCGCCTTCGAGCTCTTCGTCGATGGACGCCGCCTCGTGACGGACACGGGCGTCTACGAATACCGACCGGGTGCGTTTCGCGACCGGGCGCGGGCCACGTCCAGCCATGCGACGCTCGCCTTCGACGGCAGAGAGCAGTCGGAGGTCTGGTCGGCGCACCGCGTCGGGGGGCGCGCGACGACGGCCCGTCTCGAGTCGGGCGAGACGTTCTCGGTTCGGGAGGTCCGGGGCTGGTCCCGAGGTGCGCCGCGGCACGTCCGTCGGTTCGACCTGGCGGGGGAGGCCGTCACGATCGAGGACACGGTCCGCGCGGGGGGCCATTCCGTCGAGAGTCGTCTGCCGCTCGCCCCGGAGTGGACCGTCGAGCTCGCCGGTGGCGACTTCGCGCGCCTCCGTCACGCGGACGGGACGCAGGCCGAGATCGCGTTCGAGGGTGGGCTCGCGTGGACCGTCGAGCGCGCGCCCTTCTACCCGGGCTTCCACAGGGAGGTCGATCGCACCGTACTCGTGGGGCGCGGCGTGACCCCGATCGCGACCCGGATCACGTTCCGCCTCGCATGAGGGTCGAGCGCGCTCAGCTGCCCGCGAGCAGCGCTTCGATCCCCGCCTCGTCGAGGACCTCGACGCCGAGGTCGGTCGCCTTCTTGAGCTTGCTGCCAGCGGCCTCGCCGGCCACGAGGTAGTTCGTCTTCTTCGAGACCGAGCCGGTGACCTTGCCGCCGGCGGCTTCGATGCGTTCCTTGAAGTGGCCGCGGGGCTTGGAGAGCGTGCCGGTCAGGACGAAGACGAGGCCTTCGAGGGTCTGGGCCGCGGCGTCGTCCCCGGTCGGTCGGGCCGGTGGCGCTTCGATCGCGAGGCCGAGCTCGAGGAAACGTGCGAGCTCGGCGCGGTTGCCGGGGTCGCCGACGAAGCGGCTCACGCTCTCGGCGATCGTCGGGCCGACGCCTTCGATCGCCGCGATCTGCTCGGCGCTCGCGTCGAGCAGTCCATCGAGGGTCCCGAACTCCTCCGCCAGGAGCTCGGCCACGGTCTCGCCGACGTGGCGGATCCCGAGTGCGATCAGGAGTCGCGGCAGGGTCGTGGTCCGCGCGCGTTCGATCGCGCTGATCAGATTCGCGGCGGACTTGGCGCCCATCCGCTCGAGGCCGGTCACGGCCTCCTCTTCCAGGGCGAACACGTCGGAGAGGCGCTCTACGAGGCCCGCTTCGACGAGCTGGTCGACGAGCTTCTCGCCCAGACCATCGACGTCGAGGGCGCTTCGGCTCGCGAGGTGGCGCAGGTTGTTCTTCAGCTGGGCCGGACAGTCGAGGTTCGCGCAGCGGGTCACCGCCTCGCCCTCGAGCCGGACCGTCTCCGACGCGCAGATCGGGCAGGTGTCCGGCAGGGAGCAGCGCACGAGGGTCCGCCCTTCGGCCCAGGCCTCGTGGCGCCGATCGAGGCGCACGCGCACGATCTGCGGGATCACGTCCCCCGCGCGCTGGATCACGATCCGGTCGCCGACCCGGATGTCCTTCCGCTCGATCTCGTCCTGATTGTGGAGCGAGGCGTTCGAGACGGTGACGCCGCCGACGCGGACCGGCGCGAGTCGGGCGACCGGGGTGAGGGCGCCGGTCCGGCCGACCTGGAACTCGATCGCCTCGAGGAGGGTCTCCGCCTGCTCCGGTGGGAATTTGAAGGCGATGGCCCAGCGCGGGGCGCGAGCGAGGGTCCCGAGCGCTTCCTGCTGATCGAGTCGGTCGACCTTGAAGACGGTGCCGTCGATCTCGACGGGCAGGTCGCCGCGCTTCGAGAGCAGTGCCTCGTGGTAGGCGATCGCGGCGTCGACTCCGGTGCAGACTTCGATCTCCGGGCTGATCACGAAGCCCCAGGCGGCGAGCAGGTCGAGGGTCTCGCTCTGGCGTTCGAACGCCTCCGGGCGACCTTCCGCCAGGGCGTAGCCGCGGAACTCGAGGCTGCGGAGGCGCGCGTAGTCGATGTCGTGGATCTGCCGGAGGCTGCCGGCGGCGGCGTTGCGGGGGTTCTCGAAGGGGCGCAGCTCGCGCTCGATGCGGCCCGTGTTCAGCGTCTCGAAGGCCGCGAGGGGGAGGACGATCTCGCCGCGGACGCTCGCGATCTCCGGTGGGTCGTCGGTCGCCAGGGTCTCGGGGATCGAGGGGACGTGGCGCAGGTTCGTCGTCACGTCCTCGCCGGTCTGTCCGTCGCCCCGGGTGAGACCCTGGACGAAGCGGCCCTTTTCGTAGATCAGCTCGATCCCCGAGCCGTCGAGCTTGGGCTCGGCCATGAAGTCGAACGCGCCGATCGCGTCCTCTTCCTGCCCGGTCTCCGAAGCGAGCATGCGGCGGATCCGCGCGTCGAAGGCGCGCATCTCGTCCGCGTCCATCGCGTTGTCGAGGGAGAGCATCGGCGAGCGATGGGGCGCGGTCTCGAAGCCGTCGGCGGGCACGGCGCCCACGACCTGCGTCGGCGAGTCGGGGAGGACGAGCTCCGGGTGATCGGCTTCGAGGGCGAGGAGCTCGCGCTGGAGGGCGTCGTATTCGGCGTCACTGACCTCCGGCGCGTCCTCCTGGTAGTAGAGGGCATCGTGACGTCGGAGGGCCTCGGAGAGCTCCGCGATTCGCGCGCGGGCCTCATCGAGGGCGCCCTCGGGCCCGCCGGCCTGCGTCTTCGCTGCTTTCCCCTTGCTCTTTCGGGCGGCCACCGGTCCGCTGGGCTCCTCGTTCGTCGCCGCGCCAGCGTTGCCGGTCGCGTGCGGTCGGGCTGCGTAGGCGTGCGGGGCGGGCTGGCCTGGATGAAGGGAAATCCCATCAAGGGGGCTTTCCAGGGGGCCGATGAATCCACGAGCGCACGCGTGGTCCGGGCTCGTCCGGACGCGCGGACTCTACCACTGCCCCCCGGTCGCGCCGACTGCGGGGCGCTGCCCGAATGGACGCCCCCGGATGCCCCGTGCCTCGGACATCACCTCCCTCGAGGAGGCCCGCGACAGGATCGCGGCGCTCGAGGCGCGGCTCGACGACCAGGCGCGAGCGCGAACGGAGTTGATCCATCTCGTGAGCCACGAGTTCCGGACGCCGATCACGGTGATCTCGGGGTTCGGTCGGTTGCTGCAGAACGAGGGGCATGGCGCACTCAACGACGAGCAGCGCCGCTTCGTCGCCGAGAGCCTGAAGGCCTGCCGACGCCTCGACGACTTCGTGGGCGACCTGCTCGAAGCGCGAACCGATCCGGCGACGCCCTTCGCGATCGAGGTCGCGCCCACGGATCTCCACGAGGTGATCGAGGCGCCCCTCGAGGCCCTGGTGCCGATGCTCGAGGAGCGGGGCATCAAGGTCGAGATGCGCCTGCATGCCCCGGATCCCGTGCTCCCCCTCGATGCGCGGCGCATCGAGCAGGTGATGACGAATCTGTTGACCAACGCGATCCGCTACGGCCGCTCCGCCGGCGTGATCCGGGTCGCGACCGAGACGCCCACCGACGGCAGCGGCCTCACCTGGGTGTCGGTCGAGGACGACGGGCCCGGGATCCCGCCCGAAGATCGCGGACGTCTCTTCGCGCCCTACGTCCGCGGCGCCCTCGCCGGCGAGGTCCGTGGCCTCGGCATCGGACTCGCCCTCTGCCGCCGGATCATCGAGGCCCACCGCGGCCAGATCCACGTCGAGGAAGGCGCGCTCGGCGGAGCGCGCTTCGTCTTCGGACTGCCCTGCGCGTCCGCTTCCCCCGATTCCCGGAGCTACGCCTCCGATGCCTCCGATGCCTCCGATGCCTCCGACGCCTCCGAGGCGCGACCGGAAGGAGAGACCCGATGAGCGCCCGACCCGATCGCGGGAATACGGACGAGGAAGCACCGCGCCGCCTGCGCGCGCTGATCGTCGACGACGCGGAGGGCATGCGCGCCTATCTGGCGACGCTCTTCGAGACCCGCGGGTTCGACGTGGACACGTGCGACGACGGCGCGCGCGCGCTCGCGCTGCTCGAGAACGGCGCGGACCCGGATCTCGTGCTCCTCGACGTGATGATGCCCGGGACCGACGGGCTCGCCGCGCTCGCGCGGATCCGGGAGACCTGGCCCGACGTGCCGGTCCTGATGGTGTCGGTCGTCGGGAAGGCGGGCACGATCGTGCAGGCGATGCAGCTCGGCGCCGCGGATTACCTGACCAAGCCCTTCGAAGAGGCCGAGCTCGATGCCGCGCTCGATCGGCTCGGCCTCCATAGCGTGCCTCGTCGTGACGCGACTCGAGAGGGCGCCGACGTCGGGCAACGGATCTGGGTCAGTCCCGCCATGCGCGAGATCCGCGCCGTGATCGAACAGATCGGCGACACCGACGTGACGGTCCTGATCCAGGGCGAGAGTGGCGCCGGCAAGGAAGTCGTCGCGCGGGAGGTCCACGCGGTCTCGACCCGCGCGACGGGTCCCTTCGTCAAGGTGAACTGCGCCGCGCTTCCGACGGATCTGCTCGAGAGCGAGCTCTTCGGCTACGAGAAGGGGGCCTTCACCGGCGCCAATGGCCGCAAGCAGGGCAAGTTCGAGCTCGCGAGCGGCGGCACGATCTTCCTCGACGAGATCGGCGAGATGTGTCCGTCGCTCCAGGCGAAGCTCCTTCAGGTCCTCCAGGACCAGGAGTTCACGCGCCTCGGCGGCAATCGCGAGGTCCGCGTCGACGTCCGCGTCGTCTGTGCGACGAACCGCTCCCTCGTCGACATGGTCGCTCGCGGGGAGTTCCGTGAAGACCTCTATTTCCGCCTGAACGTCGTCGCGATCGACATCCCGCCCCTGCGCGAACGTCGCGACGAGGTGCCGCTCCTCGTCGAGACCTTCCTCTCGCGCTACGCGGCGCTCTACGAGCGGCCGCGCGCCGGACTCTCCCAACGCCTGATCGAGGCGTTCAACGCCTACGACTTCCCGGGCAACGTCCGCGAGCTGGAGAACATGATCAAGCGCGTGGTCGTCCTCGAGAACGAGGAGTCCATCCTCCGGGAGCTGTCACGGTCGCGCGCCGATCGCAGTGGGCGTCGGGCGGAGCTCGACGCGATGCTCGAGGAGATCGAGGAGACCGCCGGCGAGCTGCCGCTCAAGGAGGTCGGGCGTCGTTTCGCGCAGGAAGTGGAGCGCGAAGCCATCGAGCAAATGCTGCAGCAGACCGGCTGGAACCGGAAGCGCGCCGCATCGCGACTCGGCATCAGCTACAAGACGTTGTTGCAGAAGATCCGCGACTGCGAAGTCGACGTCCGCGGCTAGCGCGGTCGCCTCGAGCCGCGTCCGCCTAGCGGTCGCGTTCGAGGGTCGCTTCCAGGAACGTCGCCATCCGCCGCGCCAGGTCGTCGCGGAGGAAGCCCTCGTCGACCCACCGGCGGCCGGATTCCGCGCGGGTGCGGGCTTCGTCCGGCGCGTCCATCACGCGCTCGATCGCGGCGACCATCTGGTCCGGGGCTTCCGGATCGATGACGAGCGCGCCCCCCGCCTCCTCCATCATCCGGCGGATCTCGCCCTTGGCGGCGAGGACGACGGGGCGCTCCTGGGCCAGGAACTCGAAGATCTTCGACGGGATCACCGTCTCGAAGACCGGCAGGTCCCGCAGCATCACGAGCAGGAGATCGATCGAGGCGATCCACTCGGGCATCGCCTCCCGCGGCTGGAGCCCGAGCATCACCACGTTGTCCAATCCGCGACGGCGGACCTCCTCCTCGAGCTTCGCCCGATCCGCACCGTCCCCGATCAGGACGAAGCGCAGCTCGGACCGCGCCTTCATCCGTTCGGCGACGTCGATCAGCAGGGTCAGTCCGTGGGCCATGCCGAGGGTGCCCACGTAGGCGACGGTGAAGCGACCGTCGAGATCGTGCTTCGCGAGGAGCTCGCGATTCGGGGGGCGCGGTTGGAAGAGGGCGGGGTCGATCCCGTTGTAGATCAGCTCGATCCGGTCGTCGGGAACACCGCGCTCGCGGATGTGTCCGCGGAAGGTCCGCGTGTTGACGACGACGCCGGCGGCACTCCGGTAGAGCCACCTCTCGAGGGCTTCGAGCACCGAGAGGATCGGTCCCGAGCCGAGCTGGCCGAGCTCCACGACCGATTTCGGCCACAGGTCCCGGATCTCGAGGACGAAGGGGCGGCGCTTCAGCTTCGAGACGATCGCGCCGGCGACCCCGACGAAGAACTGCGGGCTGGTCGCGACGACGAGATCCGGGCGGTCTGCCCGGAACGACGCGAGGATCGCGGTGACCATGAAGCCCAGGTAGTTGACGACGCGCTTCGCGAAGCCCGAGTTCGGCGTGAGGTACATCCAGGTCCGAAGGACGCGGATCCCGTCGATCGTCTCTTCCTGGAAGAGACGATTCTCGTAGCCGTCGAAGATGACGCCGCGAGGATGGTTGGGGACCCCCGTGATGACGGTGACCTCGTGACCGTCCTGGACCCACCTTCGGCAGTGCTCGTGGGTCCGGTTCGCCGGGGCATTCACTTCCGGCGGGAAGTAGTGCGTGATGAAGAGGATCTTCATGGGAAAGCAGGCACTAGTTCGGAGCCGGCTCGGGACTAGTTCGGAACATAGTCATCGAGCATCGGCGTCACGAGGCCCGCGAACTCCTGGAACACGGCCTCCGCTGCCGCTTCGTCGCCGTGCACGATCGGGGTCGTGAACCGGACGAGGGAGCCGTCGGTCCGGCCCTCGCGGGCCCGATCGAGGAACATGTAGAGGATCTTGTGATGGCTCTGGGCGATCACGCGGCCGCGCGAGTGGTACCAGAAGTACACCAGGGCCCGCTGGTTGCCCTTGGCGATCACGAAGCGCTTCGCTTCGCCCTGGACGCCGTCCGCGACGCCGTTTCGCATGAGCGAGATCGGCACGACCTGCGAGTCGATCACGTCCCAGCCGGAGCCCGGCAGACAGTGCTCCGGCGGATGGATCACCGTCGCCTTCCCCGATTCGCGGTCGCGGGTCTGACGCTCGTGGTAGCCGATGTAGAGATGGCTCTGCGCGGCGGCCTCGGGGCTCACGAAGTTGCACGCGATGTAGTCGGTGACCATCAGATTGTTGACGGTCTTGTCGTCGAGGACCTCGCGGCCCGTGCATCGCCAATCCTCGATCTCGTTGGGGAAGAGCGAGAACTGGGCGCGCGGCGGGATGACTTCCTCGCTTCCGAGATACCAGTAGACGTATCCGTTGAGCACGAGGAAGACGAGGGCGGCGGCGATCTTGGCGGTCATGCCGGGGCATCTCCTGCGGCATCCCCCGCGTCGCGGCTGCGATCGCGGAGACCCGTGAGGAATTCGATCAGCCGACCTTCGCCCAGCAGGATGATGAATGCGAGCACGAAGGTGAACACGCCCTGGAGGTCGTGGATCGTGCCCGAGGCGAGGCTCTCGTCGTGGTGCGCCAGATAGCCCGTGAGCGCGACCCGGAACGCGTTCACGAAGATCGCGATCGGGATCGTCGAGGCGACGAGGACGAGCTGGACCCAGAGAACGCCCGGCTTGAAGAAATAGGCGAAGACGACGCCCAGGGTGATGAGGGCCATCAGGCTGCGCAGGCCGCTGCACGCCTCGTGGACGAAGAGCTCGGTATGGGCGAGGTGGATGATGTTGCCCTCGACGAGGGCCGGGATCCCGATCTCCTGCAGGCTCAGGACCGCCGACTTCGCGGCGATCAGCTGGAGCGGGAAGGCGACGGTGTTCACCAGTGACTGGGGAAGGGGCACCATCAGGAAGAGGAAGAAGAGCGGGAACGCGAGGATCCGGAAGATCTCCTTGCCGAGGAGCAGGAGCACGAGTCCGATCAGCGTGAACAGGAAGCCGCTGCGCATCGTCATCAGCTCGGTGCCGAGCCGGCCGATCATCAGGCTCGTCACGCCGATCACCAGCGGGATCAGGCCGAGCCAGGAGCCCTCGATCTTGGCGTCCTCGAGCTCCCATCGCTTCTGATAGGCGAAGTACACGTCGAGGGGGGCGATGATGAACCCGTGCTGGTAGTCCTCGACCACGCTCCAGTGGTGGACCATGTTGCGCAGGATCGGGAAGTAGATCCCGAAGAGCGCGACGATCGTGCCGCAGGTGATGTAGACGGCCTTGCGGTCGTCGCCTTCGCCGGCGACCACGTCGGTCGTCATTCTCGTCGCATCAGCCATCGTCAGGCAGATCCCGATTCTTGTTTCGCGCGTGCCGCGAGGACATCGCGCTCGAGAATGTCGACGATCCGGACAGCGGCTTCTCCGTCCCACAACGCGGGGCGCTTGCCTTCGCGCGGGGCGCCGCTGCGCAGCCGTTGAATGGCTGCGTCGATGTCCTTCGGATCCGTTCCGACGATCTCGTTGGTTCCTTCGGTGACCGTGACCGGGCGCTCGGTGCTCTCGCGAAGTGTAAGGCACGGAACGCCTAGCGCGGTGGTTTCTTCCTGGATGCCACCGGAATCCGTGAGCACCATCTGAGCATCCGTCAGCAACCTCAGGAAGTCGAGGTAGCCGAGCGGATCAGTCAAATGCAGGTCCGGTGTCACACCGCCGAGATTGTCGGCGACGGCCTTGGCCGTCCGGGGATGGATCGGAAAGACCACCGGGATCTCCCGGTTGAGGCGGCCGAGGACTTCGAAGAGTTTCGCCAGCTGCTCTGCGTGGTCGACGTTGCTCGGGCGGTGGAGCGTCAGGACGGCGTACTCGCCCGGCGTGAGCTCCAGTCGTTCGAGGGTGTCGAGCTCCTGGGCGCGCGCCTTGTGCGCGAGCAACGTGTCGATCATGACGTTGCCGACGAAGTGGATCTTCTCCGCGGGGATGCCCTCGCGGAGCAGGTTCTCCTCTGCGGACGGCTCGGTCGTGAAGAGCCAGTGCGAGACCGAGTCGGTCAGGACGCGGTTGATCTCCTCGGGCATCTCCCGGTCCCAGGAACGAAGACCGGATTCGACGTGGGCCACCGGGATGTGCAGCTTCACGGCGGCGAGGGTCGCCGCGATCGTGGAGTTGACGTCGCCGACCACGAGTACGACGTGGGGCTGCCGTTCGACCAACAGGTCCTCGATCTTCATGAGGACCTGCGCGGTCTGGTGTCCGTGGGTTCCGGACCCGACCCCCAGGTTCACGTCGGGCTCGGGGATTCCGAGATCCTTGAAGAAGGAGTCGGACATGGCCTTGTCGTAGTGCTGCCCCGTGTGGACGAGGATCGGCTCGAAGCGGTCCGCCCGACGGGCGAACTCGTGCATCAGCGGAGCGATCTTCATGAAGTTCGGCCGGGCGCCGGCCACACAGAGGACGCGGATCTTCTCGCTCGACGACGGGGGGGCGGCGGTCATGCTTCCTTCCTGGGTTCCCTTGAGAGGGAGGGGAGGGCGACGCGGTTCGATCGGGGCGCAGGCCCCGACCCACCCGTCCTCCTCCGGGGATTTCGGGATTCGGAAGCCCCTTCTTTAGCATCGGTCCCCGGTCGCGGGGCGGATGCCGCCGCGCTGCGCCCTCGGGGGATTGCTGGGTGCAAAAGGGGGGCAAGCTCCCGAAATCCGTGGGGTTCCCCGCGGAATTGATCCAAAGGCTCCCCCCACGCGCGCCGATGAGGGAAAGGGGTTTCCCACCGGGACACCGAGTATCCATATCTGGAATTCTTTTCCACATTGTGACGGAAAAGGATGTCCACCTATGGCTACTCTTCGGCCACTACCCGGAGAGGAATCCCGCCAGCTCGGAAATCGAACAGAGTTTGGTCGGTGATCGACCGCCGGCCGCGGGAAAGCATTGTGGCGAAAACGATTCACCCGTCGTTCTCGCTCCGGGAGTTCCAGCCCGAACATGAGTGAACGGACCACGGTTCTCGTGATCGATGACGATCCGGGGATCCGCGAATACCTGGAGACGCTGGCAGCGCGCCAGGGCTACGGCGTGTACTCCGCCGAGGACGGCGAGACTGCGCTCGCGGAGCTCGACCAGGTGCGTCCGGACATCATCACGCTCGACGCCGTGCTTCCGGGGATCGACGGACTCGAGACGCTGCGACGGCTGAAGCAGCGCGCGCCGGAGATCCCGGTCGTCATGCTCTCCGGCCACGGGCAGGCGCGCACGATCGTGGACGCGATGCGGCTCGGTGCGGCGGACTTCCTGCGCAAGCCCTTCGAGGTCGAAGAGCTCGAGCTCGCCTTCTCGAAAGCCCTCGAGAATCGCGCCCTCGAAGAAGAGGTTCGCAGCCTTCGCGGTCGTGTCCGGAGCGACGTCGATGGCCTCCTGATGGGCGGCGACAGCCCGAAGATGCGAGAGGTCAAGGAGATCATCGAGCAGGTCGCGGACACGGACATCACCGTGCTCGTCCGCGGCGAGAGCGGGACGGGAAAGGAGCTGACGGCGCACGCCATCCACTTCAACAGCCCGCGGAGCGCCGGGCCCTTCGTCACCGTGAACTGCGCCGCCATCCCCGAGACCTTGCTCGAGAGCGTGCTCTTCGGGCACGTCAAGGGCGCGTTCACCGGCGCCACGGCGGACAAGGTGGGTGAGTTCGCCAAGGCCGACGGCGGCACGCTCTTCCTCGACGAGCTGGGCGAGCTCCCCGTGCCGCTCCAGGCGAAGGTGCTGCGCGCGGTGGAGGACGGGGAGGTGCAGCCGCTCGGGAGCAACGCGGCCCCGCTCTCGGTCGACGTGCGCTTCGTCGCGGCGACCAACCGCGACCTCGCGACGATGATGGAGCGCG